>NZ_JBAJNR010000010.1:0-80139 GCF_036881695.1 Corynebacterium sp. Marseille-Q4381 | reverse complement strand
GACCGGGGGAACCCGGGGGAAAAGAAAAGCGGGCAGCTGCACCGGGGGAAGCGCAATCGGGGGATCGCGCCTGACCAGCAGCTGCCCACGAGGCCAGAGCCAGGGAGGTTGAAGAACTTACACGGAGATCTCCGGGTGGATGTCCTTCTCGCGGATCTGGCGCAGGCGGATGAGGCCGAAGCTGGCCACCAGCCACGAGCCCACCGCGAGGCAGACCAGCACAATGATCGCGCGGGCCATGCGCGGATCGGTGGGGGTCGTGCCGAAGAGCGCGATACGGGTCAGATCCACCACGTAGGTCATCGGGTCGAGGCGGTGCAGCCACTGGATGAACTCCGGCTGCACCTCCGGCGGGTACAAACCGTTGGACGCGACGAGCTGCAGCGACATCATCGCCATGGTGACGAGGCGGCCTACCGAGACGCCAAAGATCGTGTTGATGGCGAAGATTGTGGTGAGGAACGCCCACGAGGAAATCATCAGCACTAGGAACAACCAGCCTGGGTGCACCGGCTCCACGTCGAGGACGAACACCTGGACAATCCACAGGGCAACAACCTGGGCCAGACCGATGAGGTAGGCGGGGATCAGCGTGTTGAACGCGGCGCGGAAGGCCGGCGTGCCGGAGTCGATCGCGCGGCGCGACAGCGGCGGCAGCACCATGAACATGATCAGGCCGCCGAACCACAGGGACAGGGCCAGGAAGAACGGGGAGAGACCGCGGCCGAAGAAGGTCACGGAGTCGCCGACCTGGTTGACCACGACTGGGCGGGAGGCTGCTTCGACGGCGTTGTCGAGGCGGTCGCTCTCCCAACGGGGTGCCTGCTCGGCGCCGTCGGAAAGTTTCATGGAAAGCTCACCGGTGCCGTCGGAGAGTTGGACGAGGCCGTCGTTAAGCGAGCCGAGCCCCACCACCAGCTGGTTGGAGCCGGAGGCCAGCTTGGACGACGCGTCGGAAGCCGTGTTCGCCGCAATCACCAGCTGGCTGGTGCCGTCCTTGAGCTGGGTCACGCCGGCCATCAGGGTGCCGGTGCCGCCCTGGAGCTGCGCCAAACCGGCGGCGAGCTGCTGGGACGCAGCCGCGGCCTTGTCCACGCCGGAGCGGTACTTCGCCTCGGGGTTCTGCAGCTGGTTCGCGATCTCGTGTGCGCCCTGCTGCAGCTGAATCATCTGGCTGACCAGGTCGTTGCCGGTCACGGCGGAAAGCGCGCCGGAGTTGATCTGCACGCGGATGGCGCGGGCCTGGTCGGCGATGATTTCGGTGCCCGGGATGGGGGAGGCGTCCAGGTCGGCGATGACCTGCGCCAGGTTGGCGTCGATGTCGTTGAGCGCCTGCTGCGCCTCGCCTAGAGAGCCAGCCACGCCGGTGATCTTGTCCACGCCGCCGGCAACCTTCGCCGCGCCCTCGCCGAGGGTATCGGTGCCGGACTGCAGTTCACCGAGACCGGACGCGAGCTGTTGGGAGCCGTCGGCGGCGGTGTTGATTCCATCGCTGAGCTTGGTGGCGCCGTCCTGCAGGCGGCCGACGCCGTCGTCCAGCTTCGCCGCCGCGTCCGGCATCTTCTGCAGCTGGGAGTTGAACTCCTGCAGGCCGTCGTCGAGCTTGGTTGCGCCCTCGTCGAGCTGCTCGCCGCCGTCTTTGGCCTTGGAGGCGCCGTCATGAAGCTTCCCTGCTCCTTCGGCCGCTTGGTCCATGCCCTCGCCGATGGTGTTGAAGCCGACGAAGAGCTGGTCGACCACCTCCGCGCCGACGGTGCTGGAAACCGCCTCCGCCACCTGGGAGGAGGCGATGTTGCCCAGCATGGTCGGGATGAAGCCGTTCGTCTCGTTCAGCGTGACGTTGATTTTTGCCTGGCGTGGGTCGTCCGAGTTCACGCTCGTGGCCGCGTCGGTGAAGTCCGAGGGGATTTCCATGGCCAGGTAGTAGGTGCCGTCTTCGACACCCTGGCGAGCCTCATCGGCGCTGACCAGGTGGAAGTCCATCGGCGACTGTTCTAGGAGCTCATCGACCACCTGGTCGCCAGCCTCGCCGTCGTCGGAGTTGACCAAGGCGACCGGGATCTTGTCAAAGTTGCCCAGCGGGTCGAAGTAGCTCCACACGAACAGGCCGCCGAAGAGCAGCGGCAGAAGCGAGATGGCGATGAGCGCCAAAGGCGGCAGGGTGCCGTGGAAGAACTTCCGGAAGTTTGTACCAATATGCAGTCCGCTCATAGTTCCTCATTCACGGTCGTTGCGATCACGGGCACACGCCTCGCCACTTCCTGCAGGTCGAGCAGGATTTCGTGGCGCAGGCTCATCTTCTTCAGCTGGTCAATGTCGTCGACCACTAGAAGCTCGGCGTTTGGCCGGGCGACGAGGCCGAGCATAATGCGCAGGCGGAAGCGGTCCATCACGCCGATCTTGCCAACCGGCTTGTCCACATCCAGATCTTCAAGCCGCAGCGGCTCGAGCCAGGGCTGGACAAGCTTGTGACTCATGATGTCTTTCGGAGTGCGGGCCAAAAACGGCTGCGCCCAGGCCACCTGTTCGCGGATCGATTCGCGCGCGGAAACCTGGCGCTCAAGTTTGTCGATGAACTCGACCCCGGCAAGCGCGGTGCGCTTGAATCCGGGGCCGTCAACAGTGCCGGAATAGGGTTTGTACCTGCCGGCGAGCGACATGGCGATGAGTGAGCCGCCCGTCTCGCGCTTCGTCTGCAGGATGGTCAGCCCCTCCTCGGCAACGAGCGAGACCGGGGTCGCGCCTTCGCGCACCACCAGCTCGTCTGCAGTAAGTATCACGGTCATATTGACTCCAAATGGAGGGTTAGCTATCACTTAGAACAGGTGATATCATCGTCGCCCGTTCGATCGGTGTCAAAAGGAGGATCCTTTGCGTGCCGACGCCCGCCTCAAACGATCCCAGATCGTCCACGCCGCGATGGCGCAGTTTCGCACTAGGCCGGCCTCGCTGGTGACGCTTGAGAGCGTTGCCGCCGACGCCGGCGTCGGCATCGCGACGCTCTACCGCCATTTCCCCTCGCGCGCCGACCTGCAGCAGGCGTGCGCGCTCGGGTTCATGGACCTGTTCAGCGAGTTTCTGGCCGCAACCGTCGACGGCTTCGACGAAGACCCCGCCGCTAAGTGGGAGGAATTTGTCTGGACGCTGGTGGACTACGGGGTGGGCATGCTCGTGTCCGAGATGGTGAACGAGCTGCCTACCGTGGCCGAAGCCGACGACACGCGCACGCGCTTTTTCGCCGACATTGAGGTCCTGCTGGACAAGGCCGCCGGCTGCGGGCTGGTGGACCCGTCCCTGTCCGCCGTCGAGTTAGCGACCGAGCTGATCGTGGTGACCCGCCCGATGGACCCGAAGTTCACCGAGCTCTTCCCGGACGTGCGCCAGCGCCTCGTCCGCCACCTGCTCGCCGCGTGGCGGCAGGCAGCGGCAGCGAACCTCTAGTTCTTGTCCTCGGCGTCCTTGCGCAGTTCGTGGCGGCCGGAGGCGCCGATGGTGGTGTCGGCGTCGGAGACCTTGTCGCTGCGGTTGCCGGAGCCGGTGTCGTGCAGCACGTCGCTGGAGCTGGAGGAGTGGTGCGGCGTGGTGGCCTCACGCTGATCGTCGTCCAGCGCGTCGAGGGTGGTCAGCTGCTCGTCGATGGAGGACAAAAGCTCCTCGTCGCGCACGGCCGGCTCCTCGCCCAGCGGGCCGGCGGAGCCGCTGAGGTCGGCCTTCGGGCGCATCTCGTTGCCCGCGTCCTCGGTGGTGGTGGAGTACACCAGCTTGGTGCTTCCGGCCGGCTTCGCCGCCGGCGTGGTCTGAGTCTTCACGGTTTTCACCGTCTTCTTGTCGTTCTCGGCCAGCTTGTCCGAGAGCCAGTACTCCCACACTGCCCAGCCAGCGGCCGCAGCACCGGCGAGGCCCAGCACGGCGCCGATAGCCTTCCCAGCGCCGCCGGAGGAGTTCTCCTTCTTGCGGGCCTTCGCGTCCTGCTTCAGCGCCTTGCGCCGGGCCTCCCGGTCCGGAGCTGCCGCGGCGAAGGCCGCGCGCCGGCGGTCGAGGCTGTCGTGCAGGTCGCGGGTAATCTCGCCGGCCTCGAGGCGGGCAGCGTCGATCACGTCCTCGAGGTCATCCAGGTTGGCGTCCTTGTGCAGGTTGTTCAGGTTGCCCTTGCGTAGGTTGTCCAGCAGCGAATCGTAGATGTCGCTCTCGCGCTTGCGGTTCGAGTTGCGGTAGTAAGCGTATGCGCCGGTCGCGCCCTTGAGCGCCAGCTTGATCATCGGGTTCATGGGTCTCACTCCTCGTGTTGTGTGCCACGTTGACATTCGCTTCCCAACCGTACCGAAATCCGCGCGGCCGAGTCCCGGGTGCAAGACCGTACCAAGCTGTCCACCGCGCCCTTTTATATTCACGATCAAAACTGACACTACCTGCACAAACATCAAACAGACCGAGAGGTACATTGTGGGTGAAAAACCACCGCAATAAGTTTCACAAGCACCGTTGCAAAACGGTTGATGCGTAAGTGCCGAGCCCGGCCAGCCGCCCTATCAAGATCGAAAGGCAGTGCATTTCCATGCGTGGGAACTCTGCTTCGACGCGGCTGTCTGCCTCGGCACCTTTAGACAGCCACGACGAAGCGCATAACGGCGCACCGGCGCGACACCGCGGCCGCACCCGCACGGCGCTCAGCTTTGAGCTGATCCCGCCGCGCCACGATGCGGACGAGGCGAAACTCACCGAGCTGATTGACGGCCTCGCCGCCTACCACCCCGACTACGTGTCGGTGACCAGCTCGATGCGTAGCGACTGGTTGGAAGGCACTTCCGCGCTGATCCAGCGCCTCGCCAACACCACCGACCTGCGTCCGATCGCGCACCTGGCCTGCACCGCAGGCACGCGCGCCGAGTTGGAGCGTTGGATCAGGCAGCTTATCGACGCCGGCGTGCGGGGTTTCCTCGCGCTCCGGGGAGACCTCCAGCCGGGGCAATCCCGCCTGCCCGACGGGTACTTGCCGTACGCCACGGATCTTCTGAACCTGATCAACGAGATCCAGGAGGAGGAGGCCTTCCACCTCGCCGCGGGCAAACTCGCGCTGTCGGTGGCCTGCTACCCGAGCGGGCACGCGGAGAGCAAGAACTTCGATCACGACTTAGACGTCCTGCTGGCCAAGCAGCGTCTCGGGGCGGATTTCGCCATCACGCAGCTGTTTTTCGACGCCAACGACTTCCTCGAGTTCGTGGACGTGGCCCGCATGGCGGGTGTCCGCATCCCGCTCATTCCCGGCATCATGCCGATCACCAGCCTTCAAAGGGCGCGGCGGATGGGGCAGTTGTCGGGGCTGGAGGTGCCGGTGGGCGTCGAAAAGCAGCTGAGCTCCGCTCAAACCCCCGAAGAAGAGTACGAGCTGGGCATGCAACTGTCCGCCGAGCTCGCGCGCACCATTCTGGATGCGGGCACTGGGGGCTTGCACATTTACACACACAACAACCTCGCCGTGACGCGCGACCTGCTCCAGCGTATCGGCATCCACGAAAAGGACAACCATGAACTTTCCTAAGGCAACAATCGAGGGTTACCCGCGCATCGGCGCAAACCGCGAGCTGAAGCGCGCGCTCGAGTCCTACTGGGCGGGCCGCATCGACGCGGAGACGTTCCGCTCCACCACCCGCGCACTGCGCATCGACACCTACAACCACCTGCGCGACCTCGGCCTGACCGAGGATTACGCCATCCCCGCCGACGTGGCCTACTACGACCAGGTGCTCGAGACCGCGCTGACCGTCGGTCTGGTTGCGGGCGGCACCGACTTAGACGAGGAGTTCGCGCTGGCCCGGGGCAACGCCGAGCGCGTGCCGCTGGAGATGACCAAGTGGTTCGACACCAACTACCACTACCTCGTGCCCGAGATCGCTGAGGGCCAGGAGATCGCGCCTGCACCGGAGCGCATTGTGCGCCTGGTGGAGGAGGCCCGCGAAGCTGGCCACACTGTGCGCCCCTACCTCGTCGGCCCGGTGACGCTGCTTGCGCTGTCCAAGCCGGCCGAGTGGTCGCTTTTGCCGAGCCTGGTGGAGGCCTACGCCGAGGTCTTCCGCGCGCTGAAGGCAGCCGGCGTGGAGTGGGTGCAGATCGCCGAGCCGGCTGTGGTCGCAGACCTGTCCACCCCGGACGCCGAGATCGCGTCCTACCTGCGCCAGGCCTGGTCCCAGCTCTTGGGCGAGAAGGACCGCCCGAACGTGTACCTGACCACGCCGTACGGCGCCGCCCGCGAGGCCCTGCCGGTGCTCGGCGAGCTCGCCCCGGAGGCGCTCCAGGTCGACCTCTCCCCGTGGACGCTCGACGCCGACCCGGATTACGTGGAGAAGGTGCGCACCCAGGTTGCCGAGAAGGCTGCCGGGACCACACTGGTGGCAGGTCTTATCGACGGCCGCAATGTCTGGGCCGCCGACCTTCGCACAAAGGCCGAGATCCTGGCTTCGCTGGGCGAGGGCGTTTCCGTGACCACCTCGACTTCCCTGCAGCACGTGCCGCACACCCTAGGCGCCGAGAAGAACATCCCGGTGGACGTCGCGAACTGGTTCTCGTTCGCAGACGAGAAGACCGCCGAGATCCTCGCGCTGGTCGCCGGCGAGGAGCAGGCTGCCGAGGCGTTCAGCCGCTCCGACCGCGCTGTGCGCACCCGCTCCGAGTCCGAGCGCACCCACAACGAGGCTGTGCAGAACCGCGTCGCCGAGCTGCCGGAGGGCAGCGTGCAGCGTGCGCCGGAGTTCGCCGAGCGCAACCAGGTCCAGCGCGACGCGCTCGGCCTGCCGGCTCTGCCGATCACCACGATCGGCTCCTTCCCGCAGACCCCGGAGATCCGTAAGGCGCGCGCCGACCACAAGGCCGGCGAGTTGACCGACGAGCAGTACACCGAGGCGCTCAAGCAGGAGATCAAGCAGGTCATTGAGCTGCAGGAGGAGATCGGCCTCGACGTCCTCGTCCACGGCGAGGCGGAGCGCAACGACATGGTGCAGTACTTCGCGGAGCTGCTCGACGGCTTCGTGGTCACCGAGAACGGCTGGGTCCAGTCCTACGGTTCCCGCTGCACCCGCCCGCCAATCGTGGTTGGCGATGTCTCCCGCCCGGCCCCGATGACGGTGGAGTGGGCGAAGTACGCCCAGTCCCTGTCCGACAAGCCAGTCAAGGGCATGCTCACCGGCCCGGTCACCATCCTGGCCTGGAGCTTCAAGCGTGACGACGTTCCGTTGTCCGTCTCCGCCGACCAGATCGGTGTCGCGCTCGCCGACGAGGTCCGCGACCTGGAGGAGGCCGGCATCAAGGTCATCCAGATCGACGAGCCCGCGCTGCGCGAGTTGCTGCCGCTGCGTGCCGACGACCGCCAGGCCTACCTCGACTGGGCCGTGCGCGCCTTCCGCCTGGTCTCCTTGCAGGCGAACCCGGAGACCCAGATCCACACCCACCTCTGCTACTCCGAGTTCGGCCAGATCATCGACGCCGTCGCGGCGCTGGACGCGGACGTGACCTCCATCGAGGCCGCCCGCTCCAAGATGGAGCTGCTTGAGGACATCGACGAGTCCTTCCACTCCGAGATCGGCCCCGGCGTGTGGGACATCCACTCGCCGCGCGTGCCGAGCCAGGAGGAGATCGCCGGCCTGCTGCGCGCAGCGCTCAAGCACGTGCCGACCGAGCGCCTCTGGGTGAACCCGGACTGCGGCTTGAAGACCCGCGGCTACGCCGAGGTCGACCCGTCGCTGCGCAACCTGGTCGCCGCCCGCGACGAGGTCGTCGGCGGGCTGTAACAAGGCGGGAGCCAGGCTGCAGTTGAACCCCTTCGGAGCCAGCCGACTCGTGGAGAGTCGGTCGCAACGAAGGGGTTATCTCATTCCGTCCTGACCCTTTAACGGTTGTGGTAGGTGGGACGAAATTATGCCGCGCATAATCTGCTTTCGACCCCTGACCTGGGCGTGTGACGCGTGGTGCTCGTGGTGCGAAATTATGCGAGGCATAATCGCCTGGGGTTTTACATCCAGTGCTCTCATGGCCGTGGCTGGTGCGAGCGTGACGGGTGGGACGAAATTATGCCGCGCATAATCCACGTACGGCCGCTGACCTGGGCGTGTGACACGTGGTGCTCGTGGTGCAAAATTATGCGAAGCATAATCGCCTGGGGTTTTACGACCCTAGTGCTCTCATGGCCGTGGCTGGTGGGAGCGTGACGGGTGGGACGCAATTATGCCGCGCATAATGGCCCCGGTGGATCTCTTCGGGACCTGTGACGTCTGAGACGGGTGGGACGAAATTATGCCGCGCATAATCCACCCACACTCTCCGCTCACTTGCCCCGTGGTTGACCACCACCGGCAACCCGAGCGAGTGAACCCGCGTACGCTTGAACCCATGACTCAGAAGACACAGACGATGACGTTCCACACGAACCACGGCGACATTGTGGTCGACCTGTTCGGCAACCACGCGCCGAAGACGGTCGAGACCATTACCGGCCTGGCCACCGGCGAGCGCGAGTACTCCACGCAGAACGCGTCCGGCAGCAACGAGGGCCCGTTCTACAACGGTGCGATCTTCCACCGCATCATCCCGGGCTTCATGATCCAGGGTGGTGACCCGACTGGTACCGGCACCGGCGGCCCGGGCTTCCAGTTCGCCGACGAGTTCCACCCGGAGCTCTCTTTCGACCGCCCGTACCTGCTGGCTATGGCCAACGCTGGCCCGGGCACGAACGGCTCCCAGTTCTTCATCACCGTGGACGCCACCCCGTGGCTGAACAACCGCCACACCATCTTCGGTGAGGTCACCGACGAGGCATCCCGCAAGGTTGTTGACGAGATCGCAGGCGTGCAGACCGGCCGCATGGACCGCCCGGTCGAGGACGTCGTGATCGAGTCCGTTGAGGTCAACTAACCTCGCGCCGCCAAGGCACTGCCGCCCCCGCTCCAACAGCGGGGGCGTTTTTTCTGCCATGCTGAGGAGATCATGCTGAAACAACAGTTCAAGGGCGCCCCGGCAACAGCCCTCTTCACCGCGCTGTGCACCTTCGTCTTCATCGTCACCGCGATCCAAGCCCGTTCGATCACCGACGTGGTGTGGAATTCCCCGATCGCGGAGAACATGATCCTTTGGGGCCCCTACGTCGACGGCCCCGGTTACCTGCGTATTCTCACCGCCGGGTTCTTGCACCTCGACATCACGCACCTGTTTCTCAACATGATGCTGCTGGTGCTGGTGGGCTCCGAGATTGAGCGCTTCGTCGGCACCGGCCCCTACGCCGTGGCGTACCTCGCGTTCGTGGTCGCCTCCTCGGCGTCGGTGCTCGCGTTCAACTTCGCGGTGCCCACCGCGGGTGCCTCAGGCGCGCTGTACGCACTCATGGCGGTGTTAGTAGCAATTGCTTATCGACGCTCCGCCGACCTCCGCGCCCCCATCATCCTCATCCTCGTCAACGTTGCCTACACCTTCCTCGCCTCGAACGTGAGCTTTTGGGGGCATGCGGGCGGGCTTGTGTGGGGCGCGTTGCTGGCGTGGCCGTTGACGTCGACAAGCAACCGCTCCCGGTGGATCGCCGCGTGGGCGGGTCTTGCTGTAGCGATAGTCGCGGCGTGGGTTCCCACGATCCCGATGTCCACGATGGTCTTCTAATTCCACAGGAGTTGTCCACAAGTGGATAAATCACATGGACGTGATTTTTCGAACCTGATCTGATGAGCACGCCTAAACATGCAGTACACGACGTGTTCGATTGAACATGTTATCGAGTTGTGGAGTTTGTGCACAGGTTTATCCACAGGCTGTGGAAAGAAAGTTTGACATGAAAAAGCCCCCGAACCCAGTGTCCGGGGGCAGGTGGCAGGCGGTGCTAGCGCCAGCCCATGGTCATCAGCAGGCCGAGGATCATGCCCGCGAAGCCGATGCCGTAGTTCCACGGGCCGAGCTCGCGCAGGAACTCAACTTGGTCGCCGAAGATGTAGAACGCGACGATCCAGGCAAGGCCCAGAATCATCAGCCCGAACATGATGACCTTGTACCAGGTCGGGGTGCCGCCGGTGTTGATCTTGACCGGGGTGCGCGACGCACCGGACGAAGTGGTGGAGACCGGGCGGGCGGCGTCCTTAGTTACTTTCGCTTTAGGCATGAGGAAAGGGTCCTTCCAGCTAGAAGTTCAGCCGAAGATCCGGCAGCGAGATGTTCGGCTGCATCCTATCACCGGCGGCGTTGGACTGGTTGTTGAGTGGATTGAGCACGGCCGGGTCGAACTGCCACACGTTGTAGTTCACGGCCTGGTCCTTGCGCAGGGTGTCGCCCGCGGCAATTTCCTGGTGGCCGATCAGGCCCGCGTCAATGGCCGCGCCCGTGGGCACAGTGGGACCCGCCACAAGGCGACCGGTCCACCCCAGCTCGCGCAGGGCCTGGTCCGCCTCGGTCGGGGTCATGCGGGTGATCTGCGGCATGGTCATCAGCATGTTGTTGCTCACGCGCAGTTCCACGGTGGTGCCCTTGTCCACCTCGGTGTTCGCGCCGGCGACAGCCAAGACCTCGCCGTCGGGGCGCTCCGAGTCGACGCGGGTCACGGTGGCTCGCAGGTTGAGCTGGGACAACGTTGCCGTTGCCTGGTTCACGTTCAGGCCAACTAAGGACGGGACCTCGACCTTCTCGCGGCCGGAGGAGACCGTGACGATCACCTTCGAACCCTTCGACAGCTGCGAGCCGGGCGCCGGTTGCTGGGAGATGATGATCCCATCGGCGATCGTGTCGGAGGGCTCGCGGCGGATTTCCTCGTTGAGCTCGAGGCCGGCCTGTTCGAGGGCCTCGACCGCCTCCTGCGGGTTGAGGTTGGTCAGATCCGGCACGTCTGTCAGCTCGCGGCCGGAGGACACGATCACGGTTACCAACGACCCTGCGGGCAGCTCGGAGCCGACCGCCGGGTTGGTGCCGATGACGCTGCCGCGCGGGATGTCGGGGTTGGGTTCTTCCGACACAACCGTGCGTAAACCGAGCCCCTCAAGCTCACCGATGACCTCCTGCCGCGGGCGGTTAACCACCTCGGGCACGACGATCATCTGCTGCTGCGCCACAGTCTCCTCTTCCTGCGAGAAGTAGGTGTAGGCGAGCCAGCCGGTTGCGGCGAGCAGCGCCAAGCCCAAGATGCCGGCGAGCCACTTGAGCCAGGACGGCGACTTCGTCTTCTCGTTCGCGCGGCGGTGGTCGGCGTAGCGCGACGGCTGGGCCTCCGCCTCGGCGCCGCGGGCGTTGTTGTAGCGCACCGCGTCGTGGCGCGAATCGCTGCGGGCGGGTTGCACGCGCACGGACTCGCCGGCGGGCACCGGCTCGCCGCCGACCACGGTGCGGTCCGCGCTTTCATCCGGGTCCATGTCGCTCTCCGCGGCCGCAAGGTGGTTGCGCGCGGCCTCGGTGACCGACCCGCGCTCAAGGCGCTCCAGGTCAGCCCGCATTTCATCGGCGCTCTGGTAGCGGTCGGCCGGGTGCTTCGCCATCGCGGTGAGGATGACCGAGTCGATGTTCACGGCCTCGTTCGGGTTGAGTTGCGCCTCGATGCGCTCGCTCGGGGGAACCGGGTCCTCCTGCACGTGCTGGTAAGCCACGGCAAACGGCGACTCGCCCTCGAACGGCGGCTGGCCGGTCACCGCCTCGTACATCACGCAGCCCAGCGCGTAGACGTCGCTGCGGGCATCGGCGGCTTTGCCGCGCGCCTGCTCGGGGGAGAGGTACTGCGCAGTGCCGATCACCGCGGAAGTTTGGGTCATCGCAGACGTCGCGTCGTCCAACGCGCGGGCGATGCCGAAGTCCATCACCTTCACCTCGCCGGTGTTGGTGACCATGATGTTCGCTGGCTTGATGTCCCGGTGGATGATGCCTGCGTCGTGGCTGGACTGCAGCGCGCGCGTGACGGGTTGCAGGAAGCTCGCGGCCTCGGTTGGGCTGAGCGGACCGTCCGCGCGGACGATGTCGCGCAGATTGCGGCCGACTACCCGCTCCATCACGATGAACGGGATTTCCAGCCCGTCGACGTTCTGCGAGCCGGTGTCGTAGACCGCCACGATGTTGGGGTGGTTCAAGCGCGCCGAGTTCTTCGCCTCCTGGCGGAAGCGCTCGCGGAAGTTCTCGTCGCGGGCCATGTCGGCCTTCAGCATCTTCACGGCGACCTGGCGGCCGAGCGTGGTGTCTGTCGCGGCGTACACGTCGGACATGCCGCCGGTGCCGATGACCTCCCCGAGCTCGTAACGGTCAGCGATCATCATGTGGTTAAGAGTCACCTCCCGTGACTGCAGTCGTACTGGGAGAGTTTATCCCACCGTTGTCCTGGGCCGTTACCGGCGCGTCCTGCGGCGTGGCGCGGGTCTGGGTCGCGGGCGTGCTCGGCTCCGGGACGGTTGTCTCCGGCTCGGGCGCCGGGGCCTGCGTTTCGGGCTCCGGTTCGAACGTGATCGTGCCCGGCGCTTCCTGCGTCGGCGTCTCGCGCACCGTCTCCACAACGGTGGTCTCGGGCGGCGGCGCCGGTTCCTCCTCCACCGTCTCGGTCTCCGTCACCGTGGTCGGCGGCGTGGTCGGCGCCGGGGTGCGAACGCCGTCGAAGGCGCCGGAGGTCCACGCCCACGCCAATCCGCCGCCGATCAAGGCAAGCAGCAGCAGGGTGGCGATGATCGGGCCGGCTACCGAGCCCTTCGTTTCCGCTGCCGGTTTCGGCTGCGCGGGGCGCGGGGAGGCGGCGCGGGCAGGCATCGGGGCGGGTGCGGGTTGCGCTGGCCGCGGGCGCGCCGGGGCCTGCTGCTGGCGGCTGGCTTGGACAGCGCGGGTGGCAGAGGGCGGGTACTGCCCTGCGGGTCGGGTGGTGCGGTTATCGGCGACGTCGGCAAGCAGCTGCGTTGAAGCGCTCGGCGAGGGTTCCGTCGCGATCACCTGGGTTCGGCCGCCGGGCTGGGTCGGGCGCACGCCGTCGCGCACCTGGCGGATCGCCAGCTGTATCTCGTTGCCGTCGCGGAAGCGCTGGTCGGGGTTCTTGCGCAGTCCGATCTCGATCAGCTCGCGCGCCGGCGCGGAGACGGAAATCGGCAGCGGCGGCGGCTCGTTGTTCACGTGCGCGAGCGCCACGGACACCGAGGAGTCGCCGGTGAAAGGCCGGTTGCCGGAGAGCATCTCGTAGCCGACGACGGACAGCGAGTACACGTCTGAGGCAGTGGTCACGCTCAGGCCCTGAGCCTGCTCCGGCGAGACGTACTGGGCGGTGCCGACCACCATGCCTGTGCGCGTCAGCGGCACGGCAGCGGCGGCCTTGGCGATACCGAAGTCGGTGATCTTGATCTGCCCGTTCTGAGTCAGCATGAGGTTGCCGGGCTTGATGTCGCGGTGCACCAGGCCCATGCGGTGGATGACGGCGAGACCGTGGGCGGCTTGCTCCAGCACGTCGAGCGCCAGGTCCTCCTCCAGCTGGCCCTCGCGCGCGATCATGTCGGCCAGGCTCTCGCCGCGGATGTACTCCATGGCGATGAAGCACATGGTGAACCCGGCGGGCGTCTGCACCTCGCGGTAGTCGTAGGTGGCCACCACGTTTGGGGAGTTAATGCCCTCGGCGGCAAGCGCCTCGTTGCGGAAGCGCGCGAGGAACTCCTCGTTGCCGGAGTACTCCGGGCGCAGAATCTTCAGCGCGACTTCGCGCTCGTTGACCGCATCGTCTGCGAGCCAGACGGTGGACATACCGCCGTGGCCGATCACCCACTGCAACTGGTAATCGGGTCCGATCAGTTGCTGCAAGTCGTCTCGGTTCTCAGTGTTCATAGGGTTCACCTCGCCTGCCTAGTTTGCCTGCTCGCCGGTCGGTTCTTCGCTCGGTGCGGGCGCGGGCGCGGCCCGCAGGATTGCACGGCCGAGCGGGGAGGACACCTGGCCGCCGGTGGCACCGGCGCCCAGGTTGCCGCCGTTTTTCACCACAACCGCCACGGCCACGTCCTTCGCCGGGTCAAAGGCCACGTACCAAACGTGCGGCGCGGCGCCCTCGGCGTGCTCGGCGGTGCCGGTCTTGGACGCGAACCCGTTGCCGTCGTAACCGTAGGTCCAGCGCTCGGAACCGAACATCAGTTGCGCGATCGTGCCGGCTTCCTCCGGCGAGATCGCCTCGTTGAGCACGCGCGGTTCGGTCGCGGAGGCCTCGGTCAAGTCCGGACGCAGCACGCGCCGCACCAGGTACGGGTTCATGCGTACGCCGCCGTTGGCGACCACGCCTGTCATGACGGCGGCTTGCAGCGCCGTCATGGTGACGTCGCGCTGGCCGATCGCGGACTGGGCGACCTCCGGCGCGCTCGGCAGGTCGCCGAGCGAGCCGGCGGCGGTGGGAAGTCCAAGGTCGTAGCGCTCGCCGACGCCGAAGGCGGTGGCCGCCTCGCGCATCGCGTCCGCGCCGACGTCCAGACCCATCTGCACGAACGCGGTGTTGCAGGACAGCGCGAACGCGGTGGCGAGGGTGACCTGCCCACCGCCACCGCACACTTGGCCGCCGTAGTTGGTCAGCGGGATCTCGGTACCCGGGAGGATAGTCACGGCCTCGCCGGTGAGCATAGAGTCCGGCGTGTAGCCGGCGCGCAGCCCGGCGGCGGTTGTGATGATCTTGAAGATCGACCCCGGCGGCAGCTGGTCCTGCGTGGCGTGGTTTAGAAGCGGCCTGCCCGGGTTGTCGTTCACCTCGGCCCACGCGCCCTCGGCGCTGGCTGGGTTGGAGATCAAGTTCGGGTCGTAGGACGGGGTGGACGCCAGCGCCAGGATTTCGCCGGATGACGGCCGCAGCGCCGCAATCGCCCCCTCGTACCCAGGCCCGGAGAGCAAGTCGTACGCCAGCGCCTGCAGGCCCGGATCGATGGTGAGCTCGACGCCGTTGCCCACCTGGTCGTCTTCCAACCCGGTGCGCAAGAACCGGGAGGAGCCGCCGGCGGTGTCGCCGGTTAGCGCTGCGTTGTAGCCGGATTCCAGTTGAGCGGTGCCGTACTGGTCGGAGACGTAGCCCAGAACCGGCGCGAAGGAAAACGGCATGTTGGGGTAGAAGCGCTGGTAGAAACCGTCCTCGGTGCGCTGAGATTCGGCGAGCACTTGCCCGCCGGCGTAGATCTGGCCGCGGTTGATCTGGCGCAGCTCGACGGTGTTGCGGGAGTTGCGCGCGTCTTGGGCGTACTCGTCTTCGCGGAAGCCCTGCACCACGGTGAAGTTGGCCAGCAGCGCGATGATCATGATCAGGGCGAAGGTTGCGCCCACGCGGATGGACTTGTTCATTTACGCACCCACCCCCGCAGGCTGGGCGCTCACGCGGCGCGCACTGCCCGGTGCCTTGCGCATCACGCCCTCGTCGTACTCAGCCGGGCGGTTCGCTGAGTTGGACACGCGCAGCAGCAGTCCCAGCAGGATGTAGTTAGCCATGACGGAGGAACCGCCGGCCGACATGAACGGGGTGGTCAGGCCCGTCATGGGCAGCATGGCGGACACGCCGCCGGCGACCACGAAGATTTGGATCGCGATGGTGGTGGCCAGACCTGCAGCGAGCAGCTTGCCGTAGGTGTCGCGCACCTGGAGCGACGCTCGGAACCCGCAGGTGACCAGGATCGCGAACAGGCTGAGCACAGCAGCCACACCGACGAGCCCCAGCTCCTCGCCGAGGGCGGCGAGGATGTAGTCGGATTCCGCCACCGGGATCAGATCGGGGTGGCCGTAGCCTAAGCCCGTGCCGGTCAGCCCGCCCCAGCTCAGGCCGAACAGCGCCTGGGAGGGCTGGTAGCCGAAGCTCTCGAAGTTTGCCAGCGGGTCGAGGAAGTTGGCCACGCGGTCCTGAATCTTCGAGCTCACGGTGTAGACCGCGTACCCGCCGATGGCGAGGAGACCGCCGCCGATGAGCAGCCACGAGGTGCGGCCGGTGGCGAAGTACAGCATGGCCAGCACGGTGGCGAACAGGATCAGGGCGGGGCCGAAGTCGTCGGAGACCGCCATGATCAGGATCGCAATAGCCCAGACGATCAGGATCGGAGCCAGGTCGCGCAGGCGGGGGAAAGTCAGGCCCATGAACCGCTTGCCGGCCACGGTGAACAGCGCGCGCTTCTGCGTGAGCAGTTGGGCGAAGAAAATCAGCAGCAGGATCTTGGAAAACTCGCCGGGCTGGAGAGAAAACGGGCCGATCCAGATCCAGATCCGCTCGTTCACCTCTGGCGGCTGCGGCCACACCAGCGGCAGCGCCAGCAGGATGAGCCCCAGGATGCCCAGCAGGTAGGAGTAGCGCGACAGGGATTTGTGGTCGCGCACGATAGCCAAGGTCAACACCATGAGCACCACGCCGACGAGCGACCAGATCATCTGGCGGTTGGCTAGGCTCACGCCGTCGGCGAAGCCGAGGCGGTACAGCATGACCAGCCCCATGGCGTTGAGCAGCGAGACCACCGGCAGCATCGTTTGGTCCGCGTGCGGGGCGAGCAGCCCGATCGCCACGTGCGCGATGCCGTAGACCAAGATGAAGCCGCCGACGAGGTAGAGCAGCTCAGCGGTGAGTATGCGGCCCTGGCTCAGTTCGAGGCTAAACAGCATGAGCAGCAAAAGGCCTGCCGAGCACAGCAGCAAAAACAGCTCCTTCGAGCGGCCGAAGATCCGCGACATTTACTTCACCTCCCGGCACTTGTCCTGCTTGCCGTCCACGCAGACGGGCAGCGCTTCGCCGGCGAGCCTGTTGAGCATCGCCAGCACCTCGTCGTAGGTGCCGGTTGGCAGCCGTTCGGCCGCCTGCTGCTGGCTTTCCGGCAGGTCGGAGGCGGTGAACAGGTGGCAGTCGCTCTGCGAGTCCACCGGCTGGGTGCGCAGCGTGTTCTTCGCGTCGATGCAGGCGTTCTGCACTGCTTCGCGCTTGGAGCTGCTGCCGCGCTCGATGACAAACACGCCGTCGTCGTCGGTCGTGAGCGAGTAGGTGTCAGGGGTTTTCTGCTGCACCCACATCACGCCCGCGAACACCAGAATTAGCGCGAGCAGCAGCGCGCCGATCACCCACGGCCACGCGCTGCGCTTGCGCTCGGTCTGCGGCGGGGTTAGTTGTAGGGGACCCTCCGCATCGTCAGCGCTGCCGTCACCCTCGGAAGGCTGCAGCTTCGCGCGGTTGTGGTCCGGCTCGATCGTCTCGGATTTGCGCAGCAGCGCCGCGGCCCGGCTGGCAGAAGAGTCGGGGTGCGTCGGTTCGATGTTCGGCGCTAGGGCACCGGCTTTCACAGGGGCAGGGTTGCTTGCCGACGCCCCGCTGCCTCCTCCCTTCACCTCTGCGACAACAACCGTGATGTTGTCCGGGCCGCCGGAGCGCAGCGCGAGTTCGATGAGGCGGTCCGCCGCGTCCTGGGTGGTGCCCTGGCCGAGTGCCACCGCGATCGTCTCCGCGGTCACCGGGTCGGATAACCCGTCGGAGCACAACAGGAAGCGGTCGCCCTCGCGCGCCTCGACCATTTCAAGGTGCGGCTCTACGGGGCGGCCGGTGTACGCCTTCAGAATCAGGGATTTCTGCGGATGCGAGGACACGTCCTCGGCGTTTAGCTTGCCTTCGTCCACCAGCGACTGCACGAAGGTGTCGTCGACGGTGATTTGGGTCAGCGCTCCGTCGCGAAGCAGATAGCCCCTTGAATCGCCGACGTGGATCAGGCCGAACTCGGCGCCGTTGAACATCAGCGCCGTGAGCGTGGTGCCCATGCCTTCCTGCTCCGGGTGATCGCGCACCGACCGCGCGATCGCCGCGTTGGCATCGTCGGCAGCGGCGCCGAGCAGAGCGAGCAGGTCCGCGTCTTTCGGATCCTTGTCCAGGTGCTCGAGGTGCTCGATCATCAGCTGGGAGGCGACCTCGCCAGCGGCGTGACCGCCCATGCCGTCAGCCAGCGCGATCAAGTGCGGGCCGGCGTACGCGGAATCCTCGTTGTTGCCGCGCACCAGGCCGCGGTCCGACGACGCGACGAAATCCAGGTGCAAGTTCTTAGTGGTATCCATTTAGGGCACAAGCCTCACAATCGTGCGTCCCATTTTGATGTCGGTGCCAACGGACACCCGTTCCGGTTGGTCGATGCG
Organism: Corynebacterium sp. Marseille-Q4381; assembly: GCF_036881695.1. NCBI lineage: Bacteria > Bacillati > Actinomycetota > Actinomycetes > Mycobacteriales > Corynebacteriaceae > Corynebacterium > Corynebacterium sp. Marseille-Q4381. The sequence goes on along the minus strand of NZ_JBAJNR010000010.1, from coordinate 62,067 downwards.
CATGCCCTGCACAAACGTGCCGTTGCGCGAATCGAGGTCCTCGATGAACCACTCGCTGCCGCGGCGGAAGAGCCGGGCGTGGCGCGAGGACGCAAAATCGTCCCCAAGCTGGAAGTCGTTGTCGGGGCCGCGCCCGATAGTGAGGTCTTCCACGCTGGCGATCTCCATGTGCGAGCCGACGAGTGGGCCCTCCACCACCGTGAGGTGGCGCGGTTTCTCCCGCTTCACCGGCGCCTGCGCGGCCGTCTGCTTGCGCACTTGGCCGGCGGCCCGCGAAACGTCGCGGCGCTGCACCCAGAGCACGAGCAAAATGAACAGCCACAGCAGGGCGAGCAGCCCGAAGCGGGCGCTCAAGATCACCGTGGAATCCATGTGCTTGCCTTAATCCTTCCTAGGCGCGGAAAAACTCGGTGCCGGGGTACGCGGCAGCGTCGCTCGGGTACGGCTCGGGCTGCTGCGCGGCCGGCTGGCCAACCGGTTGGCCAGCGTTCGGGCCGACGATGCGGACCTCGATGTGCGAGTGGCCGACGGTGATCACGTCGCCGTCCGCGAGCATCCAGTTCTCAACCGGCTCGTCGTTGACGGTGGTGCCGTTGGTCGACTGCAGGTCCACCAGCACCGCCACCTCGCCGTCCCACGTGATCTCCGCGTGCTGGCGTGACACCCCCGTGTCCGGCAGGCGGAAGTCCGCGTCGTTAGAGCGGCCGAGGATGTTCGACCCCTCGTGGACGAGGTAGGTCCTCGACGACCCGTCCTGCAGCAGCAAGCTCACGGTCGGCTGGGCGCCTCCCGCGGCCGCGTTCATCGGTTCAACATTTGGTTCGGACATAGCATCCTCCTGGTACTGCGGCTCGGCGAAAATTGCGTCGAAGCCGCTGGCCACATCGGGCACGGAATCAATGTACGACGACACCCGCAGTTGCCCGGTGCGCAGACCAGACTCCTCGGCGATCCGCACGACGGCGGGGCCGTCGAGGAACCACCCTTGGTTGCGGACAAACCGCGTGATCTGCTCGGCGAGGTCCACGGGAAGGTCGCGCTGCTGGGACAGGTTTTCCAGATCTTTCGACGACACGCCGACGGCGTAGACGTTCGGGGCGACAAACTCGTCTTGGTCGGTGACCACGACGGAATCCTGCGCCTCCTGCTTGATCAGCTCCTCGATCTCCGCCGGCACAACTTTGCCGCCGAAGACTGCGGCCATGGAGTTGTCCAGGCCGCGCTGAATCGAGCTGTCCAACTTGGCTAACCGGTCCATCACGGACATTTCCCGCACACCTCCTTTCCTTGCGGGGTCGCTATTACATGCGAGCCAGTATAAGTGCCCAATTCACACCAACCTAGACGCCACAAGCGTGAAAGCCCCTGCCAACGCGGTCTCAAAGGCCTGCGCCGGAGGCGTGGACTACGATTTGCGGGCACTGTGTCCAAGGTGGACAGATGAGTTCTGCCCGCGCGCGAGCGACCGGCGGCCAACGAAAGCGAAACCCCGATGAAAAGACTCTTACCTGGCGTTTTAGCCGCTGCCTGCATCGTCGCGCTCGGCGGGTGCAGCTCCCTGCCGCGCGACGCCGCGGATTCCTACAACCAGGCCGCCGGCGGCGCCTTGCGCGTCGGTGTTTCACCTCACGCGCCGTGGACGGTCGTTGACTCCCTCACGGGTGAGGTCAGTGGCACGGAAGCAGACCTCGTGCGCGAGTTCGCCGAGGAGATGGGCGCAGACGTTGACTTCCGCATCGCTCCGGAGAGCGTGCTGGCCGAGATGATGTCCAATTACGACTTGGACGTAGTGATCGGGGGGTTAAGCCACGACACCGGTTGGGACGACAAGATGGCGTTCACCCGCCCGTACGAGACGGTCACCGGCGCCGACGGCAAGGACGACAAGAAGGTCATGGCGGTCGGCCTCGGTGAGAACAGGATGCTGGTGGAGCTCGAACGGTTCTTGAGCAAGAAAACCGGGGAGATCTAGTGAGCGCGAAAACTGAGGCCAGCACCGGCCGCGGCAGCGAGGCACTGCCCGAAAAGCAGCGGGAGCTGATGAAAAAGGCGGTCCGCCTGGAGTGGATCACGCTAATGTTCAAGGTGGTTACCATCCCGCTGGTGGGTCTCGTGGCCGGGCAGTCGCAGGCGATGCGCACCGCCTGGTACGAAGACATCTTGGAGCTGCTGCCGCCGATCGCGTTCCTCATTGCCGCGCGCCAGATCCGCCGCGAGCCGAGCGCGAAGCACCCGTACGGACACCACCGCTCCATCGGCGTTGGCCACTTAGTCGCCGCCACCGCCTTGTTCGCCATGGGTGTCTACCTGCTGATTGACAGCACCATGAGCCTGATTGCGGGCGACCGGCCGCCGATCGGCACCGTGGTCCTCTTCGGCCGCAGCATTTGGCTGGGGTGGCTGATGATGGCCGTGATGGTCGTCTCCGCGCTCGGGCCCGTCATCCTCGGCCGGATGAAGCTGCGCCTCGTCGAGGATTTCCCGGACAAGGTGCTGTACGCCGACGCGGACATGAACAAGGCAGACTGGATGACGGCGGTGGCAACGGTCATCGGTCTTTTCGGTGTGGGCTACGGCTTCTGGTGGATGGACGCGGCGACCGCGATGGTGGTGTCGGTGTCGATCATTCACGACGGTGTGTCCAACCTGCGCAGCGCCGTCGGCGGGTTAACAGACGCGCGCCCGACTGACATCCACGGCAAGAAGCACAGCGCCATCGACAAGGCCGTCAACACTGCAGAAGGCGAGCCGTGGGTGCGCCAGGCGGCCGGCCGCTTCCGCGACATGGGCCACGTGCTGCACGCCGAGATCTTCGTCGTGCCCGCGGGCGACAGCGCAGCGACGCTGTCCAACCTGGTTCAGCTGCGCAAGCAACTTCAGGAGATGGATTACCAGCTGCATGATGTGGTGGTTATCCCGGTCGAGCGCATCCCGGACTACCTGCACAAAGACTGACGCGGACCACGGGATTTGGAGCTTGGCGCGGCCGTGATTTATATTGGTCAAGTTCCACCCGCCCGGGTGGCGGAATTGGCAGACGCGCTGGCTTCAGGTGCCAGTGTTCGCAAGAACGTGGGGGTTCAAGTCCCCCCCCGGGCACAACGAATGCCCCGCAGCGATGCGGGGCATTTTGCATACACACCGTGAGTAGTTCACACCATGAGTAGTTTCGAACCGACCTCCAAGTCCCAGCGGTGGACGTTTTTCGCCGTGATCTCGCTCGGGCTGTTCATGATCAGCCTGGACAACTCGATTCTCTACACCGCCCTGCCGGAATTGAACCGGCAGCTGGGCACCACGCCCGCGGAGTCGCTCTGGATTATCAACGCCTACCCGCTTGTCCTTTCCGGCCTGTTGCTGGGTGCAGGCACGCTCGGCGACAAGATCGGCCACCGCCTGATGTTCATTGTCGGGCTCGCGGTCTTCGGCGCAGCCTCGCTGGCTGCGGCGTTCGCGCCGTCGGCCTGGGCGCTGGTCGCCGCCCGCGCAGCACTCGGCGTCGGGGCCGCAGCCATGATGCCCGCCACCCTCGCGCTGATCCGCTTAACGTTCGCCGACGAGCAGGAGCGCAACACCGCCATCGGTATCTGGAGCTCGGTCGCGGTCGTCGGCGCGGCGGTCGGCCCCTTAATCGGCGGGGCGCTGCTCTCCGCGTTCTGGTGGGGCTCGATCTTCTTGATCAACGTCCCGATCGTTGTCGTCGCGCTGGTCCTGACGCTGCTGCTCGCGCCGGAGAACGTCCCGAACCCGGACAAGCACTGGGACGCGGTGTCCTCCGTGTACGTCCTGGTCGCGCTCTCGGGCTTCACCATCGCGGTGAAGGAGGCAGCGAAGGCGGAGCGCTGGTGGTGGCTGCTCGCCGCCGCGGTCGCCGTCACGGTGACCGCCGGGGCGCTGTTCGGCCGCCGCCAGCGCCTCCTTACAGAACCGCTGCTCACCTTCGACATCTTCCGCTCCCGCCTTTTTGTCGGCGGGGTGGTCGCCGCCGCGGGGGCGATGTTCGTGCTCATCGGCGTCGAGCTCAACACGACGCAGAAGCTGCAGCTTGTCGACGCCCTGTCGCCCCTTCAAGCCGGCCTCATCATCATCGTGATGGCGCTGGCCGCCTTTCCGGCCTCAGCCTTGGGCGGCGCGAACTTGCACCGCGTGGGGTTTCTGCCGCTGATCGCCGGCGGGTTCTTCGGCGCCGCCGCTGGCACGCTGCTGCTCGCGGCGGGCGCGCAGTTTGCCGGCTTGGCGGTGATGGGTGTGTCTGCCGGGGCGATCATGAGCGTGTCGTCGATTGCGATCATCGGGGCAGCGCCGCCGCACCGCTCCGGCATGGCCGCCGGCGTCGAGGAGGTGTCGTACGAGCTCGGCGCCCTGCTCTCGGTTGCTGTGACGGGCTCGCTGATGGGGCGCTGGCTCGAAACCCAGACCTACATGGAGGCATATGGGGGCGTGATGGTGGTGTTGGCGGTGGCGTCGGCAAGCATGGGCCTTTTGAGCCTGTGGTGCTTCGCCGGCAACCCGAAATCGGGCGACCTGCACCCGTAAGATCGGGCGCATGCTTTCGCCCGTGCAGCACTACCTCGAAGAGATCCTGGATAACGTCCGCGACCACGACGGCGGCGAGAACGCCAGCTACATCGAGAAACTCCAAACCGCGGACTCGGACAAGCTCGCGCTCGCCTTGTGCACCGCAGACGGGCACGTCTACTCCGCCGGCGACGACGAGTACGAGTTCTCCATCCAGTCGATCTCGAAACCGTTCGTCTACGCGCTCGCGCTGGACATCTACGGTGCGGAGGAGGTGCACAAGTACGTCGGCGTCGAGCCGAGCGGGGAGGGGTTCAACCAGCTGTCGCTGGACAAGAACGGCAGGCCCGCCAACCCCCTGATCAACGCGGGCGCGATCACCGTCAACCAGCTCATCGGCGGCCCCGACATCGAGGTCGGCGACCGGGTGGAGAAGATCCGCGACTACTTCTCCCGCCTCGCCGGCCGCGAACTGGCTATCGACGAGGAGATTTACGCCTCCGAGATGGCCGGCGCCGACCGCAACATGGCGATCGCCCACCTTTTGCGCGAGGTGGACATGGTCACCGACCAGGCGCACGAAGCTGTGGCCAGCTACATCAAGCAGTGCTCGGTGCTGGTCAACGTGAAAGACCTCGCGGTGATGGCGGCGACGCTGTCCAACGGCGGCACGCAGCCGATCACCGGCGAGAAGATCCTCACCGCCGAGGCGTGCCGGGTGACCCAAGCCGTGATGATTTCCGCAGGCATGTACGACGCGTCCGGCCGCTGGATGGTCAACGTGGGTATCCCCGCGAAGTCGGGCGTGGCTGGCGGGCTGATCGGCACGATCCCGTCGCAAATGGGCATCGCTTCTCTCTCGCCTCGGCTGGATGAACAGGGCAACTCCGTGCGCGGCGTGAAGATCTTCAACGAGCTCTCCGGCAAGCTCGGCTTAAACCTGGTGTCCTCGAACTTCTATGTCGCGCCGGGCGTGCGCTCCATCGAGCACTCCGGCACCGACACCGTTGTGGAGCTGCAAGGACGCGTCAACTTCGTCGCTGCGGAGAAGATCCTCTTCGACCTCCAGCGCCACCACATCGCCGGCCGGCTGGTGCTCGACGCATCACGGGTGACTTCTTTCAACAAATCCGGGCGCAACCTGATCAAGGAGGGTTTGAAGCAGTACCGCGACAACGGCGTGGACGTGGCCTTCTACGACCCGGACGGCACCCTGTCGGGCTACGAGTTCTCCGACGGCACCTCCGCCGAGGCGATTCGGGACTTCACCACGTCGTTCTCCTTCCCCGCCGCGCGCGAGGACGTGTACTCCGCAATCAGCCAGCCGTCCGAGTGGTGGGGCGAGGGCGGCGAGGAGCACTCGGCCATGACCGTCTCCGAGACCGACGCCGGCAACCGCGTGGTGTGGCACCTCGAGCCGCACGGCGAGGAGGACGAGGACCGCACGGAAGGCGACGACACGTCGCTGATCATCGATTTCGTCGACGACGAGGGTTCCGGCGAGACTAAGGTGCGGTTCACCCACCGCGGTAGGCGCCCCTTTGAGCAGGGCTACGAGGAAGAGGCGAAGGGGCTGCGCGAGCGCATTGCCACCGGGCTGCAGCCGCTGTTGAGCCGGCTGGGCAACAACGGCGGGGAAGATGCGGAGGGCGCAGAGAGCTCTGGGCCCGTGCGATAATCGGGCGCATGCTTGATCACGTCATTTGGTGGCATGTGTACCCGCTCGGCGCGACCGGGGCCCCGATCAGGGACCGCGGCGAGCACCCCGATGACGCGGGCCACCGCCTGCGGGACTTGGAGCACTGGCTGGACTACCTGATCGAGCTGGGCTTAAACGGGTTGCTGCTCGGTCCGATCTTTGAGTCCGTCGGCCACGGCTACGACACCCTCGACCACTACGCCATCGACTCCCGCCTCGGCGACTTGGCGGACTTCGACCACTTGATCGCCGAGTGCAATAAGCGCGGCATCAACGTCATGCTCGACGGCGTGTTCAACCACGTCGCCCGCACGCACCCGTGGGTTGCGGAAGGGCTCGCCGGCGACACCGACTGGGAGGGCCACGGCGAGTTGGCCACACTCCACCACTCCGACGAGCGCGTGAAAGAGGCGGTGGCGGACATCATGAGCTACTGGCTCGACCGCGGGATCGTGGGTTGGCGCCTCGACGTCGCTTACTCTGTGCCGGCGGAATTCTGGCGCGACGTGCTGGGCCGCGTGCGCGAAGACCACCCGGACGCGTTCTTCCTCGGCGAGGTGATCCACGGCGATTACGCGGCCATCGCGGAAGCAGGAACGCTGGATTCGGTGACGCAGTACGAGCTGTGGAAGGGCATTTGGAGCTCGCTTAACGACGCCAACTTTTTCGAACTCGACCACACCCTCGGCCGCCATCGCGAAATTTCTTCCCGCGTCACCGCCAACACGTTTATCGGCAACCACGACGTTGACCGCATCGCCTCCAAGGTGGGCCAGCACAAGGAGATCCTCGCGCTGGCGATCCTGATGACCGTGCCCGGAATGCCGTCGATCTACTACGGCGACGAGCAGGGTTTCGAGGGGCTTCGCACCGAGGGATTTAGCGCCGACGACAGCGTGCGCCCCGCGCTGCCCGCGGATCCTCAGGAGCTCTCCGACCTCGGCCGCTGGATCTTCGCGGAGCACCAGAAACTGATCAGCATGCGGCGCCGCAACGCCTGGCTGACCAACGCGGATATCGAGGTCACCCATAAGACCAACGAGACGATCTCGTTGCGGGCGTTTGCAAGCGGCGACGAGGGCGAACACTCGCTCACGCTCGACGCGTGGCTCGACCCCGCCCCCGGGGTGCGCGTGCACTCCGGAGACGGGGTCGAGTACGAATGGCTGGGGTAGAGCTCTAGTTGATGCCCGGCACCTTCACGTTGAAGAAGTTGAGGATCTCGGCCAGGGCTTGGCGCAGCAGCGTGAGCACGTCCGGCAGCACGACGGTGCCGACACCGCCCACCGGCACCTCGAACGACGGCACACCCGCCGGCGCCAGCTGGATGCGCTGGCCGGCCGGCGCCTGCTGGGCCGGGGCCGGCGCCTGCTGCGCCTGCTGAGCCTGCCGGTCCTGCTGGGCCGGCGCCTGCTGCGCGGCCTGCTGGTTCTGGCGCTGAGCCTGCTGAGCCTGCTGGGCCGGTTGAGCGGGCGGGTTCTGGCGCGCCGGCGCGTTGCCGCCGCCCTTCAGCCCGCAGCGGTTGGCGGCCTCGTCCACGCGGCCGAGGGCCTCGAGGATCTGCGGGCCGCGGCTGTCGAAGCGGGCCACGGTCTGTGCTTGGCGGACCTTGGAGTTGTAGTCTGCCTCGTTCGTCCAGTACTTGGAGGCCTGGCTGCAGGGGATCTGGCCGGCAGGAAGCTTCGCCAGAGCGTCATCGATCAAGTCGGCCTGCGCGGCGGGCGCGAGCACCAAAGTGCCGGCGATCGCCGCGGTGGCGGCAGTGGTCAGGGAGCGTGAGCGGATCGTCATGCCACCCAGTATGTCACGGATGTGACGAAAGTGACTACGCGCCCACAAAACGGCGGATCAGCGAGCGGTACGCCTGCGCGGTCAGCCGCACGTCTTCGACCTCCACGTACTCGTCGTGGCTGTGCAGGTTGTCCAGCACGCTGCCGAGCGTCTGGTGGCGCTGGTGCAGGGCGAAGCCGTACCCCACCCCGCCCTTGCGACGGCCGAAACGCAGGTCGGAGCCGCCAGCGGCAATCGTCGGCACGACCGGCACGCCGGGGAAGAACTCGCCGAAGGTGTCCACGATGGCGTCGTACAGCGGCCCCGAGGTGGGGGAGACGGTGCCGTCTTCGGTGATGAGGTGGGTGATTTCGACGTCGTCGGCCATGTCGCCGAGGGCGTCGGTAAGCAATGCGTCAATTTCCTCTTGCGTCTGGCCGGGCAGCGGGCGGCAGTCCATCTCCAGCCAGGCGGTGGACGGCAGCACGTTGATGGCGCCGCCGGCGCGCAGCACGGTGGGGGAGATGGTCAGGTGGCTCATCGCGTGGGAGTAGCGGGCGAGTGGGCCGAGGGAGTCGTACCCGGCGCCGCCAATAAGCGCCTGCTCCGTCTCGGGGTCGAAGCGGAACGCGCGGACGTAGCCGCGCCACAGCTCGTCGTCGGTCACTTGGGGCTCGATGGCGGCGATGCGGCGGGCCACCTCGGCGATCTTCGCCACGGCGAGGTCGCGCTCGTACGGGGTGGAGCCGTGGCCGGCGTCGCCGTGCACCGTCAACCGCCGCTGCGCAGCGCCCTTCTCGCCGACAACCACCACAAGCGCGTCGCTGCCGTCGGCCACCGGCAGGTGTGAGCCGCCCTCCTCGGACAGACAGTTCTTCCACGAGAACGCGTCTGGTGCGTGCTCCGCCAGCCAGCCCGCGCCCAAGCCGCCGCGGGCCTCCTCGTCAGCGCAGCCGACAAAGGTGAGGGTGCCGCGGGGGCGGGCGCCGCTTCGCGCCACGTCGCGCACCGCCGCCGCCATCGCAGCGGTGATGTAGAGCATGTCGGTCGCGCCGCGGCCGTAGATCTTGCCGTCAACCTCCTCCGCGCCGAAGGGGTCGCGGGTCCACTTCGCCCCGTCGACGGGGACCACGTCGGTGTGGCCGAGCAGGGTCAGCGGCTCGGCGCCGGGGTCGGTGCCCTCCAGTGTGAACGCGATAGAGGTGCGCCCCGGGTGCGGCTCGAAGCGCTGCACCTTCACGTCCGGCGCGGAAGCGAAGAACGCCTCCAGCGTGTCGGCGTTTCGCACCTCCTGGCCCGAGTCAGAACTCAAGTCGTTTACACAGGCATTTTTGATCAGGTCTTTCAGTAGTTTGATCGCGGCGTCGCTAAAGTCAGGGGCTGTCATGCGAACGAGCTTATGCTTTGAAAGGAGCCGGAGATGGCACGCCGCGGTTTGAGCGATGACCCCCGAGCGGTCCGCACGCACCACGCGCTTGTCGATGCCACGGTCAGGATGCTGGAGAAGCAGGGGGCCAGCGACATCTCGGTCACCGCTATCGTCCAGGAAGCGAACGTCAGCCGGCAGGTGTTCTACGAGCACTTCGCCGACCGCGACGCGGTGATCTACGCCGCTGGCAAGGCCGTGTTCAAAGACCCGTACGAGGCATTCGCGGCTGCGGTGACCGAGCACGGCGGCATCACCGCCGACGAGGAGCTCGGCGAGCACGTGGCCGCGCTCTTCCGCGCTCTCGGCGAGCGGCGGGAAACGGTGAGTAACCTGATGAACTCGCCGGTTCGCGGGCTGCTCAACCGCTTCGTCATCAACATCATGGAGGAGCCGATCGCCGCCGACCTCTTCACCCGCTTCGAGGAGCACGGTACCGAAACCAGCGAGGCCAACGAGCGCAACGCAGCCTCCACTTCGCGCTTCCTCACGGCTGGGATGCAGGGCGTGTTCAACCTGGCGTTCCAAGAGGAGCTCGCCCCGGAGGAAGTGGGCAAACGGCTGGAAGAGGTCCGCCGCACCCTGCTGGCCTAGAAGCTCGCCAACACCTCGGCCAGCTCGTCGAGCGCGTCCGTCGTGGCCTGAAACGAGCCCTCCTCGCTCAACGCGCCGGCGGCAATGCCGTAGGTCACGCCGTTGATCTCGCCGAAGGCCATCTGCCGCGACTGCCACGAGCCGTCGGCCTCCACGTCGCCCCAGCCGCCCTTGAACGGCATGCCGAGTGCGCCGAGACCCCAGCTTTGCTCCTCGTCGATGTGGCGCATGTGGTTGATAACCGGGTTCGTCTCCACGTCGCTGCGCTGCGACAAGCCGTACGCGTACTCGGCCTGCGAGGCGAACGGCCAGGCGGTGCGGCCCCACGCCACGTCCACCCGCGAGCCGATCTCGTCGCGCACGAGCTCTTCCGCGCCGCCGGCCGCGTTGAGACAAGCCCACAGTTCGTTGGTCGCGTCGTTGTCGGAGATCTCAATAGACCACGTGATCAGCTGCTCGAGGTAGTCCTCGTCGTACTCGCAGTGCTGCTCCGAAGCGAACGCGATGGGGATCTTCACCGTCGACCACGCGGGCAGCGAGGCGACGGAGCCGAGCGTGGTGTGCACGGATCCGTCGTAAAGCGAAAGCCCCATGCGCGTGTCAGTGTCCTGCTCAATGCGCGCGATGGCCGCCTCCAGCGCGGCCGCGTCCACTCCCGGGGTTGCCTCCGCCTCCCGCACCACCTCGAGCGGCTCCGGCTCCGGCTGGTCCGCCGCACACGCGCAGAGGCCCCAGACCGCAAGCGCCGGAATCAGTAGTGTTGGTTTCATGGACACAGTGGAGGAGCTTATCGCGCTTTACGACGCGTCCTTAAACCTCGCCCGCCGCACAATCGAATCGGGCGAGTACGAGCAGTACGCGGCCGTGCGTTACCCGAAACTTTCCGTGACCGTGAAGGCGTGGCACCCGATCAACCGATCGGAGCCCTTCGGCTACGTCGACGAGGCGGGCGTGTACTCCGCGGTGCTGTCGCGCCCCGACCTGATGGCCGGCTACCTGCGCGCGCAGCTCGACGCGCTGACCTCCAACTACGAGTGCGACGTGGAGGTGGGTTACTCGGACGTGCGCATCCCGCCCGAGTACATCCCCGGCGTCGGCGACTTAAGCGAGGTGCGCGCAGCCAACAGCTCGTTTATCCCGCGACCGTCCTTGGACGAGGTGGACGACGCGATCGTGGACGGCCACTGGGACGCCTTCCACGGCGACGAGAAGCCGCTGTTCCACTTCGGCCCGCAGCGCTTCGATCTCGCACTTGCGCGCTTGCAGCACTACACCGGTATCAGCCCGGAGTCGTTGCAGAAGTACATCCTGTTCACCAACTACGCCATGCACGTGACCGAGTTTGTGCGCTTCGGCGTGCGCGAGCTGTCACGCGAAGAGTCGCGCTACACCCGCCTGGTGCTGCCCAGCGGAGAGACCGTCTCCGACACCGTGGCGCTGGAGGATCTCGAGCTCGGCTCGAAGTTCCAGATGCCGCGCTACGACTTGGTCACCCCGGACGGTGACGGCATCACCATGATCAACATCGGGGTGGGCCCCTCCAACGCGAAGACGATCACCGACTGCCTTGCGGTGGTGCGCCCGGAGGCGTGGATCATGATCGGCCACTGCGCCGGCATGGACGCGCGCATGCGCATCGGCGACCTCATCTTGGGTAACGCCTACGAGCGCCACGACCACGTGCTCGACGACCACATCCGCGCCGACCAGCCGATCCCGGCCGTGCCGGAGATCCAGCGCACGCTAGAAAAGGCCGTGGCCAAGGTCTACGGTGAGGACAGCTCGCTGATGCGCACCGGCACCGTCTTAAGCACCGGCGACAGGAACTGGGAATGGAAATCCCCGCGCGATCTGTGGGACTGGCTGCGCGGCTCCACCGCCGCGGCCGTGGACATGGAGTCGTGCACCGTCGCCGCCAACGGGTACCGCTACCGCGTGCCCTACGGCACGCTTCTGGCCGTCTCCGACCTGCCTATCCACGCAGTGCCCAAGCTGCCGGCAGGCGCCCAGGCGTTCTACTCCAACTCAAAGGAAGCGCACGTGATGTGCGCTGTGCGCGCGATGGAGCGGTTAGCCAAGAACCCCGACCGGCTGCGCACCCGCAAGCTGCGCCGCACGATCGGCGAGGTACCGTTCCGCTGATGCAGCGCTTCGACGTCACCGAATTCGCCGACCCAGCGATTGCCATGGCGCACAAGAGCGCCGTGCGCTCGATCGAGCGGGTGGTGCACGAGACCGCGGAGCCGACACCGCCGGAGGAGGCGCTCGCGCGCGTTGTGGAGCAGCTGCGCAACCCGAAGGCCCTGGTGATCACCGGCGCGGGCGTCTCCACCGCCTCAGGCATCCCGGACTACCGCAGCAAGAACGGCCGCCTGACCAAGGGCCGCCCGATGACGTTCCAGGAGTTCGCCCACTCGCCGAACCAGGTGCGCCGCTACTGGGCGCGCGCGTTCGTGGGCATCCAGTTCATGCGCGCGGCGGAGCCCAACCGCGCCCACTTCGCGCTGGTCGAGCTGGAGCGCGCCGGGCTGATCCGCGGCATCGTCACCCAAAACGTCGACGGCCTGCACACCGAGGCGGGCGCGAAGAACGTCATCGCGCTACACGGCGACATGGAGCAGGTGGTCTGCCTCGATTGCGGCGCGCTGCACGAGCGCTCGCTTATCGACGCCGCCTTCCACCACGCCAACCCCACCTTCTTCGGCAACGTGAACAAGCGCGGGCTGACGGTCAACCCCGACGGTGACGTGGAGCTCGACGACGCCGACGTGGAGCGCTTCCGCATGATCGGCTGCCCGGTGTGCGGATCCGAGCGCCTCAAGCCGAACGTGGTGTACTTCGGCGAGAACGTGCCGAAGGCACGCCGGGTGCTGGCGGACGGGTGGCTGGACGAGTCCACCTCCGTCATCGCGGTCGGGACGTCGCTCGCGGTCATGAGCGGCTACAAGTTCGTCCTCGACGCCCGCCGCCAGGGCAAGCCGATTGCGGTGATCAACGGCGGCCCGGGGCGCGCCGACGCGAAAGTGGACACCTTGTGGCGCGCCGACGTCGGCGCCGCCCTCGACGACGTTCTCGACGGGCTGGGGCTGTAACCGTGGCGGCCCCGGTTGCAAGCGCGCTGATTCTGATCGCGGCGATCGGGTTCAGTTGGTGGCGCTATGCCGAGAACGCGGACAACCTGCACAGCGTGTGGGCCATCCTTTCGCACGGCGATGTGCCTTCCGACCTGCAGGTCTACCTGCTTGGCGGGCAAAAGGTGGCGCACGGCCAGCCGCTGTACAGCGGTGACCTGCTGCCCGGCCTACCGTTTACCTACCCGCCGTTTGCCGGTGTGGTCTTCTCCTGGTTCGGCGAGGCGACGCACGAGCTGGGTGTGGCGTGGACGGTGGCGTCGATAACCGCCCTGTCCCTGATCTGCTGGTGGGGTACCCGCTCCCTCGTGCCCGCGGTACTGCTCACAGCGTTTTTCGTGCTCGCGACGGAGCCGGTGCACGCAACGCTCTACTTCGGCCAGATCAACATCTTCCTCATGCTTTTGGTTTGCCTGGACTTTCTGCCGCGTTACCGCCTGCCAGGCATCGGCGTCGGGCTTGCCGCGGGCATGAAGCTCACCCCCGCGTACTTCATTCTGCTGCTTGCGCTGCAGCGCCGCTGGGGCGCGGTGTTCATCGCGGGCCTGACGTTTTTGTGCACCGTTGCCACGGGGTTCAACTCCGTTACAGACGCAAGCCGGTTCTGGACCGAGTCCATGTTCAACTCCGACCGCGTCGGGTACGCCGACAACCCGGGTGCCCAGGCGATGCGCCAGGTGCTCTCCCGAGAGCTGGGCATCGAGTCCACGCCGCTGTGGTTGTTGCTGACGGTGCTGGTGACGCTGCTGGCTGCCGCAGGGGCGCATTTCGCTTTATCGCGCTCCGAGCTCCCCCTCGCCGTTTCCCTCATCGGCATGGCGTCCTGCCTGGTCAGCCCGTTCTCCTGGCACCACCACTGGGTGTGGATCGTGCTGTTTGGCTGCGTGATCTACCGCTGGTGGGGCCCGCTCATGCTGATTGTATTCATGTTGCCGTACGCCGCCGACAACGTTTCGCACGAGCTGTTCGTGGTGCCCAACCTGCTCTTCACGGTCGTCCCGATCGGTTTCATGGGCTGGTACGTGTGGCGCGAGGTACGCTTCCCACATGTCATTTCCCAGGCGCACACGTCTTCTCGCCGCGACCGTGGCGACCGCAACCGCCCTCACCCTCGTCCCCCTGCAAGCCGCCAACGCTGAGCCGGCGCCTGTGACCGGGGTTGAGCTCGGCACGTCGCTCTCGAACGCCGTTGCCGTCAACGCCCGCTTCGACTTCAGCGATGCCGAGACCGTCGGTCTTCCTGCTCTTCGTAGACTCCGCGCAGAAATGTGGGATATCAACCCCGCGTATGTGCCCTACGGCTCCGAAGAGACAGGCACCCGCCTGCAAGACATCGCCCGTAAGAATGGTTTGACCACCAAGGATGCGTACGTAAACGCGTTCCAGATCGACCCAGATCTGACGCGCATTGCGGTGCAGCGCGCAGCTGAGCAGCCGCTCGGCTCCCTCACCCACGACCGCGCGGTTCCTGCCGCCATTAACGGCAAGAGCGCTAGCGGTGAAGCGCTTGCGTTGGGGAGAAATCTGGAGGGCGCAATTTTGCAGGCCTGGGGGCACGGCGAGCTCCGCGCCCTCCAATCTGCTGGCGGCGAGTGGAATCTAAGCAACGGCCACCTGCACAACCTGCTCAACCCAGCGAATAGGTCCTTCGGCTTCGGGCACGTCAGCGTTTACGCGAACGGCAGTTTTTACGAATACACCGCCGGTATTTCCGCCTCCGCCGCTGCAAGCGGGGCTTCCCTCCCGGCAGGCAAACAGGAACTGAACCTCTACCGCCCGGCCCGTTCCGGCGAAACCCCGACGGGTGAGCAGCCGTTCCGCGCCCCAGCCAAGCCCAACTTGGGCAACACCGTTGGCACCGGCGTTTCCGGTTCCTCTGCCGACGTGAAGACCATCATCAGCATTATCAGCGCGGTGATCACGCTGATCAGCGTGCTGGCGGGTGTCGCGCAGCAGTTTATGCGTTAACGCGCTCCTCGCGCGGTGCGCGGTCGACGCCGTCCTCGGCGGCGTCCCAGACGTCCTGGTTCAGGATGCCCTCGCGCTTCGCCACCACAGCGGCGACCAGCGCTTGGCCGGTGACGTTGACCGCGGTGCGGCCCATGTCGATGATCGGGTCGACGGCCAGCAGCAGGCCGACACCGGCGAGCGGCAGGCCGAGCGTGGAGAGGGTGAGGGTGAGCATCACCGTCGCGCCGGTGGTGCCGGCCGTGGCGGCGGAGCCCAGCACCGCCACAATCGCGATGAGCACGTAGTCGCTGAAGCTCAGCGGCACGCCGTAGAACTGGGCGACGAAGATCGCGGCGATTGCCGGGTAGATGGAGGCGCAGCCGTCCATCTTCGTGGTCGCGCCCAGCGGGATGGCAAACGAGGCGTACTCGCGCGGCACGCCGAGGGATTCCTCGGTTGTGCGCTGCGTCACCGGCATCACACCCATGGAAGAGCGGGTGACAAAGCCCAGCGTGGTCACAGGCCACACGCGCTTGAAGAAGCCGCTGACGGAGAGGCCGTTGAGCGCCAGCACGACCGGGTACAGGCCGAAGATCACCAGCGCGAGGCCCAGGTAGATAGCGAACACGAACTTGCCCAGCGATCCGAGCGCTTCCCAGCCGTAGGACACCACCGCGTTACCGATGAGCGCGGCGGTGCCGATCGGTGCGAGGCGGATGACCCACCACAGCACTTCCTGGATGACTTTGAGCAGGGACTCGGAGACGTTGATGAACGGCTCTGCGGCCTTGCCCACCCGCACAGCGGCGATGCCGAGGAGCAGGGAGATCACCAGGATCTGCAGCACGTTGAAGTTCAAGGTGACGGCGCCGGCGTCGTTCACCTTCGCTCCGAGGCCCAGGATGTTGGCCGGGACCACCGAGTTGATGAAGCCCATCCAGGATCCGGTGCTGGAAGGGTCCGCGGCGTTGGCGGCGTCGACGGTGGAGTTGACGCCCGGCTTGACCACCAGGCCCACCACAATGCCGATCACCACGGAGAAGAACGCGGTGATGGCGAACCACACCAGCGTCTGCACCGCGAGGCGGGCGGCGTTGGCCACCTGGCGCAGGTTCGCGATCGAGGTGACTACCGCGGTGAAGACCAGCGGCGGGATCAGAAGCTTCAACAGCTTGACGTAGGTGCTGCCCACCCAGCCGAGTGTGGCGGCCAGCGCGTTGTCTTCGGGCATGCCGGCGGCGACGAAGCCGAGGATGAGGCCGATGATAAGGCCCGCGATCACCTGGGCGCCGAAGCTCGTGGCCCATTTGGGAAGTCGCATGAGTTCTCCTATAGACAATTCGGTCTAGAAACAATCAATATTCGCGATTAACCTACACCAACGCGGCACCTATGTCGCAACTTACGGTGTACCGAGCTGTCTTAAAACGCTTAGAATCGCACCATGATTTACAGCTTCGAAGGCAAGACTCCGCAGATCCACCCCAGCGCCTACGTCGCCCCGGGGGCGACGGTGATCGGCGATGTCGTGCTGGGCGAGGACGTCAACATCTGGCCGGGCGCTGTGCTCCGTGGCGACGTCGGGCGCATCGTCGTCGGCGCGCGCTCCAACATCCAGGACGGCACCGTGGTCCACGTCGACACCGGCGGGGAAACGGTGTTGGGCGAAGACGTCACGGTCGGCCACATGGCCATGCTGCACTCCTGCGAGGTCGGCAGCGGCACGCTGGTCGGCATGTCCGCTACCGTGCTGAGCCGGTCGGTGATCGGCCAGTGCAGCGTCATCGCCGCAGGTTCCGTGGTGCGCGAGGGCCAGGAGATTCCGGCGTTTTCACTTGCCGCAGGCGTGCCGGCCGCAGTCAAGCGCGAGCTCGAGGAATCCACGCGCGCTGACCGTGTGGACCACGCCGCGGCGTATGTCGACCTAGCGCGCCGCCACCGCGAGGGGATCGCAGAGCACGAGGTCTAGCGCCGCAGCGCGCGCGATGTCGCGCACCATCTCGCGGTGGCCGGGCAGCATGCGCAGGTCCAGCTTGGACGCGTCCTTGGCGGCGCTCTCGCGCACCGATTGCGCGAACGGGACGTGCGACAGCGGGTCGTCGTGGAACGCGCTGCCGGCAATGACCACGGTTGCGGGCGAGTGCTCGAGGCACAGCTTGCCGACGAGCTGTCCAAGCCCCCTCGCGCGCCTATCCAGCGCCGGGCGCGTGGTGTCGCGGTGCGCGGAGTCTGTCACCGCGTCGTTCAGCGTGCGGATCTCGTCGATGCCGATCTGCTGGAGCAACCCGCGCGTGGTGAGGTCGTCGCGGTCGACGTCGATCGGCTCCACGCCGGTGTCGGTGCCGATGGCGCAGGCGATGGAGTCGTCGGCGAACAGGGCGAGCACGTTCGGCATCTTCAGGTTGCGGCTCGACTGCATCTCGGAGCCGACAATGGCAGCGCTCACCGAGGTCACCTGCACGGGCACGGAGAACTGTTCGCGCATCTGCTCGCCGAAGGGCACCTTGTTCCAGCCGAGGTTGGGGGCGGTAACGCAGCCGTCGTCAGTCACTGTGCCCGAGGCGGTGACCCCCACGGTGGCGAGCGGGCGGTCCAACCCTGCGGTAAGCCGGTGCAGCCCCGCCATCACGTGCTGGATGAAGTCGTCCTGGTTCAGCGTCGCCACCGGCAGATCCACGTCCGAGCTGCGCAGCGTGCGCCCCTTGATGTCGAACAGCGCAATGTACGTGGAGTCGGTGCCGATTGAAATGCCTGCGTGCACGGCCGGCGTCTCCGCAAGCTCCAAGGGGACAACGGGGCGGCCGCGGCCGGCGGATTTGGCTAAGTCGAGCCGCTCGGTGACGTAGCCCGCCTGGGTCAGCGCGCCGACGGCCCGGGTGATGGTGGGCTGGGACAGCTCAGTTGCCTCGATCAGTTCGCTGCGCGTGGTCAACTCGCCGAGTCGTACGAGGTGGAGGCACTTCGCCGGGGGAGTTTGCGGGCGCAGGAAAGGCATAAAATTACTCTTCCACATTCTAGACCGCTTTGTCCATTTCCGGGCCCAGCCTGTTCATCCTGGCAGACCGTGCAGTTCAGCTGCCCGTCATTTCGGGGGCTGGGATAGACTGCCATGCCATGACGTCAACTTCCTCGCCCTTGCGCGAGCCTTCGCTTCTCGACGCTACGTGCGAAAACTTCGTCTACGACATGGCCGCACTGATGCCGACGGTGGCAACCGAGATCGGGCTGGAGGGCTACGACGGAGAACTGCAGAACTTCAGCCCGGAGTTCTGGGAAACGGTCGCTGACCGCATGCGCGACGTCATCCAAGACGTCGAGGCGCTCAACGACTGCACGGACGCCTCCGACGACGAGGACGACTTCGATGACGTTGACCGCCTCACCGCCACCATCCTGCGCGACCGGGTGACGATGGAACTCGAGCTGCACCACCGCGGCGAGTTCCTTCGCCGGCTGAACAACATCGATTCGCCGGTGCAGACCATCCGCGACTCCTTCGAGCTGATGCCGAAGGTGACAAAAGAAGACCTCGACAACATCGCCTCGCGCATGTCGCACGTGCGCGGCGCGCTGCGCGGTTACGCCGAGTCGCTCGCGGAGGCTGCCGCTACCGGCGACGTCGCCTCCCACCGCCAAATAGACAACGTGGTCAACCAGTGCGAGGCCCTCGCCGACGACGACTCGCAGCTCGAACACCTCGGCCTGCCCGCGGAATCGAAGGTGGTCGAGGAGGCCAAGGAGGCGTTCGCCGAGTTTGCCGACTGGCTCTCCACCGAGCTTTCCCCGCAGGCCACCCACGACGACGGGGTAGGCCGCGACCGCTACGAGGTCTTCTCCGAATTCTTCCTCGGCCGCAGCATCGACCTCGACGAGGCCTACTCGTGGGCCAAGGAGGAACTGGCCGCGACTGTGAGCGAGCAGGTCGAGCTCGCCCACAAGCTCTACGGCTCCGACACGAGCGTGCTCGGCGCCTACCGCAAGCTCAACGAGGACCCCCGCTATCAGCTGCGCGGCACCGACGCGCTGATGGAGTGGATGAACAGCGTCAACGAGCAGGTGCTCGCGGAGATCGACGGCAAGGACCTCACCGTGCCGGAAGACCTGCACAAGGTCGAGTGCGCGGTGGACCGCGCCGGCTCCGGCGGCATCTTCTACACCGCTCCGTCGGACGACATGCTGCGCCCAGGCACGATGTGGTGGTCCGTGCCCGAAGGCCAAGAGGTGTTCCACACGTGGCAGGAGCTGACCACCGTCTTCCACGAGGGCATTCCCGGCCACCACCTCCAGATCGGCACTGCACTCACCCAGCGCCACGATCTCAACCTGTGGCGCCGCTCCATGTGCTGGAACTCCGGCCACGGCGAGGGTTGGGCCCTTTACGCCGAGCACCTCATGGGCGAGCACGGTTACTTCGACGACCCGGGCTACCGCATGGGCCTGCTCGACTCCCGCCGCCTGCGGCTCGCCCGCGTGATGGTGGATATCGGCGTGCACTTGCGCAAGACCGTTCCGGACGGCGCAGGCGTGTGGGACGCGCAGTACGCGAAGGCGTTTCTGCGCGACAACTCCGCGATGATGGAGGCGAACCTCACCTTCGAGCTGGACCGCTACATGGGCTGGCCGGGCCAGGCGCCGTCGTACGCGATCGGCTACCGCGACTGGCTCACCCTGCGAGACAAGGCGCTCGCCCAGGGCATGTCGCTGAAGCGCTTCCACGACAAGGCGCTGCGCCTCGGCTCAATGCCGATGGACATGCTGGCCGCCGAAGTGCTCAACCACGGCCGCTAAAGCGCTCTCAGAATCCGCGGCAGGTACGCGGCGAACACCAGCACGCAGATCAAGCGAATCAACTGTAGCGCGATCACGGCTGGGCCGGCGCCCCCCTCCGCGGACAGCGCCAGGACCGTTTCCAGCGCGCCGGGCGTGGTGGCCAGGTAGCCCTCGTAGAGGGAAATGCCCAGCCACTTCGACATCACCCAGCCCACGCCCGCGCACGCGGCCATGAGCCCGACGATGTAGAGCATTGTTGCCGGAAGCATCCGGCTGAAGCGCTTCAACGCGTCAATGTCGAGCCCTCCGCCGGCGAGCCAGCCGATCGCGATGAGCGACGCCACCGTCAGCGGCATCGGCGGGGTAATGGAGAAGTCCGCGAGCGTACCCACCAGCACTGTCAGCAGCATCGGGCCGAACACAGACGCGTTGGGTAGGTGCAGGACTTTACCGAGCGGGATGCCGGTGACAACGAGCGCGGGCACCAGCAACCACATCCACGGCGAGGCCACCGCTTCTGCAGCAGCCGCAGGCGAGGCCTCCGCGCTGCCGGGCGCCATGAGTGAGGCGACCAGCGGCAGCGTAATCGACACCGTGAGCAGGCGCAGGTACTGCGACAAGGCCACGTAGCGCACATCTGCGCCGACCTCTTCGGCGATGGCCGGCATCACCGACGCGCCGCCGGCTAGCAGCGACAGCACGCCGGTTTCACGGGAAACCCCGTGGTTGGCCAGCACGAGGCCACCGACGAAGGCGAGCCCGATCGTGAACGCGGCGGCTGCAAGTCCGGGGATGAGAAACGTCGCCAGCTCGCGTCCGGGGATACCGATCAGCGGCACCGCCGCCAGCACGCCGATGGTGCCGCGCGCGAGGCTGAACAGGCGCTTCGGCAGGCGCAGTTCGCGCCCCGACACGAGCGCCACCGATCCCGAGACGATGATGGCGCCGAGGATCCACGCCGCCGGCACGTGCGCCGCGCTGAGCAACCACCCCAGCGCCACGGACAGGGGAGCGACAACGAGCCAGCGGTTCACGTCGTTATTCCAGCACCAGCGACCCGTTAGCCAAGCCAGCGACCGCAAGGATCGAGCCGAGGAAGACAAGCGCGACCACAACCCACTCGAAGGTGTTGAACAGCCGCTCGCCCTTGGAGCGCTTGGTCAGGATGTAGGGCACCATGCCCGGCAGCACGGCGAGTGCGCCGAAGAGCACGTAGACGGGGTCCGCAGCGTAGATCAGCCACAGTGAGTAGACGAAGGCGATCGCGGCGACGACCAGCTGGCGGGAGTTGGTGCGCGGGTCGGGGCGGACCTCACCCTTCGTCGGGTCCTTTTCCGGACGCAGGGCGAGCAGCACGAGATACAGCGAGGAGAAGATGTACGGCAGCAGGTACATGATCGTCGCCAGCTGCACCATCGCGTTGTACGAGGTCTCGTTGGCGAAGAACACGATGACAAAGAACTGAATGACCACCGTGGAGATCAGCTGCGCGGTAAACGGCGCGCCTGCCGCGTTGACCCGGCCCACGCGGGCGGGCAGCAGGCCGTCGCGCGCCATCAACACAATCGGCTCGGCGCACAGCATCTGCCAAGACACGTACGCGCCCAGCACCGACAGGCACAGCCCGATCGAGATGAACACACCGCCCCACGGGCCGACCACGGCCTCGAGCACCGCCGCCATAGAGTTGTCCGGTAGCGCCGCGAGCTCCTCCTGGGTGAGCACGCCGTAGCTCAAGGTGGACACGGCGACGAGCAGGGCGAGCACCGAGAGGAAGCCGATGATGGTGGCGCGGCCGACGTCGGTGCGCTTGCTGGCCTGCTTAGAGTACACCGAGGCGCCCTCGATGCCGATGAACACCCACACGGTGTAGAGCATGATGCCCTGCAGCTGCTCAGAGAAGGTGAACTCGGATTCGCGGCCCCAGAAGTCCGCGGTAAAGGTGTCCCAGGAGAACCCGAGGAACGCCACCAGCACGATGAAGCAGACAATCGGCACTGCCTTGGCCACCGTGACCACCACGTTCATCACCGCGGCTTGCTTCACGCCGCGCGTCAGCGCGAAGAAGATCAGCCACGTCAGCACCGAGACCGCGACGGCGAGCACCCAGCGGTTGCGGAAGACGGGGAAGTAATAGCCGAGCGTCGAGAAGAACAGCGTGGCGTAGCCAACCTGCGCCATCACCGAACCCATCCAGTAGCCGAGACCGGAGGTGAACCCGATGAAGTCGCCGAGTCCCGCGCGGACGTAGGAGTACACGCCCGAGTCGAGGTGCGGTTTGCGCTGCGCCAGGATCTGGAAAACGAACGCGATGGAGAGCATGCCCACGCCGGCAATGAGCCAACCGGTGAGCATCGCGCCGGGCCCGGCGACGGAGCCGATGTTTTGCGGCAGCGCGAAGATGCCGGAGCCCACCGTCGAGCCGATAATCAGAGACACTAGCGCCCATACGGTCACTGTGTGCCTGCCCTGTGCAGTTGTCATGGCTGATTAATCTAACAGCTGGCGTTTGGTCCTCGAAGTCGCCTTTGCGCTCCACGGGTCTTCTGGCCACGGGTGTTTCGGGTAGCGGCCGCGCATTTCCTTGCGCACGTCGTGGTACGGACCGTCCCAGAAACTTGCCAAGTCGTCCGTCACGGCCAGTTCCCTGCCGGCTGGTGACAGCAGGTGGAAGAGCACCTTCACCCCGGCGATTTCAGGCGAGGCGGCAAGGCCGAAGCATTCTTGCAGCTTCACCCGCACCACGGGCCGCCCGGTGGAGTAGTCAATGACCGGGCGCGACCCGCTCGGCACCTTCAGGCGCTCCGGCGCCAGCATGTCAAAGTCGGCCGCCTCCGGCCAAGGCAAGTTCCGCATGAGCGCCGCGCGCATATCCAGCTTGGACAGCGGCACCCCCTCAGCAAGTTGCAGCAGCTCGGGGGAGTAGTCGCCTTCGGCGACATCGGGCCACGGCTTGCCGACGGCACCGTGCACAAAATCGAGCCGCTGCTTGAGATGCAAGGCGGCGTCGTCAAGCACGAAGCCCTCAAACGCGAACCCCTCGAGCGCCGCCATGGCCTGGTCCGGGGAAAGGCGCACCGGCGTGGAGCTCAGCTCGATGGCGCCAACGGCTTTGACTTTGCGACCTTGAAGTTTGTCGCCGGTAACGCTTGCGCGGTAGGTCTCCTCCACGCGCTCGGCGGGCAGTACGGTGGCCGCACCCGCGCGGATCACCGCGCCTTTCGCCGTGCGCTGCACCTCAGCTGCCGCGAACCACTCGGGCGCGCCCACCTGGGTAGCAAGCGCCGGGTCGAGCTTCGCGCGCGTGCCGCTGGCCAACAGGTACTCGTCGCCGGTGCGGTTCGCCACCCACTGCGGGAACGCGGCCGAAACCACCTCGCCCGCGGCCACCGCTGGACCCGGATCCGCGAGCCGCGCAAGACGCTCGACCTGCCGTTTCGGCGCCTGCGCGCGGGCGAGATCGCCGCCTACGCCTTCTGCAATTGCGGCCACGGTGGGTGCCGCGCCAGAGCCCAGGTGCACCAGCGCAGCGCCCAAGCGCGGGTCGACGGGCATCGCGGCCAGGCGGGCACCGAGCGGAGTGATTGCGTAGCCGCTGTCGTTTCTATCCAGCGCGCCGAGGGCGGCGAGCGTGTCCTCGGCCTCCGCGTACGCCGCGGCCGGCGGCGGGGTGAGCAGCGGCAGGTCGGGAGAGCCCCACGCGTTGATAGTCAGCGCCGCGCCGGTCAGGTCGCTGGTTGTGATCTCCGGGGCGATGTCGGCGCGGAAGTGTTGGTAATCGGATTGGGAATACGCCCGCACCACGTCACCCGGTCCGAGGCGCCCCGCGCGGCCCGCGCGCTGATCGGCGCTCGCCTTCGACGCGGAGACCGTAATCAGGCCGGTCATCCCGCGCGCGTCGCGGCGCGGCTCACGAGACAGGCCCGCGTCCACCACGCGGCGCACTCCCGGCACCGTCAGCGAGGATTCGGCGACGGCGGTGGCCACGACCACCGGCGCGTCGCCGTCAAGCGCTTCGTCCTGCTCGGCGCTGGTCAGCCTGCCGTGCAGCGGTACCGCGCCGGGCGTCGCCTGGCACACCAGCTCCACCTCGCGTACGCCGGGTACGAAGACCAAGGTGCGCCCGCCGTGCGCGCCCGGTGCGGCGGCAAGCTCGGCCACGTGGCGGTAGAACTCGCGGGTGCACTCCAGCCGGCCCGGGTGCGGCGCGTAGCTCACCGCAACCGGGTGCGCCTCCGCGGTGGTGGACACCACGGACGCACCCATGTGCGCCGCCACCGCCGAGGCGTCCAACGTCGCCGACATCGCCGCGAGGTAGAAATCGTCCCGGAGGATCGCCACTTCCATGCACATGGCGAGCACTAAGTCGGTGTCGAGCTGGCGCTCGTGGACCTCGTCGATAACCACCGCGTTCACCCCGTCCAGCCCGGGGTCTGCCAGCAACCGGTTGAGCAGCACGCCGGGGGTGACAAACTCGACCAGCGAGCCGCGGGTGCGCTCCCCGCGGATGGCGTAACCGGCAAGCCCGGGCTCGCTCATCGACGCCAAGCGCTTGTGCGCGGAGCGCACCGCCACCCTGCGTGGCGCCGTCACCAGCGTTTTGCCGTGCGCGTTCGCCACCGCCGGCGGCACGAGCGTGGTCTTACCCGTGCCGGGCGGGGCCTCAACCACCACCGGGCCGCGTGGCGGCAGCTGGTCGATCACGCGGGCGACGGGCAAACCACGCCCGATTCGTTCCAAGTCAAACATTGCGATCCAAGGTACCTTTAGGGGCATGAGACGCCTGTTCGCTGCAATCGTCCCACCCGTCGAGGTTCGCGAGCACCTGGTCACCGCGCTGCGGCCGATCCGGGACGGCTTCGGCACCGAGTCGCGGTGGACCGACCCGGATAACTGGCACATCACGCTCGCGTTCTACGGTTCGCAGCCGAACGACGCAGCGTATGTCACCGACGTTCTAGCCCAGGCCACGGCCTGGGCTCCTTCATTGGAGCTGCAACTGCGCGGCGCCGGTTGTTTCGACCGCCGCACCCTGTGGATCGGCGTCGGCGGCGACAAGGCGGGCTTGAAGGAGCTGATGGCTGATTCGCTCATTGAGCCCGACGTGCGCGGCCGCCAGCGCGCGCACCTCACCGTCGCACGCACCGGCACCCGCACCAGGGACTTTTGGCTTCTCGACGACCACGCCCACGCCCTGTCCATCTACTCCGGACCGCGCTGGACCGTCGATGAAGTCCACCTCATGGAATCCCACCTTGGCCAGGGCCGCTCCGGAGGCCCGAAGTACGAGGTCGTCGACACGTTCTACCTGCGCGGACCGGCGCGCCGGCAGGCCAGCTAGCCCCGCATGTTGGCCAGCGCCTGGCGGTCCGCGATCGATTGCCAGGCCGCCAGATTCTCCTGCTCCAAGGAGTTGCCGGCCACCGTCTCCTGCGGCTGCGTCGTGGGCACCAAACGGCCGCCGTCAAGCACGAACGCCTGGTGCGTCAGCGTTGTCGACGTCGCCTCGTACTGGTTAAGACCCGTGGTGTAGGGGTCAACGAACACCATGTAGCGCACGCCCTCTTCGCCGCCGGGGCCATCAAGAAGCACGTCCTCGGTCGCTTGCACGGCCGAGCCGTCCCAGTACAGCACCTTCACCGGCGATGGGATATTCACGGTGTTGGCCTTGAGCAGCACTTCGTCCGCGCCGTCGCCGGTGATGTCCACGACCGCGTACTCGTACGTGCCGTTGGTCTCCTGCTGGAACTGCGGCGGGAACGGGAACTGGTTCGGGTGGTCCAGCACCGCGGAAAAGGCGCGGTACGCGTCACCGCCGTCGGCAGGGGTCCCGCCGGCTGCGGCATCGGCGGCCGGGCTCTCGGTGACCGTGTCGGTCGTCGTCGCCGTGGTGGTCTCAACCTGGGTCTGCGTCGCCGACGTTGTTTCCGTCACCGTTTCCGGCGCCGCCGTCGCAGACGTTTCGGTGCCCGCGCAACCCGCGAGCACCAAGGATGCAGCCGCGAAGGCTGCCGCGATGGTTCGGTTTCGGTGCATTAGCTTCTCCTTGGTCCGACGTGACCCGCCAGGCTAGTGGAAAGCTGCGGGAATAGGCTTAAAGCCATGCTTTTCGACGCCCTCCCGCGCGACCCCGCCAACCCCATCCCTGGGGTAGTGCACCTGCCGAACTTCCTGCCGCTGGAGCAGCAGGCGGCGCTGGTTACGCAGGCCCGTGGGATAGCGAGGCAGGTCGCGGGCACGCCGGTGGCGATGCGCAAGCCCGTGCTCGCGAGCGGGCAGATGAAGGCGTGGATGCTCTCGCTCGGCTGGTACTGGCAAACCCAGCCGTACCGGCTCGTGCAGGAGGTTGGCGGCTACGCGGTCCCGCCGGTGCCGGAGAACTTCCAGGCGCTGGCGAGTGCGGTGATGGATGTGGCGCGGGGCGTCGATAAGCAAATAGGCCTCACACTGAAGGTGGAGACCGCGCTGGTGAACTTCTACCCGCCTGGCGACGGCATGGGGTTGCACGTCGACGCGGAGGAGGAAAGCGATAACGCCGTGGTCAGCCTCTCCATCGGGGAGGAGACGGTGTTTCGCATCGAGGGCCCCGACGGGCCAGTCGACCTGCTGTTGATGTCCGGCGATGCGCTCGTGTTCGGCGGGCCCGCGCGCCGGGCGCGCCACGGCGTGAAGGGGGCGAGGCCCGGCACCGGGCCGGAGGGCACCGGCCTGAAAGATGGGCGGATCAACATCACGATGCGCCAGGTGCTCCGGTAACCTCTGAAACCGTGAACGAGAAGAAAGTGGCCGTGGTCACGGGCGGCTCCGCCGGCATTGGCGAGGCCGCGTGCCGGGCGTTGGCGGCGGACGGTTGGCACGTCATCGTGGCGGCGCGCAGAATCGAGCGCTGCGAGATGATCGCCGACGAGATCGGTGGTCAGGCGTGGGCGTTGGATGTGGTGGATCAGGGGAGCGTCGATAAGCTGAAAGCCCTTCCGCGCGTGGACCTGCTGGTCAACAACGCGGGTGGGGCGAAGCAGCTCGACCACCTGAAAGACGCCGACGCGGCCGACTGGGAGTGGATGTACGAGACGAACGTGGCCGGCACGATGCGCGTGACGCAGACGCTCTACCCGCAGCTGAAGGCGGCGAAGGGACTGGTGATCAACATCGGTTCGATCGCAGGCACCGACGCGTACCCCGGCGGCAGCGGCTACAACGCGGCGAAGCACGGTCTGCGCGGGCTCACGCGCGCCTTCCGCCGCGAGGAGGCGCCCGACATCCGGGTTTGCGAGATCGACCCGGGGCGCGTGAAGACGGACTTCTCGCTCAACCGTTTCGCCGGGGATGCCGAGCGCGCCGCCAAGGTCTACGAGGGCAAGCTGAACTTAAGCGCCGAGGACGTGGCGGAGGCGATCCGCTGGGTGGCGTCGCTGCCGGCGCACGTCAACATCGACACGCTGAGCATCATGCCGGCCGACCAGGCGGAAAGGTAGCGGTACGTCCATGACAGCATCTGCGTTCGCCGCCCTGCTCGGCGTGTGGTTCGCCGCGATCATGAGCCCGGGCCCGGACTTGTTCCAGATCATCCGTATCGGTGCGCGCGACCGCGCAGCCGGCATCGCGTGCGCGCTCGGCATCTCGCTGGGCAACACCGTGTGGATCACCGCCTCGCTTTTGGGCTTGTCCGCCCTCGTGCAATCCGCGCCGCAGGTGCTCGCCGTGCTGCAGGTCGTTGGCGGGGCGTACCTCACCTACATGGGCATCGGGGCGCTGCGCGGCGGGTTGGCGGCGCGCCGGGAAGCAGTGCGTACCACCGCAGGCAGCACCGGGGGTGCCGGAGACACCCCGCCCGCCCCGCCGGCGCGCACCCTCACACCGGCCCGCGCGTTCGGCCTCGGGGTGGCGACGAACCTCTCCAACCCGAAGGCGCTGCTGTTCTTCGGCGCGATCTTCGCCCAGTTCGTCCGGCCCGACATGGGCTGGCAGTGGATGGTGGCGATTGCGGTCACGCTCATTGTCACCGGGCTCGCGTGGTTCACCGGCTTTGCCGTCGCGGTTCGTGCGCTCGCCGCGCCGATCCAGCGATACGGCTACGCCATCGACATGGTCACCGGTGTCATCTTCGTGGCGATCGGTGTGTGGATGGTCTACAGCGGCCTTACCTAATCCAGGTATTCCACGATCTCCACGTCTGGCCCTAAGCGTTCGCGCAGCTCGGCGAAGGTGGCGGCGACGTCGATGTACTCGTGGGCGCGGACAAGCGGCAGCACCTTGTGCTCATACGAGATCGGCGGGCCGACGGTGTAGGTGGGCATAAACCGGATGCGGTCGAGGGTGACAGCGCCGTCAGCACTTCGGGTGAACGCGAACTCGCCGATGCCACCCACCTTCGTGCGCTCGTCCCACTGCCCGTGCAGGAAGTTGCCGTGCGACCACCACACCGGCGTGCCGCCTGCGACAAGTTCAAAGGGCTGCACCACGTGCGGGTGTCCGCCGAGCACCAGATCAGCACCCGCGTCGACCGCCGTCTGGGCTGTGTCGCGCTGGAACTGCACGGGGAGCGGCTCGTACTCCTCGCCCATGTGGATCATCACCACCGTCATATCCACGTCGTCGTCGAGCGCCGTGATCTCGTCCGGCATCGCGTCGTCGATGAGCGCGACCGAGTACTCGCGGCCCTCCGGCACCGGGATCCCGTTCGTGCCATAGGAGTAGCCGAGAAAGCCGACCTTCACCCCGTTGACGTCGATGACGCGCGGGGTGGCCTTGTCCTCCCACGAGTCGTACCCGCCGGCGTACAGCATGCCGCGCTCACGCAGGTTGCTTACCGACGCCACCACACCGTCCCCACCGCGATCCAGTGTGTGGTTGGTGGCGTTGTTCACGATGTCGACGCCCGCGTCCTGCAGCGCGTCCACGATCTGCGGCGGGGCGTTGAACGCGGGGTAGCCGGAGAGCCCGAACTCGGCGCCGGCGACCGGGACCTCCAGGTTCCCGGTGGTGATGTCGGCGTTCTGCAGGTAGTCGCGCACCTCGTCGAACATTGGCCCGAAGTCGTAGCCCTCGCCGCCGGCGTAGCGGTTGGCAGTGTTGTAGACGTCGCTGTGAATCAAGATGTCGCCCACGGTGCGGATGGTGAAGTGCACCGGCTCGGCGGCGGGTTCCGCTGTGGTGGTGAGGGTGGCGGCCGGCTCCGGCGCGGGGTCGGGAGCGCACCCGGTGAGGCCAAGCGCCGCGGCGCAAAGCCCCGTGAGCAGCGCCGGCACGGCAAGCTAGTGCATACGTAAGGATTCAACCGGTCTTCAACTGGCGCCGCAACCTATCTGATTTAGACTAACCGGCATGCATCTCGAGGTGCCGATCAGCGGCGATTCCATCAAACTCGGCCAGTTCCTCAAACTGGCAAACCTCGTTGAATCCGGCGGGCACGCCAAAGAACTCATCGAGGCCGGTGAGGTGTCGGTCAACGGCGAGGTAGTCACGTCGAGGGGCTTTTTGCTTCACGACGCAGCGCTGGTCGCCATCGGCGACACCCAAGCAACCGTCGTCACCGACACCGACGGCGGCGACTACTTCGACGAGGCGACCGCCGACGACGATTTCGACCCGGAAAAGTGGAGGAACATGTAAATGCCCGCGTTCGAAGCCGTGCCCGGCATGCCGTACTGGCAAGACCTGATCACCACCGAGCCGCAAAAGGCGGCGTACTTCTATTCCAAGGTGCTCGGCTGGGAGGTCAGCCGCGACGAGTACCGCCTAGCGCGCAAGGACGGCCTGCCGGTTGCCGGCATCGTCGCTGCCGAGGAACAGCTGCAGGAGTGGATCCCGTACTTCCTGAGCGGTGACGCCAACCGCGTAGAGAAGCTGGGCGGCCAGGTGCTGAGCAGCCAAGACGTCTCGCTCGGTCGGCTGACGGTGTGCGCCGACCCGCACGGCGCGGTGTTCGGCCTCATGCAGCCGGCGGGCGAGGACAACTTCGTCGCCGCCGGCGAGCCCGGTGTGCCGGTCTGGTACGAGTACGTCGGGCCAGACACTACCGCGGTGGACTTTTACGGCGAACTGTTCGACTGGGAAGTGCGCAACGAGGGCAACTACTACGTGGCCTTCAAGGACGGCGCACCGTTTCTCGGCATGGAGATTGGCGCTGAGCCCGACGTGGCGTTCTGGCAGATTTTCTTCGGCGTGGAAGACATGGCTCGCGCGCTGCAGCTGACCCAGCAGTTCGGGGCGACCTACGTCACCGAGCCGGTGGATAGCCCATTCGGCGTTGCGCTGTTCATCGAAGACGCGGTCGGCGCTGGTTGCCACCTGTGCGAGGTGGAGGTCCCGCAGTTCGAGGAGATCAGCGAGGCCGATTCCATCCTGAACCTGGACCTGAAATGAAGCGACTCACCGCCGCACTATCAGCCGCCACGGCCGCGGCGCTTGTGATCACCAGCGGGGCAGCGCCCGCGCAGGCCG
The DNA here is from genome assembly GCF_036881695.1 of Corynebacterium sp. Marseille-Q4381. Classification (NCBI taxonomy): domain Bacteria; kingdom Bacillati; phylum Actinomycetota; class Actinomycetes; order Mycobacteriales; family Corynebacteriaceae; genus Corynebacterium; species Corynebacterium sp. Marseille-Q4381. The sequence continues at coordinate 31,766 of NZ_JBAJNR010000010.1, read as the reverse complement.
TCCACGTGGACCCCTCCTACCTGCGGGAGCGCACCGCGCTTGCCGTCGTCCACCCCGACGGGCGGATCTCCATGTCCGCGGACGGGGAGGAGCCGCGCCCGGCGCTGTCGCTGGCCAAGCTTTACCTGGGCTACTACGTGCTCTACCACGGTACGAGCGAGGAGAAGGACCAGGTAGAGAAGATGATCGCGTCGTCGAACGACGCGATCGCCGGCAAGCTGGACCGCGCGTACCCCGAGGCGATCGACGAAATTGCTTCCGATTTCGACCTCACCTCAACCGCGCGCGCCGGGGGGTGGGGCAAGACGCAGACGTCCGCTCGGGACATCGCGACGTTTATCTCCGAGATTCTTTGGGACCCGGTAGCCAAACCCCTGTTCAGCGGCATGGAGCACCAAGACAGCGTGGCCGCGGACGGGTTCATTCAGGGCTTCGGCACCGCACGGATCGAGGACGCGGAGGGCTCCAAAATGGGCTGGACCGACGACCGCACCAGCGGCACCGGCAGCGTGTCGTGGGGCAAAACTGGCGGCGACACCTGGGTGGCCTCGGCGCTGACCTACGGCAACGCCTACCAAAACACGGTTGACGTGCGCAACGGCATCAAGGAAGTCGACGATTCGCCGAAGAAGAAGGAGCGCTCGTAGCGCGCAGGAACTCGGCGACGTCCCGCACCCTGCGGCGCGACTCGGCGGGCGTGGCGATGTAGTGGGTGGAGTGGTACTCCGCAACACCGCTGATCTCCGGCGGTGTTGCCACCTCATCGCGTGTCGCCACCTGTACCAGCACCGCGCCTTGGCGAGCGTGCGCTGGCACGCCGGTGGGAAACGTCAGCGCGTACGCGCCCGCGCCTTCCGGCACAAGCGGGGCGGTCTCGCCGAACGCCCACACAGCTGCTGCGCTACCTGACTCATCGGCGGCGTGCGCCAACGCCGCCTCCACAGCAGCTGCGTCAAGTGGGTTGTCGACGTCGATGATCGTCACACCGGAAAGTTCCGCGGTGGCAGCCACGTCCGGGCGCCACGCGTAGTCGCGGGCAGTGTCCGGCCCAGCGTAGAGCGTCACGGCCCACGCGCCGGTGGGCTCAGACGGGACGAACACCTGGCCCCATTCGCTCGTCTGCACGTCCACAGCGCCGGCGTAGGCGACACCAGGCATTGTGTGGTCGACGGCCGAACCCAGCATCAGCATCGAGGCGTGCGTGATGCGGTCGGGCAACAGCGCCAGGTAGTTCGGGGCAGACGAGTCGTAGGTGGACTCGATGTAGCTGACCAGCTGGTCGAGCTGGAGAGCGTCGGGAAGCGAGCGCTCCACTCCTCCCACCTGGAAGTGCTCACCGAGCTGCTCGTTTTCCGGGTACTGCTCGTCGGGGCCGCCCTGGCGCAGCGGCTGCGGCGAAACCTCGCCCGCTACCAAATCTTCACCCGGTCCTGCGGATCGATCCACATCGCGGAGCCCTCTTCCACGTCGAAGGCCTCGTAGAACTCGTCGACGTTGGAAGCGATCACGTTGCAGCGGAACTCGTTGGGGGAGTGCGGGTCGATCGCGAGCAGCTGTGCCGCCATCTCGGGGCGCGCCTTGGAGCGCCACACCCGCGCCCAGGCCAAGAAGAGGCGCTGGAACCCGGTGAACGTGCCGTCCAAGTCGCCGAACGGCTTCGCCTCGCAGTCTTCCAGGCCGTTATCGGCGAGGTAGAGCTTGTACGCTTCGACCGCGATGCCGAGGCCGCCAAGATCGCCGATGTTCTCGCCCAAAGTGAACTCGCCGTTGACGCCGCTGACACCTTCCTCGCCCGCGAGCACGCTCGGCACCAGGTCCTGGAACTGGCCGACCAGCTTCGCGGTCAGCTCCTCGAACGCGGCGCGGTCGGCGTCGGTCCACCAGGAGTTCAGGTTGCCCAAACCGTCGTAGCGCGAGCCCTGGTCGTCGAAACCGTGGCCGATCTCGTGGCCGATCACCGCGCCGATTGCGCCGAAATTCTCCGCGGCGTCGGCCTCGGGATCGAAGAACGGCGGCTGCAGGATAGCGGCGGGGAAGGTGATGTCGTTGACCACCGGGTTGTAGAACGCGTTGACGGTCTGCGGGGTGGAGACCCACTCGTCGCGGTCGGCGGGTTTGCCGATCTTCGCCACCTGGTAGTCGTGCTCGAACGCGGAGCCGGCGCGCACGTTGTCCAGAAGATCGGCGCCGTTTTCAAAAAATTCGAGCCCCTCGAAGCTGCGCCAGCGGTCCGGGTAGCCGATCTTCGCGCTGAACTGCGCGAGCTTCTCCAGCGCCCGGTCCTTCGTGCCGTCGCTCATCCAGGGCAGTTTGGTGATGCGCTCGCGGTACGCCCGCACCAAGTAGGCAACCAGCTCGAGCATCGCGCTCTTGTGCGGCGCGGGGAAGTGCTTGCCCACATACTCCCGGCCAATCTCCTCGCCCACCAACGATTCCGCCAAGCCCACGCCGCGCTTCCAGCGGTCGCGCTGCTCCGTGGCGCCGGAGAGGCGGGTGCCGTAGAACTCGAAGTTCGCGCGCGAGATCTCCTCGGTGAGCAGGCCGGCGCGCGAGCGCAGGACCTTCCACACTGCCCACAGCTGCCAGTCCGCGAGCGTCTCCGGGCGCAGCATCTCGGCGAGCGCGTCGGTGTAGGAGGGCATTTGGTTGATGAGGCGCCCCGTCGACAAGCCTGATGCCCCAAGCATCACCTGGATGATCTCCGGCAGCTCATCCAGCTGCACCGGGTTGTAGGTGGCAACCGCGTCGCGGGCGCGCACCACGTCCCAGTGGCTGGCGGCCAGCTGCGTCTCGTGGGCGACGATGCGGCGCGCGGCAACCGCCGGGTCGAGCCCCATCAGGTACTTCGCGTCGATGAAGGTGAGCATGCGGGCGACGTGCTTTTCGTAGGCCGCAAGCGTCTCGGCGTGCTGCTCCTCGCGGTAGTACGCCTCGTCCGGCAACCCCAGGCCCGACTGGTAGAGGTAGGCGACGGCCGTTTCACCCTGGGAATCTTTCTCCACCCAGTAGGTCAGCGGCGCGCCGACGCCGGCGCGCTCCAGCTCGCCCAAGTTGCGGGCGAACTCCTCAATGTCCGCGGCCGCGATCTTGGCCAAGTCGGCCTCGAGTGGGGCGGTGCCCGCGGCGTTGACCGCCTCGGTGTCCATGAAGGAGCGGTAGAGCGCGCCGCCCCGGCTGTCGGATTCCTTCAGCAGCTCGTGGACGTCCGCCTCGGATTTGTCGCGCAGGGCGTAAAACGAGCCGTCGATCCCGCGATCAGCGGGGATGACGTGGTTTTCCACCCAGGCGCCGTTGACTAGTGCGAAGAGGTCATGCATGAGTCCCAACTCTAACCACTTCGCGTAGTGCTTAGCGGTTGGCGTGGGCGACAATCCAGTCCGCCGCCTGCTGCGGCGCGAAGGTGGAGTAACCGCCGTGGGCGCCCATGCCGGTCACGACGCTGACGGAGTCGGTGCCGAGGGTGCGGAAGATGGCCTGGAACTCGCCCAGCGGAATGCGGCCGGCGCTGACGTGGGTGCGCAGCGCGGGCGCGACCAGCGGGCGGTGCGCCTCCTTCATGGAGCACACCAGGTCGTCGGGGCGGCAGATCTCCAGCACGCGGTCTGCAAGCTGGCCGTAGCCGCCTTCGAGCTCACCGAGCGCGCCGACGGAATCGGGGGAGGTGCCCGGCGACAACGTCGCCCCGTTGTGCCCCTGGTACGGGTTGGCGATCAGCGCGACCCCGTCGATGCGGTCGGCGGCGACCGGCCCGTTTCCGTACGCGATATCGCGCGTCAGGCGAGCTGCCACGTCAGCGCCGAGCGAGTAGCCGGTGAGGCTGAACTTGGCGTTCGGGCAGGCGTTTGCAAGCTTTTCGACGGTCCCCCGCGTCACCCCGTACGCCTCTGCCGACGCCGCGTAGTACGGGCGGTTGGCAAACGCCAGCGAGTTGTATGACACCCACAGCGGCTGCGTCTGGCCGGCGGTCGCGCCCTGGACCAGAAGGCCGGTGGTGAGCACCTGGCCGCCGTGCGGCAAGAACGTCGGCACACCGGCAACCGTGTTTGCCCCGCCCGGCACCGCAATAAGGTAACGCGACTTGCAGCCCTGCTGGTTAAGCAGCGGACCGGTGTTGTCCGACGAGGTGATCGGCGCAGGCATGGTCTGCGCGCTCGCGGCCGGGGCGAGGACTGCGGACAAAGCGGCGGCAACAGCTGCGGCAGCGGCGGCAAGCTTGGCAAGTTTCATGTGGGCCTACTCATTCGGGTTGCGGATCTTCATCGGGCCAGGTGTCCACCAGCCCCACCTTGAGACCGTTGTGTAGTCAACATCCGCCTCGACGGGAGCAGCACCCGTGGAATCGGTGCGCAGCTCGTACTTGGCGATCGAGCCCCAGTCGCGCTGCCAGTCATTCCGCAAGTACCCGGGAACGTCGTAAGAATAGTTGACAGCTTCGGCTGTAGCCAAGGCTCCGCCGCCAAGGAAGTCCTGGAAGCCGGAAAGCTGCTGCTTGCCGGGAGCGTCCGGCATGATGCGGAACTGCGGGATCTCGGTCACGCCGGCGTAGTGGTTGAAGGTGCGCTGGCAGGGGTACTGGAAAGCGACCGTCCAGTCCAGAAGACCCGGGGTGTCGGAGTCGATGACCTCGGTCATGGGCTTCAGGGTGGGGTTGCGCAGCGGTGTGACAGCCAACCAGTCCCGCTCGGAGAAGGAGGCGTCCTCGGCGACGAGGCGGACCACGTTCGCCTTCTCCGGCAAGTCCGCGACCGGCACGTTCACGTTGCGCCACTGGCCGGTGGGGCCCGGGTCCAGCATCTCGCGTTCGCCGAGGGAGGTAACGGTGCCGTCGGCAAGCAGCTGCCCGTACTCCAGCGCTAAGTCGGTGCCTTCCTGCTCGACGCCGTTGATGTCGTGGTGGGCAATGCGGCCCGCCACCGAGGCGACCAGAAGCGGCGCGTCCGGGTTCGCCTCGGGCAGCTCGAACCACACGGTTTCAAGCGTGGCCTTGTGCGTCGGATCGTCCTCGAACGTGCCGGCAACCGGGATGCGCTGGTAGTCCAGGTTGAACGGCAGGCGCACCGTGGAGCCGTTGACGCCGCGCATGCTCGACGGGCGGTTGCCCTGGGTGTTGACGCGCGAGGTGGACTGCGCCTCGTCGGCAGTCTCGTTCTCGGGCTGCTCTGCGGCTTGCGCGTCGGTCTGCGCCGAGGTGATTACGTCAGTGGTGTTCGCGTTCTCGGACGCGATGTAGGCGGGCACGCCGTCCGGGGTGAACCCGGTGTTCTCGCCGGCGTCCAGCGAACGGCCCAGCGGTACACCGCCGACGGGGGTGAGGAAGGAATCGTTGGTGTCCTGCTCCAGCATCACGTCGCTGGCGAGCGCGCACGAGTCACCCTTGAAGGTGCGCACGTTGCCCATGCCGACCGAGTACGCCGGCGCCTGGGAGACAAAGGCCTTGATAAAGGTGAGGCAGGAAAACGCCACCATCAGTACCGCCAAGACGGCAATCGGCGCACCCATCACTCCGGACCAGCGGCCGGCGTCCACCCGCGCTTGGGCGTCGAACTCGTCCGCAGCGCCGAGTTGTGCGGCCTCGGCGCGCCCGGCGTTGTGGCTCAACGACTGGAAGATGCCGATCAAGAGCACCACTAGGGTGAGCGCCAGCATGATGGTGTTCGCCTCCACCGCCTTGTACTGCACGGTGCGGTCCCACCACGGCACGCCGAAGGAGGACACGTACCACCAGCCGTTCCAGCCGGCGAGGGTGAGCGACATCAAAAACAGCGCGGCTGCTATAGCGAAGGTGCGGTTGCGCTTCGACTGCAGCGCGAACTGGGAGAGCACGACCGCGCCGAGCGCCGCCACCGCGCCGCCGAGGCCCGCGTAGATGCCGAAGTGGTGGGTCCACTTCGTCGGTGTGAACATGAGGAAGAACATCGACAGCGCGAGGATGATCACCATGCGCTTGGTCGGCCCGCTCGAGGTGCCCGGGATGGTTTTGTGCTTGGCAAAACCGGCCAGGATCAGCACCAGCGAGAAGATCAGGACGAAGACGGGGAAGCGGCGCTCCATCGATGCGTCCACCGTCTGCTCGAACAGCGTGGCGTAGCGAACCCACTCGTCGTACCAGTTCAGCGCCGGCCCGACCTCGGCTCGCACTGAGGTCGCCTCGATCACCGCGGCGAGCGTTTGGTCCTTGAACACCGGCACCATGACCGCCATGCCGGCGCCCAGGAAGGGAGCGATAAACGCGGTGGCTGGGGCGATAGCCTTCTTCCGGCGCAGCGTGCGGAACACCGCCGGCAGGCACACCAAGAACACGCCCACGGCGCTCAAGCCTGTCGGGCCGCAAGCCAACGTGAGTGCTGCGGTGATCGTGCCCACCGCTGCCGGCAGCAGCCGGTCGGTGGCGATTGCCCGCTCGAACAGGGCCCAGGTGACGACGATACCGCAAGCGATGATCGGCTCTGGGCGGGTGCCGTTGTTGTACGGCAGCCAGAACGCGAGGAAGACGAACGCGGCAGTCCAGTACGCCACGCGCCGCTTAGCGACGACCTCCCCCAACTTCGGCAGAATCTCCCTGGACAGGATCCACCAGGTCAACAGCCCGGCGATGAGCGTGGGCAGGCGCATCCACATCGAGGCGGTGCTGACCTTGGCCAACAGCGCCAACGTGTCGTAGAACGGGGAGCCGAAGGGGGCCTCGGGCACGCCGTACCAGCGGTAGTAGTTGGCCATGTAGTCCGAGTCGTTGGCTACCCGCGCCATGGTGAGCAGGAATCCGTCGTCCGAGGTGTTCGCGCCGAAGACGTGCCAGAACAGCAGCACAGCGACCACGAGGGCGTCCAGCGGGCGGAAGGTGCGCCACTGCTCGCCGAAGAACGGGATTGACCTGCGGTTGAGGCTGTCCAACCGCCCCAGCGCCCAAAGCCCCGCGAGCGCGGAGATCAGGCCCGCGATCATGGCGAACATCTTGACCGCGGAGGGAGTGGAGGTGAAGCGGGAGTTGATGTCGATGTGGGCGGCGAGGCCGGCGTCGATAAGCAACTGCTCCGAGGCCGGATCCAGCTCGGTGTAGAACCCTGTGAACTGCGCCCGGTAGTCGTCCTCCGCCTCTTCCTTGTGGGAGGTGCCGGGGATGCGCACCGTCATCGCCTCGTGCGTCTGGTGCAACTCGAGCTTGGCGTCATCGGGAAGCGCCTGCACCTCGGCAGGGGTGAGCTCGAAGACGACCTCGTTGAGCGAGGAGACCACGAGCCCGCCGCCGGGGGCGGTGATGAACAGGCCGCGGTCGAACGCCTCTTGGGAGGATTCCGGCAGAGTGCCGAGGATGACAGACTCGCCGGGGCGCAGGTGGTCAACCGCGGCGACCGGGACCGTGATCTCAACTTCCTGCGGCGCGAGCGAGATCAGCGGCGCGTTGACCGCCTGGATCGAGTTGTTCTGCGGCCAGTCGAGCGAAGACTGCACCTGGTTGACCGGCAGCAGCGGCACCAGCACCAGCAGCAGGAAGGACAGCATGCCGGAGACAATGGCGGTGCCCACCAGGGAGCCGGGCGCGCGACCATGCGACGTGCGGGGTGCGGGGGTAGAACGAGGTTCGACGATTGTCACGATTACAGCACTCTACTTTCTTACGTCCTGCGCGCTTTACGGTCACTTGCGGACGACGACGACGAACGGGCCGAACTGCTCCATGTCCCACTCGTTGGCGCCGAAGGCTTCTGGGTTGAAGAACAAGCCCTCGTAGCGCACGTTCGGCTGGCTCGGGTAGATGTCGTGCGCGACGTGGGTCTTCAGCGGCGTCTTGTTCTCCAGGTCGCCGCGGAAGATGAAGGCCTCCGGGGCGCGCCACTGCGACGCGTCGATTGCGGAGGTGAGCTCCTCCGGGTCGCTCTCAGACAGACGCGCCCAGTGCACCAGCTCCTCGTTGCGCCTGTCGAACTCGCCGAGCGGGTTGGCGTAGTGGCTGGTGAACGCGTTGAACCCGTAGTAGGGGTTGTAGGCCATGAAGTTAATCTCGTCGGTGTAGACCACGGCCTCGTTCGGCTTGCGGCCGTGGTCGCTCAAGTACTCGACGATGTCGCCGTAGTACCTCGCCGCGTCAGGCGGGAAGCGGTCGGCGCGCTCGCCGTAACCGTCGGTGTCGGCGTACGCCTGGTCGATGTACTTCTGGTTCTCCGCGGGGATCTGCTGCACGTAGTACAGGGACCCGGCGCCGACGAGGACGATGAACGCGGTGAGGATGCCGCGGTGGCTGCGCTCGGAGAAACGCCCCGGGTAGAGCAAGTCGATGCCGGTCAGCTGCGCTTCCGCGATGCCGAGGACACCGGTTGTGGCGAAGATGAGGATGACCAGCACTTCGACGCGGAAGCCGAGCAGCGACGTGCCCAAAAGCGTGGCCGCCATCGAGCCCATCGCCCAGATGTAGCACATCAGAAGCGCGAGGCTCAGCGCCGCAACTTCCATGTCGCTGATGCGCAGGATGATGAACACTAAACCGATCAAAGACAGCGCACCGATGATCGAGATGCTGAAGAACGGCATGGGGAAGTACGTTCCCTCAACCGGCAGGAAGTGGTTCGCGGTGGAGTGCGCGTCGTATTTGCCGCTGAGCAGTTTGACCAGGTACGGGCCCCACGCGGTCAACGCGATCGCGATCGAGGTGAAGCCGACGATCATGAGGCGCTTGATCGGCAGCAGCGAGTGGCCCGTCCAGAAGTAAGCCACGATCGCCATCACCACCACCGTCAGCGCCATGATCGCGGTGAACAGGGTGTAGAACGTGGCTGAAATGCCGAGGTAGCCTGCAAGCGCCCAGGTGGCGAACCAAGAGCCGTAGAGCGCGCGCTGCGCCGCGATCGCGGCCGCCGGGAACAGCATGGCGACGATCGCGGCGTACGGCTCCTCCGGCACCTCTGTGAGCACGACCGCGACGGTGACCATCGAGATGGCCGCCGCCACCGGCAGGGATCCAGTGATCCGCCGCCAGATCGGGGTGAGCATGGCCGCCACCGCCGCCAGCGACGTCAGCGCCCACGGCTGGTAGACCTCCCAGCCCGGCATATCCAGCACGCCCGCCATGCGGCCGCCGAGCCAAAACCAGCCGAGGGGGTAGAACGTGGGCAGGTCGACGTAGTTCATGTCCGCGTACGACGGCGCCTGCGCCATGCGCGTGAGGAACTGCGAGCGGAAGCCCTGGTCGACCTGGATACCGTCCAGCCACAGGCGGGTGGCAGTGAGCGGGATGCCTGTCGACGTCACCACAATTGCCGCCGGCGCCAACGACACGACACTCTCAACCAGGAGGTTCTGGTGCTCGCGGACCCACAGCAGGCAGCACCACACCGCCAGCGCGATCACTACCAACGACGACACCGCGGCCAGCGACTTCGTCATCATCGAGGTGTTGAACGCCGGCAGCGACAGCGAGTGGAGCACGAACCACGACGCAAGCGCCAGAACGCCGCCGAGCACGAGATAGCTGACCGCGCGGATCACCGTTTGCTTGGCGGACAGCTTGTCCGGGGCATACTCGATGACCCGCATTTCGCGGGAAACTGCGGTTGTCATGCCCATTAGTTTCGCACATGCCCAGCGCGCCCCCTTGCTGGAAACGGGGGCGTGCCGGGCTTGAGAAGGTTAGAAGCTCAGGCGGCGCATGATCGGCGCCGGGATGAGCTGCAGCGCGGTCGAGATGGGCCAGAACAGCTTGTGCACGAACACGAAGCGCTCGCCGCTAAGCGCGGCGTCGACAGCTGCCTGCGCCACATCTTCCTTGTTCACGGTCAGCGGCGCTTCCTTCAAGTCCGCAGTCATCTTGGAGGCGCCCACGAGCCGCGCGCCGCGCGGTACGCCATGATTGCCGCCGCCGGCAAGAAAATGGCCACCACCGCCGCGTACGCTACCCAACTCCACGTTCTGCCAGGTACATCAGGATTGCGCGCACGCGCCGGTTGTCCTCGTCGGGGGTAAGTCCCAGTTTGGAGAAGATACTGGAGACGTGCTTCGCCACCGCCGCGCCGGAGAGGTAGAGCTGCTCGGAGATCTGAGCGTTGGACAGCCCCTCCGCCATGTGTTCGAGCACCTCCATCTCGCGCGGCGTGAGCGTGGTCAGCCAGCGCGAGCTCGCGGCCATGAGCGCGCTGGCCACGTCCGGGTCGATGACCACCCCGCCGGACGCCACGGTTTCGCACGCCTGGATGAAGTCTTTCACCTCCGCGACACGATCTTTCAGCAGGTAGCCGGTGCCGCCGTCGCCGCCGGAGAACAGTTCCCGCGCATAGGCGGGCGCGACGTACTGCGACAGCACCAGCACGTTGACCGGGCCGCGCTGGCGCAGCTCCAGCGCGGCTTGCAGGCCGTCGTCGCGCATGTTGGGCGGCATGCGCACGTCCGTGATCACCAGGTCGGGCGCATGCGTATCGACGACCCCCTGCACCCGATCCGCACTATCCACCTGCGCCACAACCTCGTGGCCGCGCCGGGTGAGTAGACCAGCGACGCCTTCCCGCAGCAGTGCGGAGTCGTCCGCGATAACAATCCTCATGGCGCAATCCCACTTTCTCCTCGGAACAACAGCAACGGAATACGGGCGGTGACGGTGGTCGGCCCGCCGTCGGGCGAGGTCATTTCCATCGACCCGCCGAACGCCGCGATCCGCTCCTGCATGCCGTCGAGCCCGCCACCGGGGGTGATGCGCGCGTTGCCGCCGCCTTGGTCGGTCACCGAGATGTTCAGGGTGTGGTCGCAGGTCACGAGCACGCTGACGGGTGCCTGTGGTGCGTGCTTCGCGGCGTTGGTGAGCGCTTCGGCGGTGAAGAAGTAGGCGGCTGCGGTGACGGAGTCGTCGATACGCGGCAGTTCGTGTGGTGCACGGACCGTGACGTGCGGGCCGTACTGCGCGGCGGCTGTCTCGATCGCGGCGATGAGCCCGTGGTCCGACAACTCCCGCGGGTGGATGCCGCGCACGGTTCTCCTGAGCGCATCGAGGCCGTTGCGGAGGTCGCGGGCGGCGTCGTCGAGAAGCGGCGAATCAACGTCGAGTCTGGCCTCGCCGAGTTTCATCGCCGCGGCCACGAAGTACTGCTGCGCGCCGTCGTGCAGGTCGCGCTCGATACGCAGGCGCTCCACCTCGTACGCCTCCGCAATCTTGCGCCGAGAGGCAGTGAGCTGGTGGATCTTGGCGGAAGCCCGCTGCTCGTGGTTCCTTCGTTGCCGCATGCCCGCGAGCGTAGCGGGGTAGAGCTAGCACTACCCATATTCGGGAGTCAGGGCCATAGTGCTTCACGACGACCACCTGTGAAATAGAAACCATGCTTGAACTCAGAGACATCACAAAGTCATTCCCCCAGCAGCGGGTCCTCGAAGGCATCAGCCTGACGGTGGGCGACGGCGAATCCGTGGCCATCATGGGACCTTCGGGCTCCGGCAAATCGACCCTGCTGCACTGCATGTCCGGCGTGCTCGTGCCCGACCAGGGCGAGGTGCTGTTCGACGGCCACGATGTGGCCGCAATGAGCGACGCCGAACGCTCGCGCCTGCGCCTCGAGCACTTCGGCTTCATCTTCCAGGACGGCCAACTGTTGCCCGAGCTGACCGCCACCGAAAACGTTGCCCTGCCACAGATCATGCGCGGGGTGGCGCGGTCGCAGGCGCACAATGATGCTGTGGACATGCTCACCAGGCTGGGCCTGGGTGCCTATGTGGACCGGTATCCGGGGCAGCTCTCCGGCGGTCAGGGGCAGCGCGTGGCCATCGCGCGTGCCTTGGCCGGGCCGCCGTCCGTCGTGTTCGCCGACGAGCCAACCGCGGCGTTAGACCAGGCCACCGGCCACGAAGTCATGCAGCAGATCGTGGCGGTGTGTCAGAAGTTCGGTGTGACACTCGTGGTGGTCACGCACGACCCGAAGATCGCCGACTGGTGCAGCCGCCGCGTTGAAATTCGCGACGGCCTGATCCACTCGGAGGTGGCGCGATGAGTGCGGTGACGTTGATGCGGTCGGCGGTGTCGCAGACAAGCGAAGGGCGCTCGCAACGGCAGATCGGCGAGCGCTGGGTTCGTGCGCTGTCGCTGGTCGCGGTGACGGTGGCGACGTGGATGCTGTGCACACTCATGGGCGGCACCTGGATGTTCGTGGCGCGCAACATGCACCCGCATGAAGCGCTCGTGGAGGTCGATCCGATCTCACTGGAGTACGTGTTCCTTGCCTTGTTCGCCAGTGTGCTGCTCGTGCCGAGCCTGTTGGGGCTGCTCACCCAGGCCGCGCGGGCGAACCTCGGCGGGCGCGAGGAGCACCTGGCGGCGCTTCGCCTCATCGGCGCGACGGCTGGCGAGGTGCGCGGGATGATGATCCTGGAATCGCTGCGCCAGGCCCTTGCCGGACTGGTGCTCGGCTCGGCGCTGTACGTGCTCACGTGCCCCGCGTGGAGTTTGCTGACGTTCCAGGAAAAGCGTGTCGGCACCTGGGAGATGTTCACTTGGTGGGTCATCCCCGCCGCGTGGATCGTGGTGTTGGTCTTGGCCGCCTGTTCCGTGTGGCTTGCTTTGCGACGAGTCGCCGTGACCCCACTCGGCGTGACCAAAAAGATCCCGCCAAAGGGGCAGAGCTGGATCACGCTGGTGTTGTCAGTGGTTGGCGCGGTGGTGCTGTACCGCGCCCTGGGCTCGATGAACATCGCGCCGGGCGCCGACGCGGCGGCATACGCCGCGATGCTGGTCGTCGCCGGCGGCATTCTCACCGTCAACGCGCTGATCGCCGTCGGCATCATCCAGCTGCTCGCGCGGCTGAGCTACCGGGTGCCCGGGGCTGCCAACTACGTAGCCACGCGCCGGGTGGGCCGGGGTGCCAAAACCACATGGAAGCGCGTGACCGCGCTCTACTTCGTGGCGTTTATCGGCGGTGTTGGCGGTTGGTTCTCAGCGGTACCTGAAATTGACGAAGCCCCTGCCCTGAAGATGATCGCGGGTGATATCCCCTCCGGTGTGGCTATCACCGTGGTCTTCGCGGCGGTGCTGATGGTGTCGTCCACTTTGCTCACCCAGGCGCTGAGCGTGGTGGAGCAGAAGCAGCTGACCAAGTCGTTCTACTTCATCGGTGCGCCCGCGTCCTTCCACACCAAGGTGGCTGCCCGCGAGGTTGGGGTGCCCATGCTGGTGGTGGCGCTGCTCGGGTTCGGGATGGGCAGCCTGATGGGCACCGTCATGGTCTTGGTCCACGTCAATGTGATGGACAAGTTGGTGCTGTTCGGCGCGCTCGTTGTGGTGGCGCTGGTCGGTTGCGTCCTGGCGGTGCTGGGGACCGGCCGGTTGCGCGAGAAAGTGCTGCGCGGGATGGGCCGGGCGAACGACTAGGAAAAGTTCGCTGGCGTGGATCGGGAATGTGAACAAATTCGATCGGTAATGAAAACGGCCTGAGGAAAGTGAATACACCACAGGCCGCGGCAGGGATGTGTTCACTGGGGCGTGAACACATCCGCGGTTAGAAGCTCAGGCGGCGCATGATCGGCGCCGGGATGAGCTGCAGCGCGGTCGAGATGGGCCAGAACAGCTTGTGCACGAACACGAAGCGCTCGCCGCTCAGCGCGGCGTCGACAGCTGCCTGCGCCACATCTTCCTTGTTCACGGTCAGCGGCGCTTCCTTCAAGCCGGCCGTCATCTTAGTGCGCACCTGGCCCGGGCGGACCACGGTGACCTTCACGCCGTCCTTGCGAAGCGCCTCACCAAGCTGCAGGTAGAAGCCGTCCATACCGGCCTTCGCCGAGCCGTAGACGAAGTTGGAGCGGCGGACTTTGGTGCCGGCGACCGAGCTCATGGCGATGATGGTGCCGTGACCTTGGCGCTTCATGGCCTGGCCCAACAGCACGCCGACGGAGACGAACGCCGTGTAGTTCACCTGCGCGGAATCCACGGCCTTCGCCTGGTCCTGCCACAGCTCCTCCTGGTCGCCCAGGGTGCCGAAGGCGACAACCGCGACGTCGACGTCACCGGCGTCGAAGGCGGCGTTGATCACCGCAGGGTGGGACTCGAAATCAAGGGCGTCGAAGTCCACGAGGCGGATCTCGGATGCGCCGGCGCGCTGGAGGGTGGCAACGGCGGCGTCGATACGCGGGGACTCCTCGCGCGCGGCGAGGGTGACGGTCGGGGCACCGCCGCGGGAGACAAGTTCGCTGACAATGGCGAGGCCGATCTCGGACGTGCCGCCGATCAGCAGGATGTTCTGGGCTTGGCCTACTGCGTTAAGCATTGGTTCTCCTTAGTTCAGTTCCAAACGGCGGGACATGTCGGAGGCGAACACGCCGGTCGGGTCGATCGCGCGGCGGGTTTCCAGCCAGCCTGCCATCCCCGGGTACATGGCGTGGAACTTCTCGGCGGAGGTGCGGGACTCCTTGGCCAAGTAGAGGCGGCCGCCGAACTCCATCACCTGGTCGTCCAGGCGGTCGAGGAACTCGTTGAGGCCGTCGCGGATCGGGAAGTCGACGCAGACGTTCCAACCCTTCATTGGGTAGGACAGCGGTGCGCGGTTGCCCTCGCCGAACAGCTTGAACACGTTGAGCGCCGTGTAGTGGCCCGAGGACTGGATCTGGTAGATGATGTCCTTGAACGGCTCGACAGCGTCAGTCGGCACCACGAACTGGTACTGCAGGAAGCCGGCGTCGCCGTAGCCGCGGTTCCACTCGCCGATCAGATCCAGGGGCTGGTAGAACTGCGTGAGGTTCTTCACCTGGTTCTTCGCCGGCGCGCCCATCAGGTAGTACGCCTCGCCGATGGCGGAAAGCGTCAGCTTGTTCATGGTCCAGGACGGGAAGATGTCCGGCACTGTCATCAGCTGCGGGGCCTTGAAGCGCAGCGGGTCCTTTGCCAGCTTCGGCGCGTACTCCTCAAGCTGCGCGAGCGTGGCCAAGGAGCCGCGGGAGATGGTTGAGCGGCCGGTCTTCGGCGGCGCGGAGATCGCGTCGAACCAGGCAGACGAGTAGGTGTAGTTGACCTCGGAGCCGTCGGAGTGCAGCGCGATCGTCTCGTCGAGGGTCGTGGTGCGCTCGGTGTCCGCGATGAAGTAGGCCGTCTCCGTCTTCGTCATCTGGATGCGCGCGCGCAGAATGATGCCGGTAAGCCCCATGCCGCCGACGGTGGCCCAGAACAGGGTGCCGTCCGGGTCGTCTGCGGAGCCCTCCGGCTCGAGGTGGAGCACGCGGCCGTCCGCAACCAGAAGCTCCATGGACAGCACGTGGTCACCGAAAGAGCCCGCGGAGTGGTGGTTCTTGCCGTGGATGTCCGGGCCGATGGCGCCGCCGATGGTCACCTGGCGGGTGCCGGGGAGCACCGGAACCCACAGGCCGTACGGCAGGGCCGCCTTCATCAGCTGGTCCAGGTTCACGCCCGCGTCCACGTCCACGATGCCGGTGTCCGGGTCGATGGAGTGGATCTGGTTCAGCGGGTTCATGTCCACGACCAAGCCGCCGCCGTTCTGGGCCGGGTCACCGTAGGAGCGGCCCAGGCCGCGGGCGATCACACCGCGGCGCGCGTACTCCGGAAGGGACGAGTTCTCGTCCGCCACCTGCGCGACGGCCGCCTTGATCACGTCAACGTCAGGGGTGGAAAGGACATGCGCAGTCGAAGGCGCCGTTCTGCCCCAGCCATGCAGGGACTTCAAATCGGTGTGCAGTGTCATGGCTCCCCACGTTACCCAGCGGTCCGCCCAAAACCGTGAGCAAATGGTGTGACTTTCATCCTAAAGTTGTAGTCCTACAGTTCGAGGATCTCGCGGATCTCCGCGGGAAGCTCGTCCTGGCTCGTGATGACGGGGCCGTCGTATTCCTTCAGCACCTTCATCACGCGCGCCCGGCTGGCCGAGTCCAGCACCGGCAGTTCCTGGGCCATCAACTGCTGCATGAAGTGGTTTAGCGGTTGCTCCATGCGTCAAACCGTACCGGTACGATCGGCGGGCATGACCATCCAGGACACCGCGCACGAGGAGCGCATCGACTACAACGCGCTCGACAACACGTTTGCCGGCCAGTGCATCCAGGCCGGGTTCATCGCCGCGTTCGCGGCGCTGCCCGCCGCGCGCGTGCCGCTGGTGTTGGGCAACGTTGCCACCATCGCCGCGTTCAACGCGTTCGAGGAGGACAAAACGAACGATCTCACCGCGGTGGTGGACGAGGAGCAGGGGGAAGAGGACTCCGTCGGGCTGTCGTGGGGCGTGCTGGCGGGGCTTGCCGCGGGTGCGGCGGCCGCGTGCTGGACTGCGTCCAAGGCGGTTGACGCGGTGGCGGCTGGGATGGGGAAACGGGGCGTCGACAAGCCTGAAGCCCTCCTTGGTGCATCCCTTGGGGCGGCGTACCTGGCAGCGAAGCGCCTGCGGAAATAGGTATCTTGGGCGCCATGTCGAGCACGATCTACACATCGGACTACCTGGCGCCCGTCATATCGCTGTCCGATGCGCGGGCGCGGCTCGCCGGGGAGAGCTCCGTCGGCGACACGCTGATGGTGCGGTGCGTGCTGCTTGCGGACGACACTGTGTACCGCTGGGTCGGCATCCACGAGCGCACGACTGTGGACGAGTGCAGAAGCGTCGTGGCCACCGTCTTCGGCATCGACGACCGCTCCGACCGGGTGCGCGCGGAGGCTGACGCCGCGCTTGAGCTGGGCGAGGTGCTGACCCGCCCCGGCGAATCCACCCGGTTCACGTGGGGCCTGTGGACCTTCGGCATGCAGCTGGCCGACGTGTACAGGCGCGACGAATCCACCCCGCCGTCGATTTGCGTTGCGGGCTCCGGCAGCTTCGGCGGCGCCGCCTTCAACATCCGCGAGGTCAACGCGCGGCTGCTCGGCGTCGAGCGCGCCGAAGGCCTCGAAGAGCTTGTGCGGGCCGACGCCCGCGACGTGCTGCGCCGCGCCGCCTCCCACGACTTTGTTCCGCTCATCCAGGCACTCGGGGTAGAGAGGGCATTGCTTGCCGACGCCCCGTCGAACCACCCCAGCCCCATCCTCCAAAGCCTGCCGCTCGAGGAAGACCCGCGCGCCCGCGACGCCTTCTGGTCCGTCGTCTTGGCGTCGGCCTGCTGCGTGGACGAGGAGGTTACCGCGGATCTGACCGAATCGATCATGCGCTCGCTGGGGTGGGGCGAGATGAATGTGCGGGAGATCCGGGGGTTGTGCGCGGTGTCGATAAGCCAGCTCGACGCGCTTTGCGCCGACCTGCCGCTTCCGGCGCGCCTGGATGTCTACCGCGACCTTTTGCGCGGGTAGACTCTCCGGCCGTGAGTTCAACCGCCCTGAAGAAACAGCTGGTGCCGTTCGTGATCATCGGCATCGGCTGCGCCGTGCTCGACTTCGGCGTGACCTACTCGCTCACCCAGCTCACGCCACTGTCGCGCGAGATGTCGAAGGCAATCGGCTGGTGCGTGGGCACGCTCGCGGCGTACCTGCTCAACTCGCGCTTCGCCTTCCAAGCCGAGGTCAACGCCCGCAAGGCCGGCGCGGTGACGCTGCTGTACGCATCTACGTTCGCGGTGCAGCTGCTGCTCTACCGCTGGGCGGCGCCGCCGCTTCGCGCGCTCGGCCTTGGCAAGTTCTTCACCGACCTGTTCGCCTTCGTCATCGCCCAGGGTGTGGCGACGGTGACCAACTTCGTCCTGCAGCGCCACGTGATCTTCCGCGAGGAGACGAAGATCATTTCGCAGTCTGAGCCTACGGCCGGCGGAAATCCTCCCGCGCCCCCATCCGCAGCAGCCGCAGCCACTGAATAAACCCGCGCGGGTCCTTCTTCTCAACGAGGAAGAACCACCCGAAGCGCACCACTTCTTGCAGCTTCATCTTCCGCATGCCCTGCTGGTTGATGATGTAGCCGCGGTTTCTGTACGTGAAGTAGCGCTTCGCGTCGTTGTCCGGCCACTGCGCGTGCGCGCGGCCGCCCATAATCGGGTGGAACTCGCCTGAGCCGTCCGGGTGAAGGTAAAAGGCGGTCAGCGCCGTTCCGTAGTCCAGCCCCGACTGCGCTAAGCGGCGGTGGTACTCCACCTCGTCGCCGCGGATGAACAGGCGGTAGTCGGGCACGCCGATGCGCTCCATCGCCTCCGCGGAGATCAACGCGCCGTTGAACAGGCTGGCGTAGCGGGGCAAAAAGTCGCCCTCCAGCTCGTCCACCCGGCGGTGCCACACCGTGCCCTGGCGCAGCGGGAACGCGAGTTTTGCCGGGTCACTGATGTTGGCCACCACGGGGCTCACCTCGTGCAGGCGCCTTGCTTCCGCCACGCGGTAGAGCTCTGCCAGCGTTGCGTGGTCCGCCGGGCGCCCGTCGTCGTCGGCGCACCAGATCGCGTCGGCTCCTAGCGCGAGCGCGTGCAGGAACCCGTACGCGAACCCGCCCGCGCCGCCGAGGTTGGTCTTGCTTGCCAAGTACACGCCGCGCTCGCCGGCCATGTCGGCGAGCAGCTGCTCAACCTCCGGCTCCGCCCCGTTGTCCACCACAATCACCCAGTCCACCGGGTGCGTCTGGTTCACCACCTGCTCCAAGCTGCCGGCGAGCAACTCCACCCGCTTGTGGGTGACAATGACGGCGGCGGTCGTTCCAGTGCTGCTTAGCGTGGCGGTCATGGTGTGTATTGTGCCTTGCTCAGTTGCTACCGGGCGAACCCTGGGCCGTGGAAGCGCTCGACCAGTTCGGTGACGTACTCGCCGGCCTCCGGGCCTTCGTAGGCCTCAACCACCTCGTTGACCAAGCCGGCTTTGCGGATTTCGCCCTTGTCCACCCACAACGCTGTCGTGCACAGCTGGGCGAGGAAGTCGTTCGAGTGGCTGGCAAAGACGAGGATGCCGGAGCGCTCCACCATCTCGGCTAGACGCACGCGGGCCTTGGACATGAACGCGGCGTCGACGGCGCCGATGCCCTCGTCGAGCAGCAGGATCTCCGGCTCGATCGAGGTGACCACGCCGAGCGCCAAGCGCACTCGCATGCCGGTGGAGTACGTGCGAAGCGGCATGTCCAGGTAGTCGCCGAGCTCGGAGAACTCCGCGATCTCGTCCATCTTCGCCTTCATCTGCTTACGCGTCTGGCCGAGGAAGAGGCCGCGGATGATGATGTTCTCGTAGCCCGAGATCTCCGGGTCCATGCCCACGCCGAGGTCGAACACCGGCGCAACTCGCCCGCGCACCTCAGCGGAGCCGCGGGTGGGTTCGTAGATGCCCGACAGAAGGCGCAAAAGCGTCGACTTGCCCGCACCGTTGTGGCCCACTAGGCCCACGCGGTCGCCCTCGCGCAGGTGGAGGTTGATGTCCCGCAACGCCTCCACCACCACGGTGTTGGCGTCGTTTTTACCGATGCGCCCGCCGGCGGACGAGATCATCGCCTTCTTCAGTGACCGCGATTTGGCGTCGAAGATGGGGAAGTCCACGCAGGCGTTGTAGGTGTCGATTGAAACCATGTGAAACTCCTATACCCAGTACGGCACGCGGAAGCGCATCTGGCGCATGGCGAACAAGGACACCAACAGCCCCACCACCGTGCAGCCGATGACAATCCACCAGTGGTACGGGTCCACCGTCTTGCCAATCAGCGGCGCGCGCACGATCTCGAGGTAGTGGTACAGCGGGTTAATCTCCGCGAGCAGGGCGCGCCGGGCAACCTCGCCGCCCTGCTCCTTCAGCGTGTCGGTCGTCCACACGATCGGGGTGACGTAGAAAAGCAGCTGCACCAACGCCTCCAGCAGCGGCGCGACGTCGCGGAAGCGCGTGGCGATGATGCCGAACAGCATGGTCACCCACACCCCGTTGATCACCAGCAAGATCAGGCCCGGGATCGCCCACAGCACGTTCCACCCGAGCGGGATGCGGAAAATCATGATCAGCAAGAGCCAGATGATCATGTTGTGCGCGAAAAACAGCAGCTGGCGCCACACCAAGCGGTACACGTGCACCGACAACGCCGACGGCAGCTGCTTGATCAGGCCCTCGTTTTCAATGAAGACGTTCGCGCCGTCTTTAATGCAGCCAGAGATAAAACCCCACACGATGAAGCCGACGGTGACGTGCGGCAAAAACGCCGCCACGTCGATCTGGAACAGCATGGAGTACAACAGGCCGAGCGCGAGCGACATCACGCCGGTGGCGATGGTAATCCACAAAGGCCCCAGCGTGGAGCGGCGGTAGCGCTGCTTGATGTCCTGCCACCCGAGCTGCAGCCACAGCTCGTTCTGGCGCCACCCGTAGGCCAGGTCGCGCCACGACATGGCCATGGTCTTGGACTTGGACGCAGGCGTCGCCGACGGCGGCTCACTGGTCATCCTGGCCACGTCGGAGCGCAATTGTTGAATGTCCTGCACCCTCAACACCCTAGCGCCCGCGGGTGCGTTTCCCGCGCACCTGCGTGGTGGGTCGGCCCCGCTGCCGCCACGCTGCGAGGATGCAGCGTGTGAACGCAGCGTGCATAATTATGGACTAATGAAACCGCGAGTGAGGTGTGGGCAGCATGGCGTATGACGTGGCGAGTGTGCGCGGGCTCTACACATCCCTTTCGGGCGGGTGGACGTACCTGAACGCGCACGACGCGCCGCAGGTACCGGAGCGCGTGGCCTCGGCGGTGGCGCGCAGCTTCCGCGCGGCCCCGACGGTCGCTCCGCCCGAGCCGGCGCGCGGCACCCACACCCGCCACGCGCCGGGCGCACCTGAGGGCGCAACGTTGATCGCGGACGCAAAGGCGGCGGTGGCGGACCTGGTGGGCGCGACGCCGGAGCGCGTGGTGCTGGGGCCAAACATTTCGTCGCTCTACATGGCGCTGGCCAACGCGATGCGCCCGGTGCTGCGCCACAACTCCACGATCGTGCTGAACAACCTCGACCGCCCGCAGTTGACCAGCATCCTTCAAGGCACCGGCGCTGAGGTGCGCTGGGCTGCGGCAGACCTGGCGACGGGCGAGCTTCCCGCGTGGCAGTTCGCCGATCTTGTCGACGGTTCCACCCGCTTGGTGTCGGTGCCCGCGGCGCACGCCGAGCTCGGGACGGTGGTTGCGGTCGCGTCGGTGGGGGAGAAGCTCCGGGAGCGCTCGAGGGCATGGCTGCTTGTCGACGCCACCGTCTACGCCCCCTACCGCCCCCTCACCTTCGACGAGTTCGGGGCCGACATTGTCGCCCTCGACGTGGCTGAGCTGGGCGGGCCGCACATCTCCGCCCTGGTGTTCCGAGACGAGGCGATGCTGCGCCGCCTCGACCGCCAGATGCTCGATCTGCCGGTCGCGCCCGGGTTGGCCGGCGGGGTCTCCGCGACGGTCGAGCACTACGCCTCGCTGGCCGTCCCGGCAGCGGTAGCCGAGGGGAAGGTGTCGCGCCGCAACCGCCTGGTGGCGTCGATGGCAGAGGCCGCCGACTACATGGAGCACCTGCGCGAAGACCTCTACACCTTCCTCGGCACCCTGCCCGGCGTGCACATCGTGGGTGTGTCCGGCGAGGCCGCGGAGCACGCCCGCCCCGACCGCATCCCGCGCCTGACGTTCGGCGTGAACGGGGTGCCCTCGGCGACGGTGTACCAGCGCCTCGTAGCCAACGGGCTCGTGGCCAGCGAGACGCCGCTGACGCAGCTGCTCACCGACATGGGCGTCGACGACATGGGCGGCGCAGTCACCGTCAGCCTCAGCCCGTTTAACACCCAGGCTGACGTCGTGCAGCTGACGAGGACCGTCGCGAGCCTCGCCTAGTTCCCGCCGGCCCCGACTTCCAGCACGATCTTGCCGGTGCTTTCTCCGGAGTCGAGGTGGTCGTGGGCTAAGGCGGCGTCGACAAGCGGAAAAGTCCTGCTCACGTTGGGCACAATCTCCCCGGATTCGATGAGCGGCCAGACGTTTTCGATGGTCGAGCGCACGATTGCCGCCTTCATTGCCCGCGGCCGCGCGCGCAGGGTGGTAGGGTGCAGCGATTGCCTGCGCGGCATCATCCGGCCCAGCGAAATCTCACCCTTGTGCCCGCCCTGCAGCGCGATGACCACCAGCTGGCCGTCCACAGCCAGCGCCTTGATGTTCGGTTCGAGGTACGGCCCGCCGACGACGTCCAAAATCACGTCAGCCCACCCTTTGAGCTCGTCGGCGAAGTCCTGCTCCTTGTAGTTGATCGCGATGTCGGCGCCGAGCTCGCGGCAGTACGCGAGTTTCTCCTCCGAGCCCGCCGTGACGGCCACCTCGCAGCCCAGCGCCTTGCACAGCTGGATCGCGAACGAGCCGATGCCGCCCGAGCCGCCGTGAATCAGCACCTTGGAGCCCTCGCGGATGCCCGCGACCATGCCTAAGTTCGACCACACCGTGCAGGCGACTTCGACCACGCCAGCGAGCTCAACCATCGTGAGGTTCTCCGGACGCGGCATGAGCTGACCTTCAGGCACGGCGACGTACTCGGCGTAGCCGCCGCCTGCGAGCAGGCAGCCGACCTCCTCGCCTTCTTTGCGGTCCGTGGTGCCCGGATCCACGATCACGCCCGAGCACTCCAGCCCGATGATGTTCGACTCGCCCTCCGGCGCGGGGTACTTGCCGGCGGCCTGCACAAGATCGGCGCGGTTGACCCCGGCGGCCGTGACTTTGACGAGCACCGAGCCTTCATCGAGCTCCGGTGCAGCCACTTCTTGCAGCTCAAGCGAGCGGGGGTTATTCGGGTCCGTGATCTGGATGGCCTTCATGCCCGCCCAGAATACCTGCGTGTAGCATTACCGGAGTTGGAGACGTGGCAGAGCGGCCGAATGCACCGGTCTTGAAAACCGGCGAGGGTCACACCTCCGCGGGTTCAAATCCCGCCGTCTCCGCCATTTCTTTTTTGGGGGTTACGCCTCGTCGGGGAAGAGCTCCGGCATGGTGTGGAACTGGCGCTCGCCGTCGAAGTCCGATTCCACGCCGTTCAGCAGGCCGATCGCGCGCTTCGTGGCCGCGCGGTTCTGGCCGGCAACCACTTGGACCTTCTCGATCGGGAACGTGCCGCGCAGCTGCACCACAGCGGT
Source organism: Corynebacterium sp. Marseille-Q4381 (assembly GCF_036881695.1). Taxonomy (NCBI): domain Bacteria; kingdom Bacillati; phylum Actinomycetota; class Actinomycetes; order Mycobacteriales; family Corynebacteriaceae; genus Corynebacterium; species Corynebacterium sp. Marseille-Q4381. Next base: position 8,815 of record NZ_JBAJNR010000010.1, on the reverse strand, counting down.
GCCGTCGGTGCGGTGGCCGAATTCGTTGCCCATGAGACCCGCGACCTCTTCCAACGACTCGACGGAGTTGACGTCGGAGCCGGCGCCCGAGCGGTCGCTGAAGCGCCAGGAACCCTCGAGGTCGCCGAGCGGGACGCCGAGAAGGACGATCTCGCCCGGGGTGTCGACCGCAAGTACCGAGGTCTTCGGGGTGAGGTAGAAGGGAACCGAGTTGCTGTCGCCTGCGAGCGGACCAGCGGTCAAAGCGTCGAGGTTCGCGGGGAACCAGACGATCCAGTTGGAGGTATCGGCGTGGTCGCCGCGGGCGCAGAAGCCGGAGTTGAGCCAAGTGTTGAGTTTCATACCGTTGATGTTACGGAAAAATCAGTGCGTATTTTGCCCGTGGTGTGGCGTGGACTAAGCTGTGACGAGGTCTGGAGACGTGCCAGAGTGGCCGAATGGGGCTCCCTGCTAAGGAGTTGCCTTCTTGACGAGGGCCGCAGGTTCAAATCCTGTCGTCTCCGCCACGCGCCCGTAGCTCAACGGATAGAGCATCTGACTACGGATCAGAAGGTTGGGGGTTCGAATCCCTCCGGGCGCACAGAAGGAAAACCCCGCTCACGCGGGGTTTTCTTAGCTCTGCAGTGGTTTACGCCGCGGCGGTCGGCTCCGTCGGGTTGGTCACCACAGTGGCCGCCGGGGCGGGTGTGGGGGACGTTTCTGTTACCGTCTTCGGGCCGCCTACGGTGATGCCAACGTTTTGCACGTCGGGGATGCAGGTCGCGAGCGCGAGGGCACCAACCACGGCCAAGGTCGCGCCGACCACACCGCCGGCGACCGCGGTGACCTGCGCCGCCTCAACGCCGAAGTTGCGCGCGGTGTCGTTGAGCGCGCCGGCGACCTGGGCCGAGAGCTGGTCGAGACCCGGCGTGTTCAGGCCCTGAGCCAGGGCGACCGGGATGGCGAGCAGCAGCGGGAGGCCGAGACCGGCCAGCGATGCGACGCAGCGCGGGTCGGTGAGGCCGCCGGTGGCCTCGACGTCAGCGCCGATGCTGGAGCCGCCGCGGTTGGAGCTACCAGCATTGCCGCCGCCAGCTGCGCCGTTGCCGTCACCGTTGCCGTTGCCCTTGTCGCGCTTCGACGAGCCGCCCAGCGCGCTGCCGAGGCCGCCGCCAACGGTCGGGTTCGCATTACCGGTCACAACCGGGTTGGCGTTGTCCTTGATCTCCGCGGTGTTATTCGACGCGTTGTTGGACCCGTTGTCCTTGATCTCCACGTTCGGGTTGGCGTTACCGGTAATCACTGGGTTGGCGTTGCCGGTGATCACGACGGTTGGGTTCGCGTTGTCTGAGACATTCGCCGTGTTGTTGGAGGCGTTGTTGGACCCGTTGTCCTTGATCTCCACGTTCGGGTTCGCGTTGCCGGTGATCACCGGGTTGGCGTTGTTGGTGATGACGACGGACGGGTTGGCGTTGTCCTTGATCTCGACGTTCGGGTTGGCGTTGCCCGTTATGACCGGGTTGGCGTTGTCCTTGATCTCGACGTTCGGGTTGGCGTTGCCCGTTATGACCGGGTTGGCGTTGTTGGTGATGACGGCGCTGTTGTTGGACCCATTGTTCGAGGCATTGTCATTCGCGTTGCCGGTGATCACCGGGTTGGCGTTGTTGGTGATGACGGCGCTGTTGTGGGACCCATTGTTCGAGCCATTGTCATTCGCGTTGCCGGTAATCACCGGGTTGGCGTTGTTCGTGATGATGATGTTCGGGCTGCCGTTGTTGTTGGCATTGTTCGTGATCACCACGTTCACGAGTCGGCCACTGCCGCCGCCGGAGCCGCCCGAGCCGCCACCCAAGAGGTTGCCCAAGTTCGGGATGCCGAGCAGGCCGCCGACGATGGACCCGATCGTCTTACCAACACCGCTAGTGATGTCGGAGGTGGAGGTCTGCGGGTTCTTCGCGTTAATTCGGAGTTTCGCGCCGAACTCATCGGTGCCGTCGTTCACAGTCACGGGCAACTCGATGAAGCCTTCGGTAAAGGTCGACGCAGGCTTGACGGTCACCTTGCCGCCCTCAACGGATACCCCCCAGCCCGGAGGTGGTGGTGCAACGGTTCCCTTAGACAGGGTCACGCCCTCCGGCAACGTGATGTCCTCAATCGCCTTCGGCTCAGCAGACTTCTCGAAGTCCATGGTGTAAGTCTTCGCCAGCTGCTGCTCCCACTCCTTCGGAGTTCGCGCGTCGATGACGTTCACTTTGAGCGTGGTGTTGTATGTCGAGCCATTCCCTTCCGCCACACGCACCGGGATGTCAACCTCGCCGGCGCGGAATGCGGCTTGCGACTGCGGGCGGATCAGCACCAGCTGGCCGCCGTCGTTGCGGAAGTTCCAGTTGAAGATGGTGTTCGCCGCCGGCTTGACGGTGGTGCCCGGCTGAAGGGTCAGCCCCTCAACGGCCGCTTCGTTCGCATTCCAGAAGTTGGCGGTGGGGTAGCGCTCGTCGAAGCTTTGCTTGTCGACGGCCTCCTCAACCGCCGCAGGCGGCGTCCGGCCCTCATCGACAACAGTCACCTTCAACGTGGTGCGGTAGGCGTTGCCGTTGGCGGGAGTAACCTTCACGCGAATATCAACATCGCCGGTTTTAAACGCGGCCTGCGACTGCGGGCGGATGAGTACCAGCTGGCCGCCGTCGTTGCGGAAATTCCAATTGAAGATGGTGTTCGTCGTCGGCTCGACCTTCGTCCCCGGCTCAAGCGTGAGACCCTCTACGACTGCTTCCTTCTCGTTCCAGAAGTTTGCAGTGGTGTAGCGGCCGTTGAAAACGTCAGCATTCTGGGCGGCGGCGGCAGGCAAGACGAGCTCGGCGGCCTGAGGGATGGCAACAGACGGCGCGATCAAGGACAAGGAGAGGACGCCGGCCGCGACGACGCGGCGGTGCTTGATTGGTGTTGCCATGAGGGCTCCTTTTTGGCAGGGAGGTGGGAAAATCATTGGTAGTATCCCAAAGCTGCCCAGAAACGTAACGCCACCTGCGTAAAACTTAGGACGTTCTCAGTTAGTGGGTGCCCCCGGGGGGAAGGGGGCCTCGAAAAGCATCATGCCCTGCGGTTTTGGAGCAATACGTGCCGCCGTGTAATGTAATCCCACGTTGCAAGCGCCCGTAGCTCAACGGATAGAGCATCTGACTACGGATCAGAAGGTTGGGGGTTCGAATCCCTCCGGGCGCACCAAACTCTAGCCGGTCAGGACCACCCTGGCCGGCTTTTTGTGCGGATGAATGGGGTCGGTATGGCATCGATGCAGCAACGCGACGCTCTGCGTGAACTTGAAAAGGTCGTTGAGACGCGGATGCGCGGCGATGACGCGGAACAGATCTCCGGGCTGCTCCAGGACGCGAAGCTGAGCGATATCATCCGGCTGATTGAGCGTTCGCCGGTCAAGCGCGCCGCGGTGCTGTTCCGCCTGCTGCCGCCGGAACGCGCAGGCGTTGTGTTCGACGCGCTCGACCCACGCCACCAGGCGGAAATGGTCAACGCGCTGGGCAGCGACAGTGTCGGAGCGTTCTTTGAGGGCATGGGGGCGGAGGACCGAGTCATGCTTCTCGACGAGCTGCCCGGACCCGTCGCCGAGCGCCTTCTGAGGGACCTGAGCGAAAAGGACAAGGAAAACACCGACGCGGTTCTCGGCTACGAGAAGGGGACTGTGGGCCGCGTGATGTCACCTGAGATCCCCGAGATCTACCTCGAGATGACGGCGCGCGAGGTCCGCGAGATGCTGCGCGAGCAGGAAGAGGACTTGGAGACGCTCTACACCCTCCCGGTGATCGACCGCGACCGGCAGCTGCTCGGCATTGTGAAGATGCGCCGGCTGTTCCTTGCGGACGCCGACACTCCCGTTGCCGACATGCTGGAGGAGTCACCGTCGGCGGAAGCGACCGCCGACGCGGAGGAGACCGCGCGCTGGTTCCTCCCGCTGGCGCTGCTCGCGCTGCCGGTGGTGGATTCGGGCAACCGGCTCGTCGGCATCTTCACCTTCGACGAGGCCCAGGGCATCGTGGAAAGCGAGGACACCGAGGACAGCGCCCGCCAGGGCGGCTCGGAGGCGCTGAAGCAGCCGTACCTGTCCACGCCGCTGACCAAACTGGTGCGTTCGCGCATCGTGTGGCTGCTGGTGCTGGCCGTCTCCGCGATCCTCACCGTGCAGGTTCTCGACGTCTTCGAGGAGAAGATGGAGCAGGCCGTCGTCCTGTCGCTATTCATCCCGCTGCTCACCGGCACCGGCGGGAATACCGGCAACCAGGCGGCGACGACGGTGGCGCGCGCGCTGGCGCTCGGCGACGTGAAAAAGTCCGACATCGTGCGGGTGATGTGGCGCGAGGTCCGCGTCGGCCTGATGCTGGGTGCGGTGCTCGGCGGCCTCGGTTTCGCGCTGGCCTCGCTGGTGTACGGCATGGATCTCGGGGCGGTGATTGGCTTGACGCTGCTTTCCATCTGCACGATGTCGGCGACCGTGGGTGGTGCGATGCCGATCATCGCCAAAACCGTCGGCGCAGATCCGGCGGTGTTCTCCAACCCGTTCATCTCCACGTTCTGCGACGCGACGGGGCTCATCATTTACTTCATGATCGCCACCTCGATCCTCGGGCTCTAAGCGGTTTTCACGTTTTCCTTCCACGTATTGAGATAGGCCTATAACGCAAGTACATTCAGATGTGGCTTTCTGGGTGTGCGGACGCGTGCGCCCAAAATCACTCGAGAGGTACCCATGAAAAACCCGAAGAACACCCGCCGCGTCGCTGGCGTTTCCCTGGCTGCCGCAGTTGCCGGCGCGTTTGCGTTGACCCCGGTCGAGGCGCAGGAGATCAACCCGCTGGACATCGCGCGAACCATCAACGGCGCGAACTCGGTGATCAACAACAATCTCGACCGCGTTGCGGGTTCGGTGGTGAAGACGGTGAAGCCGGGCAGCGGTTCCGCCGACGCCCGCTACTCCTCCGGCGGCTGGACCTACACCGCCGTGGCGTACTATCCGGGCGCGGACCGTATCTACGCCATCTCCACGGGTGAGGGCGGCAAGCCGGCAGGCCACCTGTTGCGTATCAAGCCGGATATGGACCAGCTCGCGGACCTCGGCGCGTTGGACCTGCGCGGCATCAACACTAAGGATGTCGCTTCCGCCGCAATCACTCCGTCCGGCGTGCTGGTGCTGTTCTCGGGCTCGGAGTTCCGCACGCTCAGCCTGGCCAAGGACGACCTGACGAACCCCCTATTCGCGGACAAGATCAAGGACGCGTCCTCCCTGGCTGTGAAGTCGCAGAAGCTCACCCTGCCGGCGGGCACGGGCGAGATCGGTTTCCCCAGCGCATGGGCGTCCAGCACTGACCCGGAAAAGCAGCACGAGCTGTACGCCATCTCCCGCGACAAGCGCGGCGGCGTGCACAAGTGGACGCTGGACACCACCAACGGCCGGGTTGCCATCGATCAGGTTGCTGTTCGCCAGGGCCTGCTTGTTGACGCACCCTCCAACCTCAACTACGCCTACACCAAGCCGAACGACACCTTTGTTTTCGCCGATGACCAAGCCCGCACCATCGAGCTGAAGGGCACCGAGGTTGTCGCTACCGGCACCAACGAGGTCGTGGACAACTTCCGCGAGCTTGCGTACCTGCCTCTCGGCGCGGGTTACAAGCCGGTGACCCAGTTCAACAAGCCCGCCCCGCTGCCGGGCGAGCACGCCGTCCCAGCCGCGTCTTCCCGCCCGGACGCGGCCGAAATTGCGCGCGACCTCGCCCGCGTGGGCGACGCGGCCAACGACGTCGCCCGCGCCGTCGGCGACGTGTCCGTCCCGACCGTTGTCGCCGAGCGCGGCGAACCGACCCCGTCCCCGGCTGCTGCCGCACCGGCTGCTCCGGCCGAGGAGGTGCGCAGCGAAGCTACTGTCTTCTCCGCCGAGGCCCGCCGCGTGCCGATCACCGTCGCCGACGACAAGGGCCGCGCCGTCAAGGGCGCCGCCGTGAACATCGCCGACCTCGGCGTCTCCACCGACACCGACCGCAACGGTCAGGTGGTCGTTGACGTGCCCGCCGGCACCGGCGCCGTCGACGTGCTGGTCGAGGGCGAAACCCACGAGCTCGCCCCTACCGACAAGCGCATGTACGTCACGCTCCTCGCCGACGGTGGAGACGGCGACACCGGAGCTGATGCAAACGCGGGCGGCACCGCCGGCACCGGCGACGGGAAAAAGCCGGAGACCCGCAAACTAGAGGTGACCGTGAAGGACGACGCTGGCCGCGTCGAACCCAACGTGAAGCTGAAGGTTGTTAGCGACGACTACACCGGTAGAACCTCCACCACGAACCGGTTCGGCGACGCGACGCTGGACGTGCCTGTAACCGAGGGCAAGTTCTACGTGGAGATCGAGGGCAACCGCGGCGGCACCTGGGAGATTGGGGCAGACCAGGAATCTCTGGACATCACCATCGATAGCGCGCCAGCGTCCGGCAACGAAAAGCCCAAGTACGCTGACGCGACGATCGGCATCACCGTCAAGACCGACGGTGGCGACCCGGTGCAGTACGCGCAGGTCTACAGCGTGCACGGCCTTGACGTCGAGGTCCGCGGCGAGACAGACGAGAACGGTCTGGTGTACGTCTTCATCCCGGGCAACGTGGGCAACGGCAAGGAGGTGACCCTCGGCGTGCGCACCGCGCCGAACGGCTACCGCACCGCGCAGAAATCGATCTCGCGCGAGTCGGACGGTGCGGAGATCGTGCTGCCGAAGGCGTCGACGTCGACCACCTCGACCAAGTCCACGCCGCAGCAGATCCTCGACGTGATCGAAGAAGTGCAGCCGCTGGTTGCTGCGCTGGCTGGTCCGGCGGCGCTCGGCGCGGGCATGGCCAAGGGCGGCACCAAGACCACCAGCACCACCACGACCGAGACCACCGGTGCGCGCGCGACCACGCTCAACGGCAAGGTCTCCACCGGCCGCACGACCAGCGTCGCCGGCTCCGGGGGCTCGCGCACCACGGTGACGAACGCGAAGGGCAGCACCGTGGTCCGCTCGACCTCGAACTCGAGCTCCGACGACCGCGACGACGATCTCGCCGATACCGGCACCCCGATGCAGACGGTGATCTCGCTCGGTATTTTGGCGCTGATTATTGGTGGGGCGTATGTGGCGATGGGGCGGCGTCGGGAAGCTTAAAACACCTCGACGCGGCCGCCCAGCGACTCGATCTGCTGCAGCTGCCTAACCCACCCCGGGGCGCCGGGGTGCAGGCGCATGACGGGGCGCGACGAAATTGCCACCGGCGACACCGACTCGCGGCGCGCGCCGGAGCGGGCGGCCATGCGCTCGTGAGCGCGGAAGCCGGACTCCGCAAGCCACTCCATCGACGGCTCGCCTGAGGCGAGCTCGCCGCGGGCGCGCTGCAGGATCTCGATGTACTCGTCGAGCACCGGCACCAGCGACGCGGCGTTGGTCTCGCACATGTTGCGCACCAGCGACGGCTGCGTGCCAGCTACGCGCGTCGCACCCTTGAACGACCCGGCGGCGAGCGATTGCGCCAGCGTGTGGCCGCGGTCGCCGACAACCGACAGCGCCTCGGCCAGCACGTGCGGCAGGTGGGACACGCGCGCGACCGCTTCGTCGTGCTTCGCGGCCGACACCGGCACCGCCTCCGCGCCAACCAGCGCCGCCATGCGGCACACCTGACCGAACATCTCCGCCCACATCTCGGGCACGCGATCTACCTCAAGCGCATAGTCGTACGTCACCACCCACGCCGCGCGGGTGAACAGGCCCGTGTGGGAGGCAGCCCACCCGGAGGACTCGGTGCCGGCCATCGGGTGGCCGCCGACGTAGCGCGCCTCCATCCCGCGCTCGCGCACCAGCTCGTACACCGGCCCCTTCACCGACACTACGTCGGTCACGCCGCAGCTCGGCGCGTACTGCGCCACCGCGTCCAGGACGCCTCCGACAGCGTCGAACGGGACGGCGACCACGATTAACGCCCCGAGCTCCTCGGCGCGCGAAAGTACTTCGGGGAGGTTGGTGGACATATCGAAGCCGTCGGCAAGCGCCTGCCTCGCACCGGCGTTGGACTGCGTGTGCCCGAACACTTCGGCGCCCTCCGCCGCCAAGTCCCGCATCAGCGACCCGCCGATCAGGCCGTTGCCGACAACGCAGACTGGACGTAAAACACCACTTTGCCTCATGCTGCCCGAGTTTAACTACGCTTGGGCCCCATGAGCCACGATTTCGAGGACGGGTACGCGGTCACCGTCGCGCGCACCGACGCCGGTTGGGTGGTGCGCACCTTCCGCGACGATTTCACCGACCTTGGCACCTCCGTCCGCGCGGTGCGCCAGCTGCGCAGCGAAGGTGCGGCGTTCGCGCTGCTCAACGTCGAGGAGGACTATCTGGTGGTGGTTCGTCCGGGCCCCAGCAAGGTGAGGCTTTTGCTTTCCGACGCCACCATGGCCGTCGACGACGACTTCGCCGCGGACATCCTCGACGAGGCGGGCGTTGACGTCCCCGACATCGACCCCGACGAGCTGGACGACGTGGACGCGTGGGCCGACGGCGACTTCGCTATCTTCGGCGACTTGGGCTTGTCGGAGGAGCGCTTGAGCATCCTGCTCGACAGCGATCCCGGCCCGCACGAGCTGGCCGAGACGATCGCGGAGGACCTCGGGTTTTTGGATGAGTTCATCGAAGCCGTTACGCGACGCTGAAGCGCGCATGCGCCGCGCGATTGCGGTTGCGCAAAGGACTCCGCCGGGGGATGTGCCGGTGGGCGCGGTCGTCTTCGGTCCGGGTGGGGAGGTGCTGGGGGAG
>NZ_JBAJNR010000009.1:0-114813 GCF_036881695.1 Corynebacterium sp. Marseille-Q4381 | reverse complement strand
TGATAGCGGCGGGGAAACGCCCGGACCCATTCCGAACCCGGAAGCTAAGCCCGCCCGCGCCGATGGTACTGCACCCGGGAGGGTGTGGGAGAGTAGGTTACCGCCGACCCAACAACAACAAAACAACTCAATACACCAAAGCACCCAGTCCTTGGACTGGGTGCTTTGCCATGTCCACACCCAGCCCCGCCCCCCGAACAGCGTCACACCGGGGGGCGGATAACGGATGGCGGATATACGAGAGCAACGCCGTGCATCCGCCATACTTCATCCGCCCCCCTGAAGGCCGCAACGTCGTCGCGGCCGCGTTACGGCTCCGCCCTGTAGCTCCCAACGAAAAACAGGCTCATCGGTAGGTACAAAACCCCAGGTCGCTGACACCCCGAAACCTTGGGAGCTACAAGCCGCCGACTGCACTGACATATCGGCGCGCTCCCGGCACATAGGCGGCAGTGACACCGGCGACGCACGCGCCGCGCCCTGTAGCTCCCGACGACAAACAGCCTCATCGGTAGGTGCAAAACCCCCTGTCGCTGACACACTGAAACCTTGGGAGCTACAGGCCACAACCACTGATAGCGGGTAACTCCCACGACCGCGCAACGCGACCTGCGGAAACACACAACTGTCGCCGAGATACCCGCTATCAGCAACGAGGCCTGTAGCTCCCAACACGGAACAGCCCGATCACTACGTGCAAAACCCCAGGTCGCCACCAGCTCACAACCCTGGGAGCTACAGGCCGCGCACACCCACAGTGGGCAACACGCGGCTCAATCAACCGCGACCAGTGCAAACACCAAACCGGCGCAGGGATGCCCGCTACCAACGCCCGCCGCGGTCACCATGACCGGCAACAGCTAGCCCAAGCCTGGGGCAGAGAAGTGGCGGTCGGCTCCAGTGAGCGGATCGGTGAAGGCGAGCGTGACGGACTTCAGTTGCATCGGTACTGCGAAGTCCTCGTCGCCGAAGGGAAGGGGTGTGGGGTAGATGGGGTCGCCAAGAATCGGGGCGCCGGCGGAATTCATGTGCACTCGCAGTTGGTGGGTGCGGCCGGTGATGGGTTCGAGAAGGTAGCGGGCCAAGGGCTCAGTCACTTTGTGCAGGCGGTGTAAACGATCGGCATGTGTTGGATCGAGTGGAGCGGCCGAATGCACGATTGTCACCGCGTTTGGCTCGACGTCTGGGATCTCGGTAGAGGCCAACTCGCCGTGTTGCTTGTCGATGTGGCTACGCAAGGTAACGGGGGTGTCGAGATCAAGAGTGCGGGCAATGGCCTCGTACTGCTTGTGCACCTCGCGGCGGGCGAACAGCTCCTGGTAGGCGCCGCGGGTTTCGCGGCGTTTGGTGAATAGCAGCAGGCCGGAGGTCATGCGGTCGAGGCGGTGGGCCGGCGCGAGTTCCTCGTTGCCGGTCGCTCGCCGAAGACGAACAGTGGCGGTTTCGGTGATGTGCGCTGCCCGCGGCATTGTCGCCAGAAACGGCGGTTTGTCCACCACGAGCAGGTCGGTGTCCTCGTACACAATCCCGATTTCGTACGGCACCGGCTTCTCGGGCGCGGGGCGGCGGTAGAAGAAGACGTCGGTGCCTTCGTGGATGGGGGTGGTGGGGGAGAGGGGGGTGGCGTCGGCAAGCACAACCTGCCCCTGCGCGAAGCGCTCCAACACGGCAGCCTCGTCGTCCTCAGGGTGCCTGTGCCGCTGCGTCGCAACCAGGTGGGAGACAAATTCGAACGCAGTAACCGGCTCTGGACCCGGGTACCGCGCGCGGGTGGCCGTCAGCCCGTCGCGCGGGGGCAGCGGGGCGGCTTTCGGGCGTTTAGCACGTGCCATGGTGTAGTAGATTATCCGCCATGGATCTTGCAGCTCTTACTGAACCCGTGCTCGCCTTCTTCCGCGAAGGAGTGGGCAAGACGATTTATGACGTCGCGGCGGCCCTCTATCGGTTCCTCTTCCCTGCAAACGCGGAAGCCGCCACCAAGGGATAAGCTTGAAGGCGTACCCGGAGAAGTAAGGAGCACGTAATGACCAGCGAGAACGACGTTGTAGTCGCCGTCGACGGCAGCCCAGCATCGGACAACGCGGTGCGGTGGGCGGCCAACACCGCCGCGAAACGCGATGTGGCGCTGCGCTTGGCGTCGAGCTACACCATGCCGCAGTTCCTCTACGCCGAGGGCATGGTGCCGCCGCAGGAACTGTACGACGACCTGCAGCGCGAGACGATGCAGAAGGTCGACGACGCGCGCGGGGTCGCACTCGAGGTCGCGCCTGAGCTGCGCATCGGGCACGCGGTGGCGGAAGGCTCGCCGATCGACATGCTGCTGGAGATGTCGCGCGACGCGGGCATGATTGTTACCGGCTCCCGCGGTCTCGGCGGACTTTCCGGCGTGGTTTTGGGCTCCGTCTCGGCCGCCGTGGTCTCCCACGCCCATTGCCCGGTTGTCGTGGTGCGCGAAGACAACGCGGTGACCGATGAGACGAAGTACGGCCCGATCGTGGTGGGCGTGGACGGTTCCGAGGTGTCTAAGCGAGCCACCGAAGTGGCCTTCCAAGAGGCGGAAGCGCGCGGCGCGGAGCTTCTGGCAGTGCACACGTGGATCGACTCGCAGGTGACAATGTCGGGCCCGGCGTTCACCATCACGGACGACCGCTGGGAAGAGGCCCGCGCGGAGAAATCGGCGATGCTCGACGAGTACCTGGGCGAATTTGCCAAGTCCCACCCGAACGTTGAGATGCGCAAGATGATTACGCGCGACCGCCCGGTGCGCGCGCTGACCGAGGCCGCGCAGGGCGCGCAGCTGCTGGTCACGGGCTCGCACGGCCGCGGCGGATTCAAGGGCATGCTGCTGGGTTCCACCTCGCGCGCGCTGCTGCAGTCGGCGCCGTGCCCGATGATGGTGGTGCGACCAGAGGATTAGGCTGGCATAATGGGCCCAGCAAAAGGTCTATAGACACAACTCAATGTGAAAGGGATTATCCCAATGACTCCTACTCTCGGCTTCTTTGGTTGGCTCGTGCTCGGCGGTCTCGCCGGCTGGATCGCGTCGATGGTGCAGAACCGCGACGCGCAGATGGGCATCGGCCTGAACATCCTCGTCGGCATCATCGGCGGTCTCATCGGCGGTTGGCTGCTGACCCTCTTCGGTGTCCAGGTTGAGGGCCGCAACTTCTTCTTCAGCTTCCTCACCTGCCTGCTTGGCGCGATTATCCTCCTGTGGATCGTGAACAAGGTGACTAGCAGCCGTCGTTAACTCGCTAGTTAGATCATCCCCCGGATCCGTCCGGGGGATTTTTTTAATGGGCATTTGCATGGGGCAGGGTCTAAGATGAACGTACCGGTTTGTCTAGTTGGCGAGTGGGAGAACAGGAGACGAGTGTGACACAAGCAGACCCGGCGAAGAAGAAGCCGGCTACGCGCCGCCGCAATCGGCCCAGCCCCAGGCAGAGGCTTCTCGACGCAGCGACAAAACTCTTCAACGAAGAAGGCATCCGCGTCATCGGCATCGACCGCATCCTGCGCGAGGCGGACGTGGCCAAGGCGTCGCTGTACTCGCTGCTCGGCTCTAAGGACAACTTGGTCGTGGCCTACCTCGAGCGCATGGACGAGGAGTACCGCACCCGCTGGCAGGAGCGCGCGGATCGCGCCGCCGACAACGACGCGAGGGTGCTCGCGTTCTTCGACATGGCGATTGACGAAGAGCCAGAGAAGAAGTTCCGCGGGTCCCCGTTCTTCAACGCGGCGAACGAGTACCCGCGTCCTGAAACCGATTCCGAGAAGCGCATTGTGGAGACCAGCTTGAACCACCGGCGCTGGATGCACGAGACGCTGACCGGTCTGCTGTCGGAGAAGAACGGGTACGACTCCTCCGGCCAGGCGGACCAGATGCTCATCTTCCTCGACGGCGGCCTCGCCGGCGCCCGGTTCACCCAGAGCGTCGCGCCGCTGAAAACCGCGCGCCAGCTCGCGAAAAACGAGCTCGGCGCACCGCCTGCGGACTACTCGATCTAGCGCAGGCTACTCGCCGGTCCAGCGGGTGCTGCCCTCGATAGTGATGCCGGCGGCGGCACCGGGTTCCGTGTTTTTCGCGCGCTTTTTGGCCGCCTTTTCCTCGGCGAGCAGCTTGTTCAGCTCCTTGCGCGCGAGGTTGCGCTCCTTCTTCAGCGCCTTCGCGTCCGCCTTCTCCGCAGCCTTCTTCTCCTTGCGCGCGCGCTTTTCTTCGCGGATTTCGCGGGTGATGCGGCCGGCTTCGGAGGGGTGGGTGAGGATGGAGACACGTTGGCGTCGTAAAGCTGCCCTGTCCTCTTTCACCTGCTTGCGCTCTTGCTTCACCTTGGCGTGCGCCGCGGCCTGGGCCTCGCGGTGGAGCGGGGTCGCTGGCATCGTGCGCACGGCAAAGAACCACAGGCAGACGTTCTGCACGGCGGTGAACAGGTTGTTGACAACCCAGTACATCAACAGCGCGACCGGCACGCGGCCGGTCAGCCCCGCAACGAGGAGGCTGAGCGCGACCAGCGGGATCACCCAGTAAATGAAGTAGTAGGCCCGGCGCGACGTGGTGTTCGCCCACTCGAGGGTGAAGCGGTTGCGGATCTGCGTGACCAGCATGTTCGTCGAGGTGAACGCGATGGCGAGCAGAATCATGATCGCTGCGAGGACAATCACCTCGTCCTCGGTGGTGCCGAGGAAGGCGAACTGCTCCTGGGTCATCGACGCGTAAGCTGCCAGCGGCACGTCGAAGAAGGTGGAGTCGCGGAAGGAGGCGATCTCGGAGTCGGAAAGCACGCCGATGCGTTTGCCGGCGGCGGCGTCCGGCACAGCCATCCACAAAAGGAGGCGGTAGAGGCCCAAGAACACGGGGATCTGGATCATCGCCGGCACGCAGGCCGCGAACGGGTTGTAGCCGTGCTCCTTCTGGATCTGCTTTCGGGCCTTCTCCTCGGCGCGCAGGTCGGCGACCTCGGTGGACTCGCCGTAGAGCTCGGTGATCTTGTCCATGTGGGGGCGCATCAAAAACGACGTGCGCGTGGACTTGTACGTCTGCCACGCGAACGGGAGGATGATCGAGCGCACCGACAGCACGAGGAGGAACACCGACGCCGCCCACGCTTTGCTGGACTCGACGCTGAAGGCCCCCGTGAGCAGCCAATGCCAGAACTTCATCACGGCCGAGACCGGGTACACGAGCAATTCCAGCATGTGCGTTAATGTTAGGCCATGCAATCGGGCTCCACACCACCGCAACCGTACTGGCCCGGTGAGACGGCTCCGGCGGCTAAAACCGTCCCGGCCGGAGAAGCGGGGCGCAAGCCGGTGACGGTGCCCCAAATCGTCGGCGAGGTGTTCCTCACCGTGGGTGCGCTGCTGCTCCTGTTCGCGTTTTACGAGTCGTTCTGGACCAACATCGCCTCGGCCAAGATGCAGAACGACGCGCAGTCGCGGCTCGAGGCCGTGTGGGAGGAGAACTGGGTCAACCCGCGCGAGCGCCGCGTGCCGCAAGACGGCGACGCGTTCGCGCGCATGTACATCCCCGCCTTCGGCCCCGACTACCAGTTCGCCGTGCTGGAGGGTGTCGGCGAGCAAACGCTTTTGGCCGGACCAGGGCGCTACCCCGGCACGCAGATGCCCGGCGAGCCCGGCAACTTCGCTGTCGCCGGCCACCGCGTGGGCAAGGGTGCGCCGTTCAACGACTTAGGCCAGCTGAGAACGTGCGACGCCATCGTGGTGGAGACCCAGTCCCAGTGGGTGACCTACCGGGTGCTGCCCATGGACGCAGACCCTGAGCTGCGCCGCGCGTCCGTGTCTCCGTGCCTGCCCCAGGACCTCACCGACCGCGTGGCGGGCGGCGACTACGCGCAGGTGATGGGCCGCCACATCACGACCCCGAACGACATCAACGTGGTCAACCCCATGCCGGAGACCCGCTCGACCGAGGTGGTGCCGGGCATGGCGTCAATCATCACGTTGACCACGTGCCACCCGCAGTTCTCGAACGCGGAGCGCATGATCATCCACGCGGTGATGTCGGAATCCATGCCGAAGGCGCCGGGCGGCGGTGGCGCGCTGCCGCCTGCGATGACGGAGCTCGGTTAGAGGCTCAGCTAACGGGATACGCGAAAGGAGCAACCATGTACGCAGCCCTGTGGCGCAAACTCCCCGGTCCGCCGGCGGTGAAGTGGCTGATTACCATCATCATCCTGGTGGCGGTCTTCTTCCTACTCATGGAAGTTGTCTTCCCGTGGGTGTCATCACTGATGCCGTACAACGACGTCGCCGTGTAACCCGGCCGCGGCAAGCCGGCGCCTTAGATCCACCGCGGCACCGGCGGCACCCAGGTCCGCATTGATTCCAGCATCGTCTCCGGCGAGTCTTCGACGAGCAGGTGGTCGCGGTCGGTGGCGCGGACGAAACCGTGGTCGACCATGTGGTCCACCATCTCCGCCATCGGGCGCCAGAACTGCTCGCCGAGCAGCCCAATCGGTTTGGCGTGAAGGCCGAGTTGCTGATTCGTCCATTCATCAAAAAGCTCGTCGAGCGTGCCGACCCCGCCGGGGAGGACCACGAACGCGTCGGCGAGCTCGCCCATCCGAGCTTTGCGCTGCGCCATGGTGTCCACCACTTCAAGCTGGTCGAGCTCGTCGTACTTCAGCTCGTAGCCCGCCAAGTGCGTGGTGAGCACGCCGCAAGTCCGGCCGTTTTGCAAGTGCGCGCCGCGCGCCACCTCGCCCATCAGCCCCAGCTTCGAGCCGCCGTAGACCAGCGTGATGCCGGCGCGGCCGAGCGCCTCACCGAAAGCGAACGCGAGCCGGGATGTCGCTGGGTCGGTGCCGGGGCGCGCGCCGGCGAAGACGGCAACGGCGCGCAATTGGCGCGGCGCAAGCGCGGGGAAGACCTGCGTGGCCAAAAGCGGCGCGAGTTCCACCTCGCCGGGGGCGGCGGGGTCGATCCAGGCCACCTCGGCGATCTCTGCCGCCGGCGCGGGTGCGTCTGCCGGCTCGGGCGCCGTGAACACGGTCGAGGTTACGGTGTGCCCCGGCTCGTTCGACGCCGGCGCGGAGAAGCGGCCGAGGTAGCCCAGTGAGAGGCGGTCCAGCTCGAGCCCGGTCTCCTCCAGCGTTTCGCGCAGTGCGGTGTCCACCACCGACTCACCCTCCTCCGGCTTGCCTCCCGGCAGCTGGAAGCGCGGGCTGGTTTTCTTGCGCACGCACAGCACCTCGCCGCGCGCGTTTCGGATCACAACAGCGGCAACATTGATCATCACAATCCCAGGTTAGTGATAACTTCCTCGGCGACAAGCTGCGCTTTGACCGATTCGTCCTGGTTGGTGAACACGGTCACGGCGACCGGGCCCTTGGCCACCGAGTACGCAGCGCCGATGCGGCCCGGCACCGCGCCGCCGCCGTGGCGGCCCCCGTTCCACCCCTCCGGCTGGTCGGCCGGGTCGGTGAACTCCACCGGCGCGGCCCAGTCCACCACGGCCATCGCTTGCTCCGGCGTCGGCATGCGGCGCACAAACACCGTCAGCTGGGGCTCTTCCGGGTAGGACCAGAACTGGCACGCCGGCGGGTCGAACACCCCGTCCGGGCCCGGGTCGACGCCCACACCGGTGACGCGCTGCCCGTTCGTGTCCGCAACCCACTGCGTGTTCAGGTACGGGCATTCGTCGAAGCTCGCGCGGTCGGTGTGGGGGAGGATGGCGACCGGCGGGGCGTCGGCAAGCACCGGCTCCTCGGGCGCCTCCTCAACCACCTGCGGCGCGGAGCACCCCGCGAGGCCGATCGCCAAGGCCAGGATGGGTAGTCTCATGCGCATGAGCTCCAGACTAGTGATGTTGGAGCGGGACCCCGCCGACATCCCCGACAACAAGGCCCTCGACACCGGCATCACCGTGCTGGCCGTGAGTCTGGTGCTGGTCTCGCTCGCGGCGCTTGCGCGGATGCCGCTCAACGCGGCGCTGCTGCACATTGTGCTGGTCACGGCGTTTTCCTTCCTGCTGTTTTACGGCATTGTGGAGATGCCGCGCTGGGGCGGGTGGCACCGCGCGATCTGGATTACCGCGCTGTTCGCCGTCTGGATCGCGGATATGGTCGTTTCCCCGGTGGCGATCTACTGGGTGTTCATCCTGTTTTTCGTCTCGCTGCGCGCGTTCAACGATTGGCGCGGCCTGACCTGGGTCGCGCTGGGCCTGGCCACCGCCATCGGCTTCCAAGTCCCCACCGGTCTCACCCTCGGCGGCGTGATGGGGCCCGCGCTGTCCGCTGTGGTTGTGGTGGCGATCAACTACGCGTTCACCACGATCAGCCGGGTGAGCAAAGAGAGGCTTTTGCTTATCGACGAGCTGTTGGCCACCCGCAAGCAACTCGCCACCACCGAGCGCGAAGCCGGTGTGGCGCAAGAGCGCGAGCGGCTCGCCCACGAGATCCACGACACCGTCGCGCAGAACCTGTCTTCGATCCAGATGCTGCTGCACGCTGCCGAGCGCGACCTGCGCGCCCTCGACGTGGGGGAAAACGAGCTGGAGATGCCGCTGAAGCGCATGGAGGCGGCGCGCCGGGCCGCGTCGAACAACCTCGCGGAGACGCGCGCCATGATTGCGGCACTCACCCCGGCCGGGCTGCGGGAGGCCCGCATCAGTGAGGCGCTGGAGCGCATCGCCGCCGACTTCGTGGCGGCCAGTGACATGAAAATCGAGGTGGAAACCCACGGCGAGGTGGTGGACCTGCCCATGCGCGTCGAGGCCGGCCTGCTGCGCATCGCCCAGGGCGCGGTGTCCAACGCCGTGCAGCACTCGGGTGCGACGCGGGTGCGGATCACCATGACCTACGAGCCGGGGGATGTGCACCTGGACGTGGTGGACAACGGCCGCGGCTTCGACGCGGCCGCGCAAGCCGGCAAGCCGGCGGGGTTGGGGCATTTAGGGCTCGATGCGATGCGCTCCCGCGCCGCGGAGCTTGGCGGGGAGCTCACGATCGAATCCGCGCCGGGCGGGCCGACGGCGCTGAGTGTCGCGGTGCCGCTTTCGGCTGCGGGGCCGGCGGATAGGATGGAGCCATGATTCGCGTCTTGCTCGCCGATGACCACGAGATTGTCCGACTAGGCCTGCGCTCGGTGCTCGAGCAGGCCGACGACATTTTGGTGGTGGGCGAGGTGGCCACCGCGGAAGCAGCGATTGCGACCGCCCAGGCCGGCGGCATCGACGTGGTGCTGATGGACCTGCGCTTCGGTGCCGGCGCGGAAGGTGCCCGCGTAATGACGGGCGCGCAGGCCACGGCCGAGATCCGCGCCACCATGGGAACCCCGCCGAAGGTGATGGTGGTGACCAACTACGACACGGATGCCGACATCCTCGGCGCGATCGAGGCCGGTGCCGTGGGCTACCTATTGAAGGACGCCCCGCCGGAGGAGCTCATCGCCGCGGTGCGCTCCGTCGGCGGCGAGGATGCGCAGCCGCCCGTGCCCCCGATGTCGCCGGTGGTGCGCGAGCGCCTGGCCACGCGCGAGGCGGAGCCGCGCTCCTCGCTCACGCCGCGCGAGCTGGAGGTGCTGCAGCTGGTGGCCGCTGGGTCGTCCAACCGCGAAATCGGCCAAGACCTCATGCTCTCTGAGGCGACGGTGAAGAGCCACCTCGTGCACATCTACGACAAGCTGGGCGTGCGCTCGCGCACCTCCGCCGTCGCCGCGGCGCGCGAGCTCGGCGTGCTCTAGCGGGGGCTCAAGCCAGCCGCTAGTTTTTGACCGCCTTGTCGTGCACCAGGTTCGCCAGATCGGTCAGGTCTTCCTCGATCGCGTTGTGGGCAAGACGCTGCTGCACCGGGCTCGCGTTCTCTGCGTTGCGGACGGCCTGCTCAAGGTCGGCGAGGCGCACGCGCGCGTCTTCGGCGAAGCCGCGCGGCAGGTTGTTGTCGCGCTCAACGTTTGCGCGGATCGCCTCGATGCGGGCCTTCAGCTCGGCGCCGCGGCCGGAGTGGCGGGCAATGTCCTGGGAGGTCAGGCCCATCGACGCTGCGCGGTTGTTCAGCTGGCCCTGCTGAAGCGAGGTCAGCGCCTTGTAAGCCAGCGGAAGCAGCACGGGGATGAGGGCGCGGGCACCGCCGGTGAACTTCTTCGCCTTCTTCTTGGTCAGTCCGGATTCCTCGATGCGCTTCAGGTGCGCCTCGGCTAGCTGCTTCTCGTGCTTGCGCTTCTGCTTCAGGCCCTTCTTCTCCTCCTTCAGCAGGCGTTTTTCCGCTTTGTCTAACAGCTCGGCGGTGCGCAGGTCTGCCTTCGCCTCGTCGCGGGCGTACTTGCGTGCGCGCGCCTCCGCGCGCTTCACCTCGGCCTGCGCCTTCTTCGCCGCCGCCTGCGCCTTGGCGCGGCTCTTCTTGCGCGACCTGCGGATCGACTTGATGATTCCCATGGAAATGTGCTCCCTACATCTATAAATAAGCTTCGGTGAACCACCTTACCTTTCCCGGCAGGTAACATCGCTGGCATTGTGACGAACCATCCGGATGTGCGCGCCTCGGACCTGGTGGGTTGCCGGTACCGGCTCCGCCAGCGCGCCGCGCACCCGGATGTTCCTCCGCTGCCGGACGCGGTGTCGCGCCAGCCGCAGATCGACGCGGCCCGGGCGATCGTGCTGGACAGCTTGCCGGTGAAGCGGGCGGTTGGCGACGGCCGCCGGAAACTTTTCCGCCGCGTCGACCTTGACCCCGCGCTGACCCCCGAGCAAGCGTTCTCCCAGACCCGCGCCGCGATGCGCGCGGGCGCCAACCTGATCACCAACGCCGCGCTCACCGGCGAGCTCGAGGGCTGGCGCGTGGCCGTCGACGTGGACGTGCTTGTGCGCACCGACGCCGGCTACGCGCCGGTGGTGATCTCCAACCACCGCGTGGCCAGGCCCCACCCGGAAGCGGAGCTTGAAATGGTCGCCGTCAACCGCCTCGGCCTCTCGGACCCGCTGGCGGTGCACGCCAAGGCCCGCCACCACACCGCCGACGGCTACCGCTTGGGTCTGGCGGAGCTGCTTCTGCGCGCCGAGGGGTTGGACACCGGCTCCGGCGGCGTCATCGGCCAAGACCGCACGCGCGCGTATATCGCGGACGTCACCCGTTTCATCCCGCCGCTCATCGAGGCGCTGAACGCGCCAATTCCAGACGAGCCGAAGCGGTTGAAACAGTGCGCTACCTGCCGTTTTTGGGTGCTGTGCCAGCCGCGCCTCGAGGAGCTCGACGACATCTCGCTCGTTTTTCCGGGCGGCCGCGGCGACGCGTTTCGGCAGCAGGGGATCGACACGGTGCAGCAGCTTATCGACGCCAACCTCGGCGATCCTTCCCGCATCGCTCAAGCCCGGCGCGATGGTGTTGCAGTGCTGCGCCGCGAAGGCGAGATCGACATCCCGCGCGCCGACGTCGAGATCGATGTGGACATGGAGGCCTACCTCGACCAGGGCGCCTACCTCTGGGGCGCCTTCGACGGCTCGGACTACCACGCCTTTGTCACGTGGGAGGAAGTTGGCGGCGAGGCGGAAGAGGCCAACTTCTCGTCCTTCTGGGCGTGGCTGATGCAGCAGCGCCGAGATGCGCACGCGGCCGGCAAGACGTTCCGCGCCTACTGCTACGCCGCCGGCGGGGAGAACTACTGGATGCGCTCCTCGGCGAAGCGGTTCGGCTCTATCGATGCCGACGAGGTCGCCGCGTTCACGTCTTCCGACGAGTGGGTGGACGTTTTCGCCCACGCCCGCCGCTATCTTGTCGGCACCGACGGCTTGGGGCTGAAAGTGCTCGCGCCCGTTGCGGGGTTCCGCTGGGAGGACGAGGACATGGACGGGGAGCGCTCCATCGCGCTGCGCAGGGCTGCCCGGCTTGGCGACGCGGCCGCCCGCGACATGCTGCTGCGCTACAACGAAGACGACTGCCGAGCTACCCGCGCGGTGCGCAACTTCCTCACCGCGGGCGCGCCGGGTGTGCCGCCGCTTTCCTAGCGCGGGCGCCGTTAGCGCGCCCGCCGCTCGCCTGCCGCGAGCGCGAGCGCGACCGCAACGAGCGCCGCCAGCAGCGCCGCCAGCACGCCCACGAACCCGCTCCAGGAAAGCGCCTCGAACGCCCGGCCGGTCGCCGCGCCGAGCAGCGACGACCCCATGTAGTAGGAGAACACGTAGAGGCTGGAGGCCTCGGCGCGGTCGTGCTCCGCGATCTGGCCCACCCACCCGGAGGCGGTGGAGTGCATGGCGAAGAAGCTTGCCGTGAAGATGAGCAGGCCAACGAGCGTGACCCACAGGTTCGAGCTCGCGCCGATGAGCGCGCCGACGAGCATGAGCACCGCGCCGGCGACGACCACCCGGCCGCGGCCGTGGCGGCCGACAAAGGTGCCGGCGCGGGCGCTCGACCACGTGCCCGACAGATACATCACGAACGTCAACCCAGCAAGCGCAGGCGGTAGGCTGAACTGCGCAATCGCGCGGAACCCGAAGAAGTTGTACATGGAAACGAATACGCCCATGCCCAAAAACGCGGTCACCGCAAGGCCGACTAAGCGCGGGTTCTTCAGGTGCCCAACCACCGACCAGAACTCCGCGCCGGGCCGAATCGACTCCTTGGGCACGAAGTTCTTCTGCTCCGGCAGAAGCGCCCACGCGCCCAGCGCCAGCGCCAGGCTCACGGTCGCGCTCACCGCGATAGCCCACCGCCACGACGCCACCTCGAGCACGAAGGAGGGGATGAGGCGGCCCATGAGCCCGCCGACCGTGTTCCCGGCGATGTAGAGGCCCATCGCGCCGGGCAGGTCATCGTTGTGCAGTTCCTCGCTTAACCACGTCATCGCCACCGCCGGCGTACCGGCGAGCAGCACGCCCTGGAGGGCGCGCAGCGCGATCATTTGCTCGATGCTGCGGCTAAGCGCCACCACGATCCCGAGCGCGGTCGCCACGACGGCGGAAATGATGAGCACGCGGCCGCGGCCGAACTTTTCAGAAAGGATGGAGGCCGGCACCACACAGACCGCGAGGGCACCGGTTGCAGCTGAAACCGTGAGCGCGGCGGTCGAAGGTGTGGTCTGGAGGGTTTCGGTGAGCGTCGGCAAGAGAGCCTGCGTGAGGTACAGCGAGGAGAAGACGGCGAGGCCAACGAACAGCATCGCGATCGTGGCTCTGCGGTATTCGGCGCTGCCCTTCCTCATGCGTACCCATGGTGGCCCAGCTCACCCTGCGGCGCAACCAAAAAACGGCACCGGTAACAACCCGATGCCGTTGGCAGGTGCAGCGAGACGCTAGGCGTTTACGCCGCAGCCTTGGTGTAGCGCTCGTTGACGTCGTCCCAGTTAACAACGTTCCACCAAGCGGTGACGTAGTCAGCCTTGACGTTCTTGTACTGCAGGTAGAACGCGTGCTCCCACATGTCGAGCATGAGCACCGGGGTGAAGTCCACGGAGATGTTGCCCTGCTGGTCGGTCATCTGCTGGATGATCAGGCGGCCAGCGATGTGGTCGTAACCAGCCACGGCCCAGCCGGAGCCCTGCAGGCCGTTCGCCACTGCGGAGAACTGCTTCTTAAAGGCCTCGAAGGAACCGAAGTCGCGGTCGATGGCCTCAGCGATAGCGCCGGTCGGGTTGCCGCCGGCGTTCGGTGCCATGTTCTTCCAGAAGATGGAGTGGTTGGTGTGGCCACCGAGGTTAAATGCGAGGTTCTTGGTCAGCGCGCGGATCTTGTCGGCGTCTGCCTCGCCGTTGCGCTCAGCCTCAAGCGCCTCAAGGGCTGCGTTCGCGCCCTTGACGTAGTTCGCGTGGTGCTTATCGTGGTGCAGCTCCATGATCTCGGCAGAGATGTGCGGCTCGAGCGCGTCGTACGCGTACGGGAGTTCCGGAAGCTCGTAAACAGCCATGGTGATTCCTTTCGTTGAAAATCAATTGCGTGCCCCATGGTAATGAAAATTTCTTTGTTGGGGCGCCGAGGTAAATTGGGGCGCTATGGGATTCCTCTTTGGTAGAACTCCGCAATTGGTGGACAAGGATCAGGCGCTGGCCGGGCGAAGCGAGCCCGTGCTGGCCATCCCGCGCACGCATGCGGTGCTGGCCACGCCGATCACCGGCCCGTGGCGCGAGGGACAGAAGCGCCTGCTGATCGGCATCGGCTGCTTCTGGGGTGCGGAGAAGATGTACTGGCAGATGGACGGGGTGGAGTCGACGTCCGTTGGATACGGCGGCGGTGTGACCCCAAACCCGACGTATCGCGAAGTGTGCTCGGGTGCGACCAACCACGTGGAGCTGGTCGAGGTGGTCTATGACCCGCAGGTGGTGAGCCTGAAGGAGTTGGTGAAGGCCGCGCTTGAGGCGCACGACCCGACGCAGGGCTACCGCCAGGGCAACGACGTGGGCACCCAGTACCGCTCGGCGTTCTACACCGACACCGAAGAGGAGGCGGAGCAGATCCGCGGGTGGATCGCGGAGTACCAGCAGGCGCTCGCGGACGCGGGCTTCGGCGAGATCACCACCGAGGTCAAATCCGTGGAGTCAGACGGCGTGGAGTACTACCTCGCCGAAGAGGAACACCAGCAGTACCTGCACAAGGTGCCCAACGGGTACTGCCCGCACCACTCCACGGGCGTGGCCTGCGGTATCTAGCGGAGGCTACTCGGTGGTGATGCCGGCGGTCACGATCGCGACCACCACGGCAATCACCATCGTGTTGAACGCGAACGCCACCATGGCGTTGGCGCGCAGCCGCTTCCAGCCCTTACGGGTCAGCGCCTGCGCAGGTGCCAGCGCGCCCATGACGGAGGTGAAGGCGGCGAGGGTGAAGTAGTCGTCGTAAATCGGCTCCTCGCCGCGGCGTTCCACGTGCGCGAATTCGAAGTGGCGCGCGCCGTCCTCCCCGAGGTCGAGCTCGAGGTAATCGGTGGCGAAGACGACCACCATGTAGTGCCAGGACAGAGCGGTGGCGAGGACGTTGAGCACCAGCAGCGCCAGGTGGTTGATCGTCTGGGGAAGCTGGGTGCTCATGATGACCAGGAACAGGGAGGCGAAGCCGGCGGTGACGGCAAGCTGCGTGGCGCCCTTGAACCCGAGCTGCTGCGCCCACGGCTTGCGGGCGGTGGCGCGCTCGCGCGCGGCGTACTCCCGCAGATGCTCCTGGCTGCGGCCGCGCAGCATCCGGTCGGTCCACGTGCTGTAGATGCCAACGAAGAGCACCCACATCAGCAGCCAGCCGACGAGGGCGGTGCCCCAGAAGTCGAAGTCTTGGTAGTCCAAGATTCCCGACGCGTAGCCGGCGAGGAGCGACGCCGTGCCCACCGCCCACGCGGCGACGGCGGAGACGGCGTTGCGGAATACTTCGGAGCGCATCTTCATGTCAGTACCCGTGCTTGGAAGGGAAGCCACCCGGGGGCTTGCGCAGCTTCACCGCGTCGCGGTGAATCCAGGCGCTGGCGCGGGCGATTTCCGCCTCGGTTAGACCCGCGCCGTCGCTCCCGCCCTCGCCGTGGACGACAGCGTTCCAGTAGGCCACCGTCTCGTCGTGGTAGTTGTGCCCGTGCGGCGACGGCACGTCTTGGGAGACCAGTTGGTCGATCGCGACCTGCCAGAACGTGACCAGCGGCAACCAGTGCAGGGTGTCCAGCACGTCGAGGTGCTGCGCCTCAGGCGCCTTGCGGCCGCGCGATCCCGGTTCCTTCAACCAGTCCGGGGCGCGCCAGATCAGGTGCGGCTCCCACCAGACCACGGGGTCGGAGGCGTGCTGGGCGAAGACGTAGCGCGGCTCCTCCCACTCGTTGTCGTACGGGTCGCCCTTGAAATCGTGGGCGAGGTGGTCGGGGTGGGCGGCGAAGCGGGTGTTGCGGCCGCCGTCGATAAGCGGCAGGCGCTGCGGACTTCCTTCTTCCCTGCGGCGGGTGAGCTCGGAGTGGTTGCGGGCGAAGCCGGGCACGCCGGTGAACACGCCGCCGGAGGTGCCGTGCATGAACTCCTCCACCGATTCGAACACGTCGGACACGCCGTAGGCGCCGAGCGATTCGCCACCGAAGTAGAGCTTGGGGCGCGCGTCCTCGTCGATCTTCTCCATCTCCTGCAGGATCGCCTTGGCCAGCAGGCGCGTCGAGCGCACGGGGGATTCGTGGTCCGCCAGGTAGGAGTACGCCGAGGGCAAAAACGAGTACTGCATGGACACGATCGCGGAGTCGCCGCGGGTGACGAACTCGAAGCCGGAGGTGTGGAAGTCGTTCACCCAGCCCGTGCCGGCGCCGGCCATGAGCGCGATGTGGCCGCGCTCAAACGCGCCGGTGCGGTGCATCTCCGCAACCGCTTCCTCGGCCATCGCCGCGTAGTCGGGCGACTTCTTCGCGTCGAGCCCGTGCAGGCCGATGAAGATGCGGATCGGTTCCTTCGCCACGCCGTCGCTTAAGCCGAGCACGCGCTCGATCTGGCGCTTGCGTGGACCCCCGGCCACCGTGGCGCGGCCCTGGCGGCCCATGGACTCCCAGGACACGGTGGAGGCGGGCGAGCCGGAGCGCTCGGGCTCGGTGGGGCGGTCGGCGCCGCGCATGAAATCGCGGTCGAGCTCCTGGGCCTCGCGCATCACCGACGAGACGAAGCGGCGCAGCACCAACCGGTCCGTGAACAGGAAGATCAGCCCGCCGCCGCCGAGGATCGCGATCGGCCACGAGGTCACGGGCGGGAGTTTGCGGCCGAGGAGTGCGTTCAGGGCGTCGATAAGCGTCTGGATGACCTCCCCGACGCCCAGCAGCGCACCGTAACCGATGGTGCCCAGGGTCAGCCCGCCGATGGTGTCCCACACGGAGTAGTCGCCCTCGACCTCCACCAGGTGCTCCTGCTCCCGGCGGCGCAAAAGCGCCATGGTGATCACGCCGGTGGTCACCCCCGTCATGGCCAGGCGGGTCGGGCCGGCGAGCTGGCGCACGTTGCGGTACTCGCCGGGGAAGAACACCCGCACCGCCGCGGTGGCCACCCCGTGCCCGATGCCCTGGAGCACCGCCGTGTTCGCCGCGGTGGTGGCCCACTTGTGCGGAAGGAGCGACGGTGCGAGCGCGCCCCACGTGGCCACCTCGGCGCCCAAGGCGCCTGCGCGGAAGCTCCTGGGCAGCCGCTGGAACCCGCGCAGCCGCAGCGCGGGGGAAAGGTCCGTGAACACCTGCACCGCCGCAACCGGCGCCGCGAGCAGGCCGTCTTTGCTCACCGAGTAGCGGTTGCGCGCGTTGCGGACGGACTCCAGCATCTGGTCAAGGCGGGGACGTTGCATGCAAGCATTGTGTCAAACAACGACTACGGTGGGGCGCGTGACTGAGATTGTGGCGCACCGCGGCTTCTCCGGCCGCTTTCCCGAGCACACGCCGCAGGCGTTCGAGGAGGCGCTCGCGCTGCCCATCCACGGTATCGAGTGCGACGTGCGCCTCACGCCGAAGGGCGAGCTGGTGGTTGCGCACGACCCGGTGCAAAGCGCTGAGGGCTTGATGCTTATCGACGACCTGTTAGACCTCATCACCGCCCACCCCGACAAACACCTCTACATAGAGACTAAACACCCGAGCCGATTCGGGCCGGAGGTGGAGGAACAGACCTTGCGGGCCCTTCGCTACCACCGGCTGCACGACTCGGAGCGCATCCACCTCATCTCCTTTTCCCACCGCGCGGTGCGCTACTTCACCGAGTTCGCCCCGCAGCTGGAGACGTTCTACCTGTTCAACCTCCGCGAGCGGCGCTGGAACCCGAAGAACGTGATGTGGTCGAAGCCCTACGGTGTGGGGCCCGGGATCTCGCACCTGATGGCCAAGCCGGAGCTTCTGGGCTACCGGGGTTTGAAAACGTACACGTGGACGGTGAACAAGCCGATTGAGATGCAGTGGTGCGCCGACCACGGGGTGGACGTCATGGCTACGGACCTGCCGGACCTCGCGCTGGCTACGATGAGTGCCCATGGCACCAAGGAAACCGAAGAAGCAGAAGACTAAAGAGCAGCTGCCCGAGGGCATGACCCGCCGCGAGGCGAAACTGGCGGCGCGCGCCGCCGAGCGCGAGCAGTTTGCCAAGGACCCCCGCCCGTTCGGCGGCTTGGCCGCCGAGGCCGACCTGATCGCGCTGCAGGAGTTTGTCCCCTCCGCCGTCGCCGCGTTCGAGGTGAACGGCACCCCGGTCAACATCGTCACCGTGCTGCCGGGCGCCGGCGCCGCGATGGTGCGTCCGGAAGAGGAAGGCGGCGAGCGCTTCGTCGCGCTGCAGGTGCAGTCGCACTCCCAGAACCCGGGGCGCGACCTGGCCTACGCGCTGGCGTGGGTGCTTGAGGCCAAGCCGGGCGAGTCGCTCGCGTCGACGGTCGCCGACGGTACGCAGCCGGAGCTGACCTCGCTTGTCGGCGCGTCCGCGCTACCTGCCATCACCGAGCACCAAGACTTCGACTGGTGGTTCGCCGACGGCTCCGCGCTTCCCGCCGAGGTGCGCCAGGCTCTCGCCCGCGCCAACGACGCAGTGATGCCGTCCACCCAGATCAAGGCAGCATCCGGCGACGCGATCCCGGGCTCGGCGTGGTGGGTCAACCCCGGCGGCGGCAAGGCCCACATCCGCTGGGTGCGCGGCGAGGACAACGAGGACAAGATGCTGGCCGCGCTCGCGCGCATCGCGGCCCGCGGCGAGCTCAACCTGGGCGAGGGCACCAAGTTCGCCGGCGCGTTCCGCACCCACGGGGTTGTTGTGCCGGTGTGGGATTTGGACCCGGCCGTGGACCCGATCGCCGATGAGGCGCCGGCTGCCGCGTACGCCGAGGCGCTCACCGCGCTGAACGAGAAAATTGTGGCGGAGTACGCCTCCGACGCGCAGCTCAACGCCGACGAGCGCAAGCAGCTCGACAACATCAAGTCGCGCCAGGTGACGATCTAGCGGCGCGCGAGAATTTTGCCCCCGTAAAAGTGACCCGGGACACAGGGTTCGTGGTCTATCTTTTGTATCACTTGGATATCTGTGCATAAAACCGGGTTTGTGGAGGGCAACATGGAGACGTTCATCAACACCCTCGACGGGATCATTTGGTCCCAGTGGCTGGTGTATCTCTGTCTCGGCGCGGGTGTGTACTTCACCGCCGTGACCTTGTTCCTGCAGGTCCGCTGCCTGCCCGACATGATTAAGCAGCTGTCCACCGGCGAGAGCTCTGAAGCGGGGATCTCCTCGTTCCAATCGCTGATGGTCTCGCTTGCGGGCCGCGTCGGCGTGGGCAACATCGCAGGTGTCGCCACCGCCATCGCCTTTGGCGGTCCTGGCGCGGTCTTTTGGATGTGGGTCGTGGCGTTCCTCGGCTCGGCAACGTCGTACGTCGAATGCACCCTGGCGCAGATCTACAAGGAGAAGGACCGCGACACCGGCGAATACCGCGGCGGCCCGGCCTTCTACATCGAGAAGGCCTACGCCCACACCGGCGCCCGCGGCGTTGCCAAGGCGTACGCCATCTTCTTCGCTATCTGCATGATCCTGGCCACCTCCTACTTCCTGCCAGGCATCCAGGCCAACGGCGTGGCGGCCGCGGTGAACAACGCGTGGGGCATCTCCACCTGGGTCACCGCTGCGGCGATGGCGGCGCTTCTCGGCTTCATCATCATCGGCGGCGTCAAGCGCATCGCTACCTTCGCATCGATGGTCGTGCCGTTCATGGCCGTGATCTACATCGTCGTCGCGGCCGTGATCATGATCGCGAACGCCTCCGAGATCCCGAATGTGTTCGGGCTCATCTTCCGCTCCGCCTTCGACCAGGAGGCGATGTTCAGCGGCATGCTGGGCGCGGCAATCGCGTGGGGTGTCAAGCGCGGCATCTACTCCAACGAGGCCGGCCAGGGCACCGGCCCGCAGTCGGCGGCGGCGGCTGAGGTGTCCCACCCGGCGAAGCAGGGTTTTGTCCAGGCGTTCGCCGTCTATATCGACACCCTGTTTGTCTGCTCCGCAACCGCGTTCATCATCATCTCGACCGACATGTACAAGGTCTTCGAAGACCAGTCCGAGGACGGCGGCGTGATCTACCAAGGCTCGCTTCCGGACGGCGTGGCCGTGGGCCCGGGTTTCGTGCAAGAGGGCCTGAACACGCTCAGCGGCGGCCTCGGCTCCTCGTTCGTGGCGCTGGCGATCTTGTTCTTCGCCTTCACCACGGTGCTGGCCTACTACTACATGGCCGAGGTGAACTTCGCGTACCTGAACCGCTGGGTGAAAAGCGAGAGCGCGCGCACCGCGCTGATTTGGGTGCTGCGGGCGCTGATCATTGCCGCAGTTGTCGTCGGCGCAACGTCCACCCCGGGCACGGCGTGGGCGCTCGGTGACATCGGCGTGGGCACCACCGCGTGGCTCAACATCGTAGCGGTCCTGGTGATCCAGGCCCCGGCGCTCAAATGCCTGTGGGATTACCGCCGCCAGAAGAAGGCGGGCCTTGACCCGCAGTTCGACCCGGAAGCCCTCGGTATCAGAAACGCCGACTTCTGGGTGGAGCGGAAGAAGCAGATGCTTGCCGACGGCACCTGGCCCACCACCGCGCCCCCTACCGCAGCCGGTTAAACAACTCCTGCGCCCCAGCCTCGTCCCACAGCATCACGTTGCCCACCTCGGTGTCGGCGAAACCGCCCAGCGGGATGGTTTCCGTGACCAAGCCCGAGCGCATAGCGAGCGCGATGCGCGCGAGGTTCCACACGTGGTCGGACTGGTTGACCGTGAACATCGTCGGCGCCGTCCACATGAGCGGGACCAATCGGAAGGGGTTCAGCAGCACCGCGGGGGAGAGGGTTCGCGACACCACGGCGGTCAAGAATTCTCGCTGGCGGGCGACGCGGTCGAGATCGCCCAGCGCTGTTGCACGGGTGCGGACGTAACCCAAGCCTGTTGCACCGTCCATTTTCTGGCACCCGGGTTGGACGTTCAGGTTCGCCAGCGGGTCATCAATCGGCTCCGCCACGCAGATCTCTACGCCGCCGATGGCGTCGACGACGTTTGCGAGCCCGCCCATGCCCACCTCGGCGTAGCGGTCGATCCTAAGCCCCGTCGCCTGTTCAACGGTCTGGACGAGTAGCGGCGCCCCGCCGTAGGAAAAGGCGGCGTTGACCTTGTCGTAGCCGTAACCAGGAATCGCGAGGTAGGAATCGCGCGGGATGGACACCAGCGTGGGCTGCCCCGTTCGCGGAATATGCAAAAGCATGATCGTGTCGGTGCGCGTCGAGCCGATATCGCCGCCGGTGCCGAGGCGATCAATCTCAGCTTGGGACAGGCCGGTTCGGGAATCGGAGCCGACCAGCAACCAGTTGGTTCCGGAGGTGTTCTCGACCTGTGATGGCGGGAGCGCTTGGGTGCGGGTGAGGCGGGCGTCGGCAAGCAAAAGCCCTACGAGGGTGAGGACCAGTACTGCCGCAACAACCGTGAAGCACCCCAAGCACCCCGGGGCCTTGCGCTGCCTGCGCTGCCTGCGCGACTTCTGGCGGGGCTCGGGCCTTGGCTCGGGCCGAGGCTGCGGTTTGGGCACGGGCCGCGGTTGAGGCCTGGGTTGGGGTTTGGGTTGCGGCGCTGGCATCTGCTGCCGCGGGCGGGGGCGCTCTTGGGCGCGCTGCTCCTGATTGCGCTGCTCGTGCGGCGTGCGGCGCGGCTGGTAATCCGTGCGGCGGTGCACTGGGCGGCCGTAGCGGTCCACCAGCGGCTTGCCGTCTTTGCCCAGCACGTAATCGCCCAGGTTGTCCCTGGGGTCGTTGGAGTGCGGCGTCGTTGACATGTCGGACAGTCTAAACCCGCGGGCTTAGATGCCGAGCCAGGAAAGGTCCAGGAGTGGGTAGGCGGTGAACGCGATGGCGTCGATAAGGAAGTGCGCAAGGATAAGCGGCCACACGCGGCCTGTTCTGTGGAAGAACCAGGCGAAGATGACGCCCATCACCACGTTGCCGAGGCCCGCGGAGAGGCCCTGGTAGAGGTGGTAGGAGCCGCGCAGCCCTGCTGATGCCGCCACCGCCTGCCACGGTTTCCACCCCAGCTGCGCAAGGCGCGTGAGCAGGTACATCACGACTACGACCTCCTCGCCGAAGCCGTTCGCGAACGCCCACAGAAGCGAGGTGGGGATCTGCACCGCATCGGTGGCCGGCACGACAACCTTGCTGAAACCCAGGTGCACCGCGGCGATGTAGAACGCGAGTCCCGGCAGGCCGATGAGGGCAGCGAGCCCGGCACCGGCACCGAGGTCGCGCCACCTCGGCCAGCGCCATCTCTCGTTCAGTAGGTACCAGGCCAGCCCGCCCCACGCGATGAGTACGCCGACGGAGGTGAGCTGCAGCGCGAGATCAATCCACGTCGTGGTGGACTGCTGGTTGACCAGCACCGTCGACTGCTCGTTCAGCGGCGCGGCAATGAGCGATTCGATCAGCCGCAGCACTGCGCGCACCCCTGACGCGCCGAAGGTGACGGCGAGGACAAGCAGCACTTCGGTGATAAGGCGCTGGCGCATGCGGTAACTTTAGCGCCGTGACCCGCATCGCGTATCTCGGACCGGCCGGCACCTTCACCGAGGAGGCCGCGCGCCGCTTCGACCTTCCAGACCCCGAGTACGTGCCGGTGGATTCGCCCGCCCAGGCTCTCGACGCGGTACGCGCGGGCAAGGTTGACTACGCGGTGGTCGCGGTGGAAAACTCCGTGGATGGGGCCGTGACCTCAACCGCCGACGCTCTCGTCGCCCCGGGCGTGGAGATCTACGCCGAGACCGAGCTGGCTATCGCGTTCGCCATCATGACGCGGAGAGGCTTTGCGCTTGATCGCGCCCGCCTGTTTTCCACCCACCCTGTTGCCCAGCAACAGGTGAAGTCGTGGATCGCCGAGCACCTCGGGGACGTGCAGTTTTTGCCCGCGACCTCGAATGCGGCCGCCGCCAGCATGGTGGCCGAGGGCGCTGCCGATGTTGCCGCCGCTCCCGAGCGCGCCGCGGAGCTGTTTGACCTCGAGGTGCACGCCCGCGGTGTGGCAGACCTGTCGACGGCGCGCACGCGTTTCATCCTCGTGGGTCCAGCTGGGGGAGCGGCCGGTCGTGGGGCGGTTGGCGGCGGGCCGACCGGGAACGACCGCACGTTCATCATTTTCCAGACCGCTAACAAGCCGGGCGCGTTGGCCTCGGCGCTGCAAGAACTAGCCGCGCGCGGTGTTGACATGTCGCGCATCGAGTCGCGGCCGACCCGCGAGGTGGCAAACACGTACCACTTCTTTGTCGAGCTCGTCGGCCACCGCGACGACGCGCCCGTCGCTGAGGCGCTGCGGGGGATCGAGGCGCGCGCCAGCCAACTGCGCTTCTTGGGCTCATGGCCGCGGTTCGTCGAGGGTGCGGACTTAGGTGACGGTGCACCATGCTGATCCTGCTTCGTCACGGACAGACGTTTTCCAACGTCGACCGCAAGCTGGACACCGCGCTGCCCGGAGCCCAGCTCACGGAGCTGGGTGAGGAGCAGGCGCGCGCCGCTGGCCACGAGATCCTCGCGAATTTCGACGTGGACCGGGTGATCTCGTCGGAGGCGCTCCGAGCCCGCCAAACCGCCCACCTCGCCTTCGGCCCCGAGTCCGGGGGTAGGTTCGGCGACATCCCGGCTGTTGCCGGCCTGCAGGAGGTCAACGCCGGGCGGTGGGAGATGCACAACTCCCGTTCCGCCCACACCGCCTATTTCGCCGCTTTCCGGGGCTTTTACCGCCGCGACCTCGCCGCGTTCATCGAAGACGGCGACACCTTAGATACGTTCCTCACCCGCTACCACGGCGCGATCCAGCCGTACGTTGAGATGGGTGGCACCACGGTCGTTGTCTCCCACGGCGGCGCCATCCGCGCCTACGCTGCCAACGCCACCCACGAAACCGGGATCACGCCCGAGTACGCCGAGCAGTCCCACCTGGCCAACTGCCAGTACGTTGTGTTGGATCCGGGTGAGCCGGCGAGGGAATTCGGCAGCTGGCGGGTTGTGCAGTGGGCGGATTACCCGCTGCCGTAGCCGCCCACAAAGTGTTGCTTGCAAAGTGTTGTTAGCAGAAGGTCATTAGTCGCCGTCGCAGGTTTTGGGCTCGGGCCGGTTACTCGGTTGATGACCATGTGCAAGCAACACTTTGGCGGTGACCATTTGGAACAGCCGGTTGTAACGGCGATCTAGCCCCAACCAAGCTCGTGCAGCTCGTGCTCCTGGAGGCCGAAGTAGTGGCCGACCTCGTGCAGTACGGTGACCTTGACCTCTTCGCGCAGCTCGTCAACATCCGAGCACATCGCCTCCAGCGCGTTTTTGTACACGAAGACGGCGTCGGGGAGGAACCCGGTGTGGTTGGAGTGCTGCTCGGGGAGCGGGACACCCTCGAACAGGCCCAGAAGCGTCGGGTCGTCGTAGTTGAAGTCGCGGGCGAGGACGACCATGTTGGTCATGTGCTCGGCGAACTCGTCGGGGATGGCATCGAGGGCGTCGTTGATCATCTCCTCGAACTCCTCCTGCGTCACCGGCGTCATCATTGCGGTTCCACAGCCGGTTCGGTGGCGGGCGCGGTGGAGGCGTCGGTGCGCAAGGGTCGGCGTTGGGGCTTTTGGGCGGGGGGCGCTGCGTCGATAAGCAACTGCTCCCTGCCGCCCGTTGCGGAACCGGTGAGGTCTGCGAAGCCGCCCTCCGGCCGCGAGAAGACGAGTGCGCAGTTGACGCTGCGCGAGCCGCCGTCCCAGGAGACCGGCTTCTGCGTGGTCCAGAACGGCTGCAGCGTGATTTGATAGAGGTTCTCTTCGCCGCCGAGGTAGTCCTGCGCGGCCGCGGTGCACACGTCGCCGAGGTGGTGGTCCTGCTCCTCGACGCTCGGCGTGTGGTCTGGGAACACGCTGGCCAGCTCGACCGTGGAGGTGATCTCCATCTGGTGGACCTCGCCGCAGTCAACCACCGAAAGCGAATTCGACGGGTCGATGGCCACGCACTGCCCCGCCTCGAACACGCGCGCCTGGTCCTGGTCGGCAACGCGGCCGCTGGTCAAAACGGGTTCGCCCTCCAAGTCCGTCTCCTGCAGGCCGCACAGCATCGTGCGGTCGCCCTCGGCCCACGCGCTCGCCGGCGGCAGGATGGGGGCGATGGAGTAGCGCCCGGCGGGGTCGTACGTGCCGTCGAGGTAGCGCACCGTCGCCGCGCCGCACAGCTCCTCGCGCAGCTGCGCTTGCCGCGTCGAGCTCGGCATCGGCGCCTCCGGCCCAAACTCGGAAGTGGGGTAGGTGCCCAGATCCTCGCGCAGCGCCACCTCGAAGCGGTGCGGGCCCGCGCAATCAGTCTGGTCGAACCCGGTAATCGCGCCGTCCGGCCCGATGTCCCAGGTCAGGCAGGAGCCCGCGTCGGCGGTGGTGAAGGAGCTTTTGCTTACTTGCGCCCCGTTGTCCTCCACCTGATCACCCTCCGGTTGCTGGCGCGCAAGATCGAAGGAGCCGATCCCGACCGCGCCGGCGAGCGCGGCGATGACGAACGAACGCGCGGCTGTGGACTTGGTGGCCATGGCGGATAGCTTAGACCTCGGCCTGCGCCTGTGTGTTCAGCGGCTAAAGTATGAAGGCGTGATCGATCTCAAACAAGTGCGCGAAAATCCGGACCACGTCCGCAACTCCCAGGTCGCCCGCGGGGAGGATCCCTCGCTGGTGGACCAGCTGCTGGCAGCGGACGAGACCCGCCGCAGCGCCATCCAGAAGGCGGATGAGCTGCGCGGCGAGCAGAAAGCATTTGGCAAGAAGATCGGCCAAGCAGCGCCGGAGGACCGCCCGGCGCTGCTCGAGGGCTCGAACGAACTCAAGGCGCGGGTGAAAGACGCGGAGGCTGCGCAGGACGCGGCCGAGGCCGAGGTTGCGCGCCTGCAGGTGGCGATCCCGAACCCGATCGAGGGCGCGCCCGCCGGCGGCGAGGAGGACTTCGTGGTCCTCGAGCACGTCGGCGAGGTGCCCGAGTTCGATTTCGAGGTGAAAGACCACCTCGACCTGGGCGAGAGCCTGGGGATTATCGACATGAAGCGCGGCACCAAGGTCGGCGGCGCCCGCTTCTACTACCTCGTCGGCGACGGCGCCTGGATGCAGCTGGGCATGCTCATGCTCGCCGCGCAAAAGGCGCGCGAAGCTGGCTTCAAGGTGATGGTCCCGCCGGTGCTGGTGCGCCCCGAAATCATGGCCGGCACCGGCTTCTTGGACCAGCACGACGAGGAGATCTACTACCTCGAGCGCGACGAAATGTACCTGGTCGGTACCTCCGAGGTGGCGCTGGCCGGCTACCACCGCGACGAGATCATCGACCTCTCCGACGGACCCCTGCTCTACGCCGGCTGGTCGAGCTGCTTCCGCCGCGAAGCCGGCTCCTACGGCAAGGACACGAAGGGCATCCTGCGCGTCCACCAGTTCGACAAACTTGAGATGTTTGTTTACTGCAAGCCCGAGGATGCCGAGGAGATGCACCAGAAGCTGCTCGGCCTCGAGCGCGAGATGCTGGGTCTTGTGGAGGTGCCGTACCGCGTCATCGACGTCGCCGCCGGCGACCTCGGTTCCTCCGCCGCCCGCAAGTTCGACACCGAGGCGTGGGTGCCGTCGCAGGACACCTACCGCGAGCTGACGTCCACGTCGAACTGCACCACGTTCCAGGCCCGCCGCCTGAACACGCGCTACCGCGACGAGGACGGCAAGACGCAGACCGCCGCCACCCTGAACGGCACGCTGGCCACCACCCGCTGGCTGGTCGCGATTTTGGAGAACCACCAGCAGGCCGACGGCTCTGTCGTCGTGCCGAAGGCGCTGCGCCCGTGGGTGGGCAAGGACGTGCTCACCCCCTAATGGCTGCGCTTGTAGATACCCGGAAGTACCGCGGTTTCCGCGTCCCCCGCTTGTTCAGGGAGATCGGGGTCAACCAGGAGGAAGCCGCCGAGCGCTTCTACCAGCGCACGGTGAAAACCGCGCGCCGCGTGCTGAACCTGCTGAAGATCGAGGTGACCGTCGTCGGCGCCGAGCACATCCCCGCTGAGGGCGGCGCGATGATCGCCGGCAACCACACCGGCTACGCCGACTTCGTCCTGCTGGGCACCGGCCCTTACCTGCGCGGCGAGCGTCTCGTGCGCTTCATGGCGAAGAAGTCCGTCTTCGAGGTCCCCGTCCTCGGCGCGGTGCTGCGCCGCATGAACCACGTGCCGGTCGACCGCTCCAAGGGCGCGGCCTCCATCTCCACCGCCGCCGCCATGCTGCGCAGCGGCAATCTGGTGGGCATCTTCCCCGAGGCGACGATCTCGCGCTCCTTCGAGCTCGCCGACTTCAAAACCGGTGCCGCCCGCATCGCCCACGCCGCCGACGTGCCGCTGATCCCGTGCGTGATTTGGGGCTCGCAGCGAATCTGGACGAAGGATTTGCCGAAGAAGCTCCACCACGTGCCTGTGATCGTGCGCTACGGCGAACCGATCCACCTCACCGGCGACGCGGAGGCCGACACGGCTGCGCTGAAGTCCGCGATGCAGGCCATGCTTGAGCAGTCGCGCCGGGAGTACGACGCCACTTTCGGCCCGTTCACCGGCGAGGCGTGGATGCCGAAATCGATGGGCGGCACCGCGCCGACGATCGATGAGGCCGCGGAGATCTACCGCCTGGAGAAGGAGGCGAGGGCGCAGAAGAAGCGCTAGACGCCATGGCCCCGAAACTCATCGCCTCTGACATCGACGGCACCTTCTTAAACTCGGACGGCCGCGTCACGCCGCGCCTTCGGGAGGTCGTCGCCCGCGCGGTAGGCGGAGGGGCATTTTTCTGCTTGGCGACGGGGCGCCCCCACCGCTGGCTTATCCCCGTCCTCGACCAAATCACCGTATCCCCGATCTGCGTCTGCGCCAACGGCGCGGTGGTCTACGACCCCGCCTCCGACACCGTGCTGCACGCCGCCGAACTCGCTCCCGCCACGATGTCCGAGATCGCGGCCGACGTCAGCCGCGTACTCGACGGCGTGCCTCACGGCTACGGCGTAGAGCGCGTCGGCTCCAGCGCCCTCGACCCCGAGCACGAAGTTTTTCTGATCACGCCGGAATACAACCCCGATGCCTGGGACGCTCGCTTCGGCATCGTCCCCATCACCGATCTTGTCGCCGTTCCCGCCGCGAAACTGCTGGTGAGAAGCGCGGAGCTGTCGTCGGCGCAGATGCACGCGCTGATCGCCCCCGTCGTCGACCCGGGTATCGCCCACGTGACGTACTCAATGGATGAGGGGCTGATCGAGATCTCGTCCCCCGGCGTGAACAAGGCCGCCGGCGTTGCCGCGCTCGCCGAGCGCTACGGAGTTGCCCCTGCCGACGTCATCGCCTTCGGCGACATGCCCAACGACGTCGAGATGCTCGCCTGGGCCGGCACCGGCGTCGCCATGGCCAACGCCTCGCCGGTGCTTTTGGAGGTTGCCGACCACGTCACCGCTTCCAACGACGAGGACGGCGTCGCCATGGTCCTCGAGCAGTGGTTCTAGCTACGCCGCTCTCAGCGGAAGCGTCTTCGGCTTCGGATACATTCGCAGCACCGCCTCGATGACCTTGAGAAATTCGCCTGTCATCACTGCTTTCCACCCGAAACGCAGCACGATGATCCCAAGGTTTTGCAGCTCCTTCTCCCGGTGCCGCTCTTGTAACGTCACGGCAACCGGGTCTCCGTATGTCCCGTCGGTTTTGACGCGGCCGTCCAACTCGATTGCGATGTAGCCGTTAACCAACAGGTCAACCCGCGCGTAAACGATCGCGCCGTCGAGGTCCTTGACGACGAAGTTGACCTGCACCTCGACCGTTCTCACCTCGCTCAGCTCCCCTCTCTCCACCGCTTGAAGGATCTGGTGTCGCGCAAGTGTTTCGAGTGGGCTTTCTGCTTGGTGCGTCGATAAGCAAATAAGCTCCCGAAACCCCCGGAGACCATGAGCCCGGGGCAGCGAGGCCGACTGCTCGAGCAGGGTCTTTTGGGTATACGCGTTCCACTTGTTCCTCGCGGATTCGATCTGCACCAGTGCAGGCATCCTCCCGCAGTAGCGGTAGGTGTCGAACATTGCGCGCACCAGTGTGGTGACACGAAACCCCTGGTTAACGTACCAATCCTCGTCGGTGATGCCGGCGCTGACGTACACCCGGTCCGGATACTGCCGCTTCTTTCCCCACTGGTGCGACCTGCCCGGCATGATGAGGTGCACTTGCTCCACCCACCCCAGGTTGCTCACCCCCAACACTCTGGCGGCGGCCGGTCCGGTGATCACCGCGTTCTTCGTGTCTTTCGCCACCGCCGATATGAGCTCGAGCTCTTGGCGACGCTTCCGTTCCACCCTCGATTCCCCATCCATGACCCGATCATCTCGGACTTTCGGCCGCGGGGGAAGCCCGATCCGCGGATTGTGGATAGCTTCCTGGTGCAGGCCCGTGTTGGGTAGCTCGCCTGTGGATAGCGCCTTGTGCTTGCTGGCCGACCCGTGTAGTTCACCCCAGGCCTGCCGGCGGGCGTCCGGCGGCCCCGAGCCGGCCCGGCCCCAACCTGGCCCAAAACCCGGGCCCAACCTGGCCCGGCCCACCTGCCCTGTAGCTCCCAAGGATTTGGCTAGACAACCCACCTGCGGAAACGCGGCGGAAAAGGGGCCGGTTTTCGCTGGGAGCTACACCCCCGAAAATTTCCACACACCTGCCCACATACACTCGTTGCCATGCCGTACATCGCCGCGATCGACCAGGGCACGACATCGACTCGAGTGTTCATTACTGACGCTGGCGGCAACGTCGTCTCGGAGGCGCAGTTCGAGCACAAGCAGTTTATGCCGCGGCAGGGGTGGGTGGAACACGACCCGATCGAGATCTGGCGCAACACGCGCCGCGCGGTGGTCGAGGCGCTGGCCAGCCAGGATATCGCCGACGAGGACGTGGCGGCGCTCGGCATCTCTAACCAGCGCGAAACTGCGGTGATCTGGGAGAAGGATACGGGCCGCCCGATCTACAACGCGATCGTCTGGCAGGACACGCGCACGAACCCCACCGACCAGCAGGACCAAACGCAGTACCTGCAGCAAACGGGCCTGCTCCACAACTCGTACCCGGCGGGTCCGAAGTGGGCGTGGATCCTCGACAACGTCGAAGGCGCGCGCGAGCGGGCCGAGAACGGTGAACTGCTCGCCGGGACTATCGACACGTGGCTGATTTGGAACCTCACCGGCGGTGCGCGCGACACCGCAAACTCGCTCCACTTGACCGACGTGACCAACGCCAGCCGCACGCTCCTGATGGATCTCGCCACCATGGACTGGGACGACGAGCTTTGTGAACAGCTGCGGGTGCCGAGGAGGATGCTGCCGGAGATTAAGCCGTCGATCGGCACGTTCGGCCACGTCCGTTCGCGCGGCCCGCTCGGCGGCGTGCCGATCACGGGCGTGCTCGGCGACCAGCAAGCCGCCCTGTTCGGCCAGAACTGCCTGAGAGAGAACGACGCGAAAGTCACCTACGGCACCGGCCTGTTCATGCTGGTCAACACGGGTGCGACGCCGAGGATCAGCGACTCGGGCATGCTCACCACCGTCGCCTACCAGATCGAGGGCGAGGCCCCGGTCTACGCTCAGGAGGGCAGCGTGGCCGTCGGCGGCAGCCTGATTCAGTGGCTGCGCGACCAGCTGGGCATCATCGACACCGCCGCGGAGAGCGAAACGCTGGCCGCCCAGGTCTCGGATTCGGGCGGGGTCACCATCGTGCCGGCGTTCTCCGGGCTGTTCGCCCCCAGGTGGCGCCCGGATGCCCGTGGGGTGATTGTGGGGTTGACGCGCTACGTCGATAAGCGGCACATTGCCCGCGCCGCACTCGAAGCGACCTGCCTCCAGACGCTCGAGGTGGTGCGCGCGATGGGGGCGCACCCGGAGCAGCTGCGTGTCGACGGCGGCATGACCAGCAACAACCTGCTTATGCAAATGCAGGCGGACATCCTCGGCATCGACGTGGTGCGCCCGGCCAACATCGAAACGACGGTGATGGGTGCGGCGTCAGCGGCTGCCATGGGCATTTCGCTTATCGACGCCCCCTTCAACCTCACCAGCGCCACCACCTTCAAAAACACAATGGCCGACCCCGAGCGGGATCGGCTCGTTGCGCAGTGGGAAGACGCGGTGTTGCGCGCCTACAACCAGGCGTGATTTAGCTGGTGGTGATGTCGATCTTGCGCTTCGAGATCGAGTAGACCACCGAGCCGCCTTCGAAGTCCATGCGCACCTCGTCGGTGTTGACGTTGCGCGCCTTCGACTTCGGCATGCCCAGAGGGCCGGCGTCGAGGCCCTGCTGCAGCCACGCGTTGGCGATCTGGCCGGCGAGGGTGAAGATCTCGCCCTTGGAGTCGCGCACGCCGATGCCGTTGGCGTAGAAGACCATCTGCTGGCCGCCGACGCCGGACACGGAGCCGACCACCTTGCCCAGCTCGGGTTCGAACTTCTTCCACACGTCGGCGGTGTTGGAGCTGCCGGCCAGGCTCAGAACCGGGCCAAGCACCGGGGCAACGTCTTGCACGGTGAGCCCCGCGATCAGCTCGGTGCCCGCGACGTTCTTGACCTGGTTGTCCAGCTTGCCGTTCTGCAGGGCCCAAATGAGCGCCGCGCCTGCCACGGTGCCGACCACCGTGGCGATGGCGACCGCGTCGCCGTCCGCCACACCCTGGAGCAGGTTCGCGGTGTCGGTGGTGTTCGTGCCGGTGGAAGAACCGGAACCGTCGGTGCGGATGACCGTGGTGGTTGTCCCGTCGGGGTTGCGGACGGTCTCGGTGGTGCTCGGCTGCGACGGCAGGGCCGGGTTTGCAATCACGCGCGAGGCGCGGGTGGCGTCGTACTTCACCTTCGCCGCGCGGCGGATGTCGCCCATGCGGGCGTAGAGGTTGTCGCCCGGGCAGTCGTTGAAGTGGAAGTCGCGGTGCGCGTTCACGTTGGGGAACACGGCACCCTGGCCAGCCGCGTAGCGCGAGCCGGCGAACGTGAAGTCGGCGTAGTGGCGGCTAGAGCCCGTCGGATCGAAGCCGGAAACTGCGGCCTTCCAGCCGATGAGCTCGCCCAGCGCCTTAATGGATTCCGTGGTCGGGCGAGCGACGGAGTAGTCGCCCATGACGGACACGCCCCAGGTGTTGGTGTTAAAGCCGCCGACATGCGCGCCCTGTACAGCGCGGTCTAACCCGCCGGCGCGGCCCTCGTAGATGTTGCCGTACTTGTCCACCAGCGCGTTGTAGCCGATGTCGCCCCAGCCGCGGGTCACAGCGTGGTAGTGCTCGATGCCTCGGACCAGCCCCGGGGCCTCGGCGGCCGTGTAGTTGTTGGACCCTGCCGTGTGGTGCACTGTCACGGCGGTGACCGGTTCGGTGTAGTACGGCTTCTTAGTGCTCTTCGCGCCCCACTGCGCGCGGGTGACCACCTTGGGCATGTAGCGCGAGTAGGAGTCGGCAACCGGGGTGATGTCGCCGGCGGTGGTGCCTACGCCGCCGTCGATAAACACTGCCTGCAGGTCGCGGGCGGTGGTCGGCGCGGCGGAGGCGGTGCGGCCGCCCTCGAGCAGGTCGACGCCGCCGGTGGAGACTTGCACCCTCTTGGTGCGCTCCACGTAAATCGGCTCGGTGCCGAAGGTGGCGATGCCGTTGGGGGAGTCGGCGATCTCCATCTCGTACCACGGGGTCCACGTGCCGTCCGCGCGCTGGGAGCGGGCGAAGGCGACGATGTCGCGCTCGCCGGACCAGGTCAGCGCGAAGAGGGAGAACTCGCGGTCGCGCGTGAACTCCTTGACCACGCGGTGGACTTCCTCCTGCTCGCCGGACTGGGTGCGCACGGCTGCGTCGTTGACGGTGATGTTGGCGCCGCCGTCGAAGGAGGCGGAATCGCTGTACACCTCTACGCTAGCCGGCGCGACGGATTGGACCTGCAGGATCTGCTGGCCGCCGACCGCGGCGGTGGCGACCACAGCCACGGTCAGGATCGCGGCGAGCATCGGGTGCACGCGGGTGGCGGCACTATTCAGTCGGCGGCGTTGTTTCACTGTATTACTCCTGTGGCCGATGTGACGATAGTGATTCACGTTGCACCCTACACCAATATCAAGTCTCAAGTAAGACTTGAGGGTGAGCGTGTCGTGGGGCGCCCCGTCGACAAGCAACTATGCGAAAATACGTGGCATGACTTATGACCTCATCGTTGTCGGATCGGGCTTTTTCGGCCTCACCATCGCAGAGCAGGCCGCGAGCGAGCTGGGCAAGCGGGTGCTGGTGGTGGAGGCCCGCGACCACATCGGCGGCAACGCCTACAGCGAGAAGGACCCGGAAACCGGCATCGAGGTGCACAAGTACGGCGCGCACCTGTTCCACACCTCCAACGAGCGCGTGTGGGAGTACGTCAACCGTTTCACGGATTTCACCGACTACCAGCACCGCGTCTTCGCCATGCACGACGGCACGGCGTACCAGTTCCCGATGGGGCTCGGCCTGATTAACCAGTTCTTCGGCCGCTACTACTCGCCGGACGAGGCGCGCGCGCTGATCGCCGAGCAGACTGAGGGACTCGACCCGGCCGCCGCCACCAACCTGGAGGAGCGCGGCATCGCCCTGATTGGCAAGCCCTTGTACGACGCGTTTGTGAAGCACTACACCGCCAAGCAGTGGCAAACCGACCCCACCGACCTGCCGCCGGAAATCATCTCTCGCCTGCCAGTGCGCTACACCTTCAACAACCGCTACTTCAACGACACGCACGAAGGCCTGCCGGTCGACGGGTACGCGGCGTGGCTCGAGCGCATGGCGGAGCACAAGCTTATCGACGTCCGCCTCAACACCGATTACTTCGAGCTCCGGGACGAGCTGCGCGCTGAGAACCCGGACGCGCCGATTGTCTACACCGGCCCCCTCGACCGCTACTTCGAGTACTCGAAGGGCCGCCTGGGTTGGCGCACCCTCGACTTCGAGCAGGAAGTGCTGGAAACCGGCGACTTCCAGGGCACCCCGGTCATGAACTACAACGACGCCGACGTGCCGTACACCCGTATCCACGAGTTCCGCCACTTCCACCCGGAGCGCTCCGAGTACCCGGACGACAAAACGGTGATTGTGAAGGAGTACTCCCGCTTCGCCGGCGACGAGGACGAGGTCTACTACCCGATCAACACCCCCGAGGACCGCGAGAAGCTGGGGCGTTACCGCGAGCTCGCCGCCAAGGAGTCCGAAAAGGGCGTCCTTTTCGGCGGCCGCCTGGGCACCTACCAGTACCTGGACATGCACATGGCGATCGCTGCGGCGCTGACCCTCTTCGAGAACCAGCTGCGCCCGTACTTCGAGTCCGGCCAGCCGCTGAGCCAGCCGCGCGGGCACTAGCGAACGCCGCGCCGATTACACTGGCCGCGTGTCAATCTTTCTTGCGCTCGTTGGTCTTCTGCTCGCTACCGTTCTCGTCGCCGCCATCGGTGAGCGCACCGGCCTGCCGTGGCCGGCGCTGCTGACCATTGTGGTGGCGCCGGTGCTGTTCATCCCGGGCATTGAAACGATCACAGTCGATCCGCACCTGATCCTGCCGATCTTCCTGCCGCCGCTGTTGTGGTCTTTGGCGCGGCGCACCAGCTGGGGGCAAATCGCCTCACAGCTCAACGTTGTGCTCACCATGTCGGTGGTGCTGGTTTTCCTCACCATCGCCGCTCTGACGGCGACCGCCATGTGGATGATGCCGGGTATCGGGCTTGCGGCGGCGATGGTGCTCGCCGCGGCGATCGCGCCGCCGGACCCGGTCGCTGTGGATGCGGTGGCGGGTCCCGCCGGCATTCCGAAGCGCATCACCGGCACGCTGCAGACAGAGGGCTTGTTTAACGACGCCGCGTCCATCGTCGCATTCAACGTCGCGCTTGCAGCTGCCGTCGCCCACGACGAGGTGAATTTCGGCCGCGGGTTCTTGTCCTTCCTGTACGCCGCGGTGGCG
This sequence comes from Corynebacterium sp. Marseille-Q4381, assembly GCF_036881695.1. Taxonomy (NCBI): domain Bacteria; kingdom Bacillati; phylum Actinomycetota; class Actinomycetes; order Mycobacteriales; family Corynebacteriaceae; genus Corynebacterium; species Corynebacterium sp. Marseille-Q4381. The sequence goes on along the minus strand of NZ_JBAJNR010000009.1, from coordinate 79,924 downwards.
GCCGTGGTAATCGGCCTGATCGTGGGGCGCTTGGCGGCGAAATTCGCGAACTCGGTGCCGGATTCGGTGATCCGCACCGCGTTTACCTGGGTCTTACCGTTCGCGATCTACGCCGGCGCCGAAGCTATCCACGCATCCGGCGTGATTGCGATCGTGATCGCCGCGGTGGAGATGTCGTCGCGTTCCGCGATGACGGCGGAGGACCGCCTCACCGGCCACTTCTTCTGGGAGACCGTGGAGCTGCTCTTCACGGGCGTCGCGTTCGGGCTGATCGGCATGAGCGTGCGCGACGCGATCGACACCGCGGGCACGAACATCACGCAGGCCATCCTGATCGGCGTGGTGCTCTCCCTGGTTGCGTTCTTGGTTCGCTTCGCGTGGATGTGGGTGCTGTGCAAGGCGAATCAGCGAAAGGGGAGGACCAATGTGTCCCCGCTGCGCATGCAGGAAGTACTCCTCATGGCGTGGTCCGGCATGCGAGGACTGGTCACCTTGGCGCTGGTCCTGTCGATGCCCGCGTCGGCAACCCAATACCACCACGAGCTGTCTGTTATTGCGCTGACGGTGCTGACCTGCACCATGGTGATCCCGGGCATGCTGCTGCCGTGGTTGGTGAGCAAGATGGACTTCGAGCACGGCCCGGACGCGGACGCGGACAAGGCGTACGGCGAGCTCAACGAGCGCGCCTACGCCGCGGCGCGCAAGGCGATCCAGGAGCACAACGACGAGTTCGCGCCGGAGGCGTACACGATCGTGCAGGACTGGCTCGACTCCGTCGCGGAGCGCCGCGTGATGGATCCCGAGGGGTCGAAGGAGCGCAAGGAAGCGTTCCTGCGCGCCCGCGAGGGTGCACTCGAGATGCAGCAAGTGGCGTTCAAGGCTGCCAGCCACGAGCTGCAGAAGGCGCGCCGGGAACGGCGTTACAACCCTGCCGACGTCGACGCGGTGCTCGCCGACCTAGACAACCTCATCATGGCGAGCCAGCGCAGTGCGTTAGCAAACCCCAGCAAGATGATGCGGATGAGCGACGGCAGTTAGCGGCCGCCCTCGGTGTTGCGGCGGAACTCGGCGTCCCAGTCGTAGCCGTCGTCGAAGTTGAGCGGATCCTGCAACATCGGGTCCTGCAAGCTCGGGTCTGACTGTGCGTCCGCGAGCTGTATGCCGCGAAGGATCAGCACGGCGCCGCCGATCGCTCCGGCGATGCCCACGAACACCGCGGTGGAGCCGGAGAGGAACGCGAACGAGGCGGCGCACACCACGATGAGTACGGCGCCGAGGGCGTAGTTCTTGCCGGGAGTGTCCATGCGCCCGATTATGCCCGCTACGCCTTCTCGATCACGGCGGCCAGACCCTGGCCACCGCCGATGCACATGGTCACCAGCGCGCGCTGGGCGCCGGTGCGCTCCATGCGGTGAGCCGCGGTGACCAGCATGCGCGCGCCGGTGGCGCCGACAGGGTGGCCGAGCGAGATGCCGGAGCCGACCGGGTTGACACGCGGATCGTCCTCGGAGATGCCCCACGCGTCCAGCACCGCCAGCGCCTGAGCGGCGAACGCCTCGTTGAGTTCGATGAGGTCAATGTCGTCGAACGTCAGGCCCAGGCGGCCGAAGAGCTTTTCGGTAGCCGCGACGGGGCCGATGCCCATGGTCTCCGGCGGCACGCCGGCCACCGACCAGCCGCGCAGCACAACTGCCGGAGTCAGGCCCAGCTCTTCGGCCTTTGCGCGGGTGGTCACGATCATTGCGGCGGCGCCGTCGTTCTGGCCGGACGCGTTGCCGGCGGTGACGGTGGCGCCGTCGAGCTTCTTGCCCATCACCGGCTTCAGCTTGGCCAGGGACTCCTCCGTGGTGCCGGGACGGATGTGCTCGTCCTTGTCCACGACGACCGGGTCGCCCTTGCGCTGCGGGACACTCACCGGCACGATTTCCGCGTCGAAGTCGCCGGCCTCCTGCGCGGCGGCCGCGCGGCGGTGCGACTCCGCGGCCAGCTTGTCCTGCCGCTCGCGGGAAACCGAGTACTCCTCGCGCAAGTTCTCGGCTGTTTCAATCATGCCGCCCGGGATCGGGTGGTGCTTGCCGCCGGCCTTCTCGCGGCCCTCCTGGAGGCGGTCGACGAACTCCATCGTGCCGCCCTTCGCGCCCCAGCGGATCTTGCCGTCCACGGTGTACTCCGTGTTGGACATGGACTCGGCGCCGCCGGCGATGATCAGGTCCGCCGCGCCCGAGGCGACGTGCGCCGCCGCTGTGGCAACGGCCTGCAGGCCGGAACCGCAGCGGCGGTCGAGCTGCATGCCCGGCACGTTGAGGCCGATCTCCGCGTCAAGTGCGACCACGCGGCCCAAAGCGGGGGCGGCGCCGTTCGGGGAGGCCTGGCCCAAAATGACGTCGTCGATCGCATCTCCGGAAATGCCGGCCTCCTCAATCACCGCCTTGACCACGGTTGCGGCGAGTTCCTGCACCGGTACACCGACGAAGGCGCCGCCGTAGCGGCCCACCGCGGTGCGCTTCGGGTTGCAGATGACGATGTCGGCGGGGTTTGCAGTAGTCACAATGTCTCCTTCGTTGTCATATCGGTTGTCACGACGTCGCGGGTGATCGCGGCGGCGGTGTCTCGCAGCGGCGGTAAGAGCCGCCCCACCACCTGGGCGGGCTGGTACCTCGCCGCGTGCGCGGGCACGTTCACCGCCGCGGTCACTTCTCCGGCGGCGTTGTAGATGGGGCACGCAATCGAGCGGAGCCCCATCTCGAGCTCCTGGTCGACCACGCTGTAGCCCTGCTCGCGGACGGTGTCCACCACCTCGCGCAGCTTGGATGCGTCCGTGATCGTCAGCGGCGTTCGCGGGTGCAACGTTGCCGCTGCGAGGTACGCGTCCAGCTCCACTTCGCTCAAGCCGGCGAGCATCACGCGGCCCATCGCCGTGGCGTAGGCGGGGAAGCGGGTGCCGATGGTGATGTTCACGCTCATGATGCTGTTGGTGGCGGCGCGCGCGACGTAGACCACGTCGCCTTCGTCCAGGACGCACACCGAGCACGATTCGTTGAGTTCGCTCGACAGCCGCACGAGGTGGGGTTGCGCGATCGCCGGCAGCCCCAGGCTGGACAGGTACGAGTAGCCCAGTTCGAGGGTTTTGGGGGTGAGCCAGAACAACGTGCCGTCGGTAAGCGCGAAGCCCTCCGCAACCAATGTGTGGAGGAACCTGCGGGTAGTGGCGCGGGCCAGCCCGGTGGCGTCCGCCACCTGCGCCAACGTTTGACGTGGGCGCTCAGCGTCGAACGCGCGGATAACCGCGAGTCCCCGGCTTAAACTCTGAACGAGTTGCACGTCACTTTCTCCCATGCGTGTGAGCCTAGCTCATCAATGTTCGCTTTGTGAACCCTTGTGCAATATCCGAACGGCAGTTACCATGCACACATGATTAACAAGGTGGTTTCAACGGCGGATGAGGCTGTCGCCGATATCCACGACGGTGCATCCATCGCCGTCGGCGGATTCGGCCTTGTCGGCATCCCGGCCCGGCTCATCGAAGCGCTGCGCGCCCAAGGTGCCGGCGACCTCACGATCATTTCGAACAACTTGGGCACCGACGGTTTCGGTCTGGGTCTGCTCCTTCAAGACAAGCGCATCTCCCGCTCCATCGGCTCCTACCTGGGCACGAACAAGGAGTACGCGCGCCAGTACCTCGAGGGCGAGCTGACCGTGGAGTTCACCCCGCAGGGCACCCTGGCCGAGCGCATGCGCGCCGGCGGCGCGGGCATCCCGGCGTTCTACACCAAGGCCGGCGTAGGCACCCCGCTGGCCACCGGCGAGATCCCCACCCGCTACAACCCGGACGGCACGATCGCGGAGTACTCCAAGCCGAAAGAGCTGCGCGAGTTCGACGGCGAGCAGTACGTGATGGAAACCGCGCTGACGCCGGACTTCGCGTTCGTGCACGCGCACCGCGCGGACCGCTTCGGCAACCTGGTCTTTTCCAAGACTGCGCAGAACTTCAACCCGGACGCCGCGGTGTGCGGCAAGGTCACCATCGTCCAAGCCGAGGAAGTCGTGGACGAGATCCCGGCGCACGAGGTGGACCTGCCCGGCATTTACGTCGACCGCGTGGTGGAAGTTGGCCCGCAGGAGACCGGTATCGAATTCAGGACGGTGAGCGAGTAATGGCTTGGACACGCGAAGAAATGGCGGCGCGCGCCGCACAGGAGCTGGAGAACGGCCAGTACGTCAACCTGGGTATCGGCATGCCGACGCTCATCCCGGGCTTCCTCCCGGACGATATTGAGGTGGTCCTCCACTCCGAGAACGGCATCCTGGGTGTCGGCCCCTACCCGAAAGACGACGCGGTCGACCCCGAGCTGATCAACGCCGGCAAGGAGACCATCACGGTCGCCCCGGGCGGTTCGTTCTTCTCCTCCTCCACCAGCTTCGGCATGATCCGCTCCCGTGCGATCGACGTCGCCGTCCTCGGCGCGATGGAAGTCTCCCAGTTCGGCGACCTGGCCAACTGGATGATCCCCGGCAAGATGGTCAAGGGCATGGGCGGCGCGATGGACTTGGTTCACGGCGCGAAGAAGGTCATCCTGCTCATGGAGCACGTGAACAAGCACGGCGACTCCAAGGTGCTGTCCGAGTGCCGCCTCCCGCTCACCGGCGCCAAGTGTGTCGACCTCATCATCACCAACCTCGCCGTGTTCACGGTGGATGAGAAGCAAGGCCTCACGCTTGTAGAGGTCGCGCCGGGTGAGACGGTCGACACCGTTCGCGAGGCCACCGAGGCGCCGTTCGAGGTTGCTGTTTAGGTCCCTAGGATTCTTCCTCGGGCCACATCGAAAATTGCTCCATTGTGTCCGATGCGGGGTGGGAACGTAAGTACTCGCGCATGTAGGGAAGCTCGAAGTCGATGAACCCGTAGCCTGCCGGCTGGATCATTTCCGCGTCGATGAGGCGGCGCCGGTACTTACCGGCGTACTGGGCGTCCACACCGAGGCGCTCAGCCACATCCCCGATGCGTGATGGCCCATCATCTTGGGACATTGCGACGAGAAAAGTTCGATCGACCTGGGAGAGATCAGCGAGTGACGGTGCGTGGACAAGTCCGCCGAGGCGACGACGGACATCTTTCACGCCATTTTCGACGGTGTCGATGTGTTCCTTCACTCTCCGCCTTCAGCCAATTTCCCAAACGCCAAGCAATCCGTTTTCAAAACGCCAAGCAGAGGGCTTTTAAAACGCCAACCCAGATCTACTAGCAGCCAGAACCTACGAGAGCTGGCCCGTAAGACGGTCGACTCTATCCTTGCTCGGCCCGTGCAATCCGCTAATGGTGACCGTCTTGCCCCGTTCCTCGAATTTGTGGGTGATGGCATCCAGCGTCGCCACCGTCGAAGCATCCCAGATCTCGGCGGTGGAAAGGTCAATGATGATGTGGTCGGCGCTATCGGCGTAGTCGAAGGCGTAGACCAAGTCGTTGCTGGACGCCCAGAACAGTTGGCCGTGGATGCGGTAGGTGTTGGTAGCGGGGCCGGGCCCCTCGATACGCTCAACGTGAGTGATGTGCGCAACTCGGCGGGCAAATGCGATCATCGCCGTGAGGACACCGAGGACCACGCCGACAGCGAGGTTGCTCGTTGCAAGCGTGGCGACGACCGTGACCAACATGACAATGGTCTCGGATGCCGGCATGAGTTTCAGGGTCCGCGGGTGGACGGAGTGCCAATCTATGGTGCCCACGGAAACCATGATCATGATCGCCACGAGCGCGGCCATCGGGATGATGCCGACGATGTCGCCGAGGAGCAGGATCAACACGAGCAGAAACACGCCGGCGAGCAGGGTCGACAGGCGGGTGCGGGCGCCGGACTCCTTCACGTTGATCATGGTTTGCCCGATCATCGCGCATCCGCCCATGCCGCCGAACAGGCCGGAGGCGATGTTGGCCACCCCTTGGCCCCAGGATTCGCGGGTTTTGTTGGAGTGGGAGTCGGTGATGTCGTCGACAAGCTTTGCGGTCATGAGCGACTCCATGAGGCCCACGACTGCCATGCCGAGCGCGTACGGGCCAATGATGCGCAGGGTTTCCAGCGTCAGCGGCACGTCGGGGATGAAGAGGCCGGGCAGCGATGTCGGCAGTTCCCCCATGTCGGAGACCGTCGGCACGCTGATGCCTCCAGCGACGACGACGCCGGTAAGCAAGATGATCGTGATCAGCGGTGCTGGGATCGCGCCGGTGATTTTCGGCCAGAAGATAATGATCGCGATGCCGGCTGCGACGAGCGGGTAGACCGGCCATGGAACGTTGATCAGGTGCTCAAGCTGCGCGGAGAAGATGAGGATGCCAAGCGCATTGACAAAGCCGATCATCACCGAGCGCGGGATGAAGCGCTGCAGTTTGGCCACGCCGAGGGCTCCGAGCACGATCTGAAACACGCCGGCGAGGATGACCGTGGCGATGAAATAGTCAAGACCGTATTCCCGGGCGACCGGGGCAATAACGAGCGCGACGGCTCCAGTGGCGGCAGTGATCATAGCGGGGCGACCGCCGGTGAACGCGATGGCGATGGCCATGATCACGGAGGCGAACAGGCCGAGGGCCGGGTCGACCCCGGCGAGGATCGAAAACGCAATGGCCTCGGGGATAAGTGCCAGTGCGACGGTGAGCCCGGCGAGTACTTCACGACGAAGCCGCGCCGGGGACGAAAATGCGTAGCGGAAGGATTCCACAACGCCCGTCGGGGCGAGCGGTTCGCGAGTGGTCTCAGTGTGAGGGGTAGCCATATGTATACCGTTTTCAATGCGTTAGATGATTTCCCCTCGAGGAGGTGAGGGGTGGAAACCGTAGCTACCGTAACGGCTCCGGGGAGGCGAGCGCCAATGCAGCCGCCGCGCGAAAACAGTCCTCATTACGAGGCGGGGAGGTCGCCGCGGATCGTCGCCACGCTGTTCGCCACCATGTAGATGCCGACGATGGCGGCGATCCAGAGAAGCGTCACTTTTTGTCTCGTACTCGAGGCGGGGGATGAGGCGCTCGAGCCGCGGGAAAACCTTTTGGCCGAAGAGCAGCGCGAAGGTAGCGAGGATGACGGTTGGCATGATCATAATGAGGCAGTAAATGCCCACGGACCCAGCCTTTGCCGCGGAGGGGATTTCCCAGCTGCCGATGATGCCCATCGCTGCGATGTACGGCAGCATCGTCGCCGCCTCGGTAAGTGATGCGCCGAGGCCTAAGGCGACCATACTTGGCAGACTGCTTGTGGCTCCGGCTGCGCGTTTCGGCAGCTGCCCGGGTTCGGGCTTCTTGGGGTTGGGGGCGAAGATGCCGAAGATCGCAAGGGCCGCGCCCAGTATCAACGTGATCCAGGGGAAGACATCGGTCTGCGTGACCCGTTCGGCGACCGAGCCCAGTCCTGCGAACCCGAGGAGTATCCCCAGCCCGAGGAGGAAGTAGACCGCCGCGACGGTGATCAAATACGCGGTAAGTGCCGGCACTTTAACGGCGCGCCAGTGGACGATGAGCGCGAGAGGGATAACAAGGGTGCCCAGGCTCAGGCTGTCGAGCAGCGCCAAGCCAACAACGGGGATGACCGAACTCATGGGGATCTCCGGATCTCTCGTACGAACGTACTACGACTTACGAACGTACGAGAATCTAGACTGGGGTGCAACCATGAATGACTTTTCCCTGGACCATCAGTTTTCAGAATCGGCCGCGGCAATTGCCGACGCCACTATCCGCATCATTGCGTCGCGCGGCCTCGATGCGGTGAGCGTGCGGGAGGTGGCGAAGGAATCCGGGTTCGCCGCCGGTTCGGTGCAATATCATGCTCCGAACAAGGACACCTTGCTTGCGCACGCGTTTATCCGCTCCATCCAGCGTCAGAGCGAACGGGTAGCGGCAGTTCCTGAAAGGGGAGACGAGCTCGAAACCTGGGTGGCGAGGCTTGCGGAGCTTCTCCCGATCGGAGGGGTGCGTTCCGAAGACGCCGCAATCTGGGTCACGTACGGCTCCGCCTCTGCGACCCGGGACTGGATTGCGAAGCTCTATACCGAGGTCCTCGAAGACTTTCAGAGCAGCGTTGTCGCTGCGCTCGGCGCTGACGAGGATGCAAAGCCCAAGGCGCGCCTAGTTACCGCGCTGATCAACGGTCTCACTCTGGACAACCTGCGGGTTCCCGAAGCGGAGGTCGACCGCATCCTGGCCGACCTCCGTGAGGGCCTGCGCCTCCTCTTCGCCGGCTAACCCCCGCTGAGCCGCGAGCCACACCAAGGAAACACCTGCAGAGCGATTACGCTTGGATTCCGACTGCCCACAACAGAAAGTGAGAGCTGTGGAGACAACGAAGACCCTCGCGGTGGACACCCTCGCGCGCGTGCTTATGCCGAAAAAGGGCGAGCCGCACGACGTGCGCATGCTGTACCTCATCGAGCAGGAGCAGAACAAGCAGCGGCTGCGCTGGTCCGACCGCACCAGCTTCGAGGTGCCGGCGGGCAACGAGGTCAGCTTCGAGACCTACTTCAACGCGTTCCCGGCGAGCTACTGGCGCCGCTGGTCGCAGCTGGACAGCGTGGTCCTCGCCATGGACGTCGAGGGCCGCGCCACGATCTCGGTCTACCGCTCCAAGCACGACGGCACGCGCATCGCCGTGACCAACGTCGAGGCGACCGGCCGCACAGAGATCGAGCTGAAGCTCGCCAACTTCGAAGACGGCGGCTGGCTCTGGTTCGACGTCACCGCGGAAGAGGACACGCGCATCTCAAACGCCGCGTGGTGCGCCGCGCAGGAGCCGAAGGAGCAGGTGCTTGCCGACGGCACCGTTATCCCACCCCAACCCAAAGAAGTTGCCGTGGGCATCCCGACGTTTAACCGCCCGCGGGATGCAGTCAACGCGTTGCACGCGTTGGCGGAGGATGGGTTTGTGGTGGCGTCGATAAGCCATGTGCTCATGCCGGACCAAGGCAACCAGCACCCGGCCGACGAACCGGACTTTGCTGCAGCCGAAGCCGCACTCGGCGGCAAACTGCGGATCTTCAGCCAGGGCAACCTCGGTGGCTCCGGCGGCTACTCCCGCATCATGTACGAAGCGCTGAACTCGACTGATGCGCCGTTCATTCTCTACATGGACGACGACATTGCCATCGAGCCGGACTCGATCGTGCGCGCGGTGCAGGCGGCGCGCTACGCCAAGCAGCCGATTTTGGTCGGCGGGCAGATGCTGAACCTGCAAGACCGCAGCCAGCTGCGCACCACCGGTGAGGCCGTTGACCCCGACATCTTCATGTTCCGCGCTGCCGAGCACGCCGTGTACGACCACGACTTTGCCAAGTACCCGCTGGGGTACGTGGGCACGCCCGAGGAGCAGATGGACCCGCGCAAGACCACCTCGCGTGCACTGCACCGCCGCGTCGACGTGGATTACAACGGCTGGTGGATGAACCTCTTCCCGCGCGTCGTCGCTGAGCGCATGGGGTTGCCCCTGCCGCTGTTTATCAAGTGGGACGACAACGAGTACGCCCTGCGCGCCAAGGAGGCGGGGTTCCCCACCGTGACCTGGCCGGGGGTTGCGATCTGGCACATGGCCTGGGCGGACAAGGACGACGCGATTGACTGGCAGGCGTACTTCCACATGCGCAACCGTCTGATTGTCGCCGCGATCTACGGGCCCGACAACCCGGACGCGATGCTGAAGAACATGATGAAGTCCACCCACAAGCACATCATGTGCATGGAGTACTCCACCATGGCGATCCAGGTCGAGGCCATGAAGGACTTCCTCGCCGGCCCGGACCAGCTCTTCGACATCCTCGAATCCTCGCTGCCGCGCATCCAGGAGATTCGGAAGCAGTACGCCGACGCGCAGGTGCTGCCCAGCGCCACCGAGCTGCCCGCACCCACCGGCGCGCCGGGCGTGCCCACCCGCAACATCGGTGGCCGCCTGGCCAAGATCAAGAAACTCCCCTGGGCCGCGAAGGCACTGCTGCACCAGCGTAAGGCCGAGGACCGCACCCACTGGGAAGCGCCGCAGCTGAACCTGACCGCGGATGAGGCCCGCTGGTTCACACTCGCCCGCGTTGATTCGGCCACAGTGTCCACCGCCGGCGGCACGGGCGTGGCGTTCCGCAAGAGGGACAAGCAGCTTGCGAGCGACCTGCTGCAAGAAACCAAGGACCTCCAAGCGGAGATCAAGCGCCGCTGGCCGGAGCTGAAGCGCTCCTACCGCGACGCGCGCGGCGAGCTGACCAGCCAGGAGAACTGGGGGAAGATCTTTAATGAGCAGTAGAGAAGCCGACCTCCTGGTCGCCCTGCAGGACGCGGTCGGCTCGCCCGCCGCGCTCAAAGCGGCGCGCACCTTGAGCCACTTCGGCGAGCACGACTTGGGCTGGATGGCGGTTGCCGCCGCCGGCGCAGCTGCTGACACAAAGCGCCGCCGCCTGTGGGTGGCGCTGGGCGCCGGCACCTTTGCTGCCCACGCGGCGTCGGTGGTGCTCAAGCGCATCGTGCGCCGCCCGCGCCCGACGGATGAGCGCATTGCAATCGGCGTGAAAACACCGTCGCAGCTGTCGTTTCCCTCCTCGCACGCCACCAACACCGGCGCGGCCGCGGTGGTGCTCAGCGAGATCGCGGGGAAAAAGTGGCCGTGGGCGCTGGTGCCGGTCATGATGGCCTCGCGCAACGTGCTTGGCGTGCACTATCCCACCGACACGCTTGCCGGCGCAGCGCTCGGCGCCGCCGTGGGCAAGGCCGCGCTCGAAGCGGAAAGGCGAACCCGATGAGCGACGCGAACGACGCGGTATACAAAGAGCCCCTGATCCGGCCCGAGCCGCACACCGCCGGGGTCGACGTGTTGGTGACAAAGACCCCGCCGAAGAACCTGCCCGACGCGATGGTGAAAGGCCTGCGCCCGAAGCAGTGGGTGAAAAACGTCCTTGTTCTCGCGGCGCCGCTCGCCGCCGGCCTCGACGCGTTTACCGCCCGCACGGTGCTGGACATCGCCCTCGCGTTCATCGTGTTCTGCTTCGGCGCGTCCTCGATCTACCTGATTAACGACGCCCGCGATGTCGAGTCTGACCGCGAGCATCCCACCAAGCGCTTCCGCCCGATCGCCTCCGGCATGCTGCCGATCAACCTGGCGTACGCGATGGCGCTGGTCCTGATCGCGCTGGCGCTGGGATTGTCGTTCCTCGCCACGGACGGGGCGGCGTTGGCCACGGTCATCGCCATCTACATTGGGCTGCAGCTGGGCTACTGCTTCGGCTGGAAGCACATCCCGGTGGTGGATATCGCGCTGGTGTCCTCGGGCTTCATGCTGCGCACGATGGCGGGCGGCGTGGCCGCCGGCATCGCGCTGTCGCAGTGGTTCCTCCTGGTTGCCGCGTTCGGCTCGCTGTTCATGGCCTCCGGCAAGCGCTACGCCGAGCTGATCCTGGCGAAAGAAACCGGCGCGAAGATCCGCAAGGCGCTCGAGGGTTACACCGCGACGTACCTGCGCTTTGTGTGGACCCTGTCGGCAACCGCCGTGGTGATCTTCTACGCGCTGTGGGGCTTCGAGCTTTCCGACGCCACCGAGGGCCCCGCCGCGATCTGGTATCAGATCTCCATGGTTCCGTTCGTGATCGCGATCCTGCGCTACGCCGCGGAGGTCGACGGTGGGCGCGGCGGCGCGCCGGACGAGATCGCGCTGGAGGACCGTGTGCTGCAGCTGCTCGCTGTCGCGTGGTTGGTGTGCATCGGCATGGCGGTGTACATCGTTCCGGCTTTCACTGGGTAAGGTCTGACGAATGCAACAACACGCCCGCATCTCTGCCGCCACCGCGACAGTTCTAGCGGGCGTTATCGCGTTCTGGGGCGGGTGGTCGCGCCGCTGGATCAGCGACGACGGCCTGATCGTCCTGCGCACGGTGCGCAACCTGCTCGCCGGCAACGGTCCCGTGTTCAACATCGGGGAGCGCATCGAGGCCAACACGTCGACGCTGTGGCAGTACATGATCACCGCGTTCGCCTGGGTGACGGGGGGCAGGCTTGAAGACGTCGCCACCACCCTCGCCTTGACCTGCACCGTGCTGGCCGCCGCGATCGCCACCTACGCGTCCAGTGTGTACTGGCAGGGTGTGCTGAAAAAGGCAGCGCCCGTCATCCCGTTCGGCATCCTCATCTACTTCGCGCTGCCACCGGCGCGCGACTTCGCCACCTCCGGCCTGGAGTGGGGGCTGGCGCTGTTCTGGCTGGCGGTGTGGTTCGCACTGCTCGTGGACTGGGCCTCGCCGGCGCGCCGGGCCAAGCCTTCCGCGGGCTACCTGCTCGCGTTCTGGTGTGGTCTGTCGTGGCTGGTGCGCCCCGAGTTCGCGCTCTACGGCGGGGTGACCGGCATCGCGCTGATCGCGTTTACCCCGCGCAAGACGCCGGGTATTTTGGCTGCGGCGCTACCGTTGCCGGCGGCCTACCAGCTCTTTCGCATGGGGTACTACGGCCTGCTCACCCCGCACACCGCGGTGGCGAAGTCCGCTTCCGATGCTGAGTGGGCAAGCGGGTGGGCCTACTTGCGCGACTTCAACGACCCGTACCTGCTGTGGATCCCGCTTGTCATCGCACTCCTCCCGCTTGTCGCCGTAGTGCGCCGCGCTGAGGGGAGGCGCCGCACCGTGGGCCTGATCATCGTCGGTTGCGCGCTTGCGCACACCCTCTACGTGCTGCGCGTCGGCGGCGACTTCATGCACGGGCGCATGCTGCTCCTGCCCCTGTTCGCGCTGCTCATGCCCGTCATGGCCGTGCCGTACAACCGCCTGGTAGGGGTGTTAGGCGCCGCGGTCGCGGTGTGGGCATTCTTCGTGCTTGTGCAGCAGCCCAGCGACGACCCAGACCGCTTTCTGAACGAAGACGGTGAGCTTGGGATCGTCGACGAGCGGGATTTCTGGACCATGGCGGTGGGGCGCAAGCAGGGGGATCCGCCGAAGTATGCGGAGGACTTCATGTCGTCGCCGTTGATGCGCACCTTCGACACCACCATGGAAAAGGCGCTGCGCGACAACGACGGGGAGATCGCTATCGCCTACATCTCCGGGGAACCGCTGCTGTATAAGTGGTACTCGCGCCCGCGCGAGGAGTACCAGAACTCGGATTTGCAGTACCTGGCTCCCACCGCGTACTGGATCAACCTGGGAATGACCAGCATGAACAGCCCGCTGGACGCGCGCATCTTGGACACGGTGGGGCTCGCCGACCCGCTGGCGGCGCGCATGCCGCGCGACCCTGACGGCCGCGTCGGCCACGACAAGCAGTTGAAAGCTGAGTGGCAGGTTGCCGACTCTGCTGTTGACTTAAACGCGCTGCCGGACTGGTTCGACGCGGAGGAGGCGAAGCAGGCGCGGGCGGCGCTGCGCACCGAAGAGATTGGGGAGCTGTTGGCCACCTCCCGGGAGCCGATGAGCTGGGAGCGTTTCTGGAAAAATGTGCGCTTCTCGCTCGGCCCGGGGCGGACCTTGGAGCTGAATGAGGACCCGTCTGGCTACCTGGATGCGCAGACGAAGCGCCAGATCCGAAACGGCGCTGACGTGGGATTAAAGCCCGTCGGCAAGCAAATTGCTTGGCCCCGCGACTAGCTGACCGATTGAATCGCCCCACCGTCCGTGGTTTGATAACTGATTGATAACTTTGCTGTTCTTGAGAGGGCTTTTCACTATGCACGCTTTTTCCTCGCGCGCTCGTCGCGGCCTCGTGGCAATGCTGACTACTCTGCTGGCGTTTGTCGGCAGCTTCGCCGCCGCCCCGCAGGCGTCTGCGGCAAACCGCGACTGGCTGCGCCCAGACTCCACCGGCGCATGCGAGTGGGACGGGATCGGCTACTGGGTGCAGCGCTGCACCGTGTGGTCCCCGGCGATGAACCGCCACGTCACGGTCCAGATCCAGCCGGCGAAAAACGGCGGCAACGCGGGCCTGTACCTGCTTGACGGCCTGCGCGCGCAGGAGACCAGTAACGCGTGGCTCGTCGACGTCAACGCGGCGCGCACCTACGTCAACGACAACATCACGCTCGTGATGCCGGTCGGCGGCGAATCCTCCTTCTACACCGACTGGAACGCGCCGGCGACCTACGATTTCAACAACCCGGTCACCTACAAGTGGGACACCTTCTTAACCAAGGAGCTGCCGCCGTACCTGCAGCACCACTTCGGTGTCTCGCCGACGAACAACTCTATCCTCGGCCTGTCTATGGGCGGCACCGCCGCGGTGAACCTCGCGGCGCTGCACCCCGACCAGTTCCGCCAGGTGCTGTCGTACTCCGGCTACCTGACCACCACTATCCCGGGCGCCCAGACGGGCCTGCGCATCGCGCTGCTTGACGGCGGTTTGTACAACCTCAACGCGATGTGGGGCTCTATTTTTAACCCGCGCCGCTACGAGAACGACCCGTTCCTGAACATGGGTAACCTGCGCGGCAAGGACGTGTACGTTTCCGCTGGTTCCGGCACGCCGGGACCGGCTGACGCGAAGTACCTCCCGGAGCACCGCGCCGCCGGCATCGCACTGGAGACCGTGGCGAACTTCACCACCCGCCTGTGGTCGGCGAAGGCGACGGCCACCGGCGTGCAGCACACCGCCGTGTTCACGCCGACGGGCCTGCACAACTGGGACCAGTTCGGCAGCCAGCTCGAGGCGACGAGGCCGCGCGTGCTGAACGTCATGAACGCCTGGTAGAGGTTCACACGGGGATCAATAACCTCATCTGTCACCGGCGTGTCGCGCGGGTAAAGTCTCAAGTGAAACTTAACATTTGAGTACTTGACCGCCGTTGACCCCGTCATCGATAGAAGAGGCTGATCCCTAATGCGCGTTTCCCGCCCCCGTTTCCTTCAGGTCGCCGTGGCCGCCGCCACACTCGCGTCCGTCGTCGCGCCGGCGCAGCAGGCAGCCGCGCAGTCCTCGGATCTTTCCAGCACGTTCGGTTCTTCCAACGGGCTCTCCGACGCGATCCGACCCTCCGACCCGCTGCCGCGCACACCGATCGAGGTGGACCGCCACCCGCAGATCCCGAACCTGCCGGAGGGTGTTTCCGTCGACCGTATCGAGTGGCTCACCCAGCGCCGCGTCGCGGTGTTTATTAAATCCCAGGCCATGCCGGAGCAGCTCATCCAGGTCCAGATCCTGCTCGCGCGCGACTGGCACTCCAACCCGGGTGCGAAGTTCCCTGAGGTGTGGGCGCTCGACGGCCTGCGCGCCCGCGACGACGAGAACGGCTGGACCATCGAGACCAACATCGAGCAGTTCTACGCCGACAAGAACGTCAACGTGATCCTCCCGGTCGGCGGCGAATCCTCCTTCTACGCCGACTGGCAGCAGCCCAACAACGGCAAGAACTACAAGTGGGAGACGTTTTTGACCAAGGAGCTCGTGCCGGTTTTGAACAACAACTTCCGCTCCAACGGCAAGCGCGCCGTCACGGGTATTTCCATGGGCGGCACCGCCGCGGTCAACCTGGCTGAGCGCAACCCGCATCTGTTCAACTTCGTCGGCTCCTTCTCCGGCTACCTAGACACCACCACGTCCGGCATGCCGACCGCGATCAAGGCGGCGCAGCTCGACGCTGGCGGGTACAACTCTGAAGCCATGTGGGGCCCGGCCGGCTCCCAGGCGTGGGTTGACCACGACCCGAAGCTGGGTATTGAGAACCTCGAAGGCATGACGGTGTACGTCTCTGCGGGCTCCGGCCGCGACGACTTCGGCAGCCCGGACTCCGTCGCCCGCGGCGCCGCGAACCCGGCCGGCAAGGGCCTGGAAGTGATTTCGCGCCTGTCTACCCAAACGTTCGTGGACTACGCATCCCGCACCAACGTGAAGCCGATCGTGCGCTTCCGCCCGTCCGGCGTGCACTCCTGGGAATACTGGCAGTTCGAGATGGCGCAGGCGTGGCCGTACATCGCCAACGCGCTGAACGTGCCGGAGGGCGACCGGGGCGCGAAGTGCGCACCGATCGGCGCGATCGCCGAGGCCACCAAGTCCGGCATCATCGGCGAGTGCGTCAACGAGGAGTACGCGGCCGGTGAGAACGGCAAGGGCCGCGCGCAGGACTTTCGCGGCGGCACCGCCTACTGGTCGCCGGAGACCGGGGCGCACGCGATCTACGGCGCCATCCTGGCGAAGTACAACGCGCTGCAGGGCCCGGCCGGCTGGCTCGGTTTCCCAACCACCGGCGAGACGAAGACGCCGGACGGGGTCGGCCGCTTCGTGCACTTCCAGAACGGCTCCATCTACTGGACACCGAACACCGGCGCGTACGCGATCCCGGGCGACATGTTCAAGGCGTGGGGCGCTAAGGGTTACGAAACCGGAACGCTGAAGTACCCGGCGGCCGAGGCCACCAAGGTCGGCGAGGGTTACGTGCAGAAGTTCCAGGGCGGCTACCTCACGCGCAACCCGGACGGCAAGAACTTCATGGTCTACGGCGCCATCGGCGAGAAGTACGGCCAGATGGGCGGTGCGACCAGTAATCTGGGCTTCCCGAAGGGCAACGAGATCGCCATCCGCGGCGGCTTCTTCCAGGAGTTCGAGAAGGGCAACATCTACTGGTCGCCGGCAACCGGCGCCCACGTGATCTACTACGGCGACATCTTCAACGAGTGGGGCAAGCGCGGCTACGAGCAGGGCTCGCTGGGCTGGCCGACTTCGGACATGAAGCAGATCCCGGCCGGCGGCTTGACCATCGACTTCCAGAAGGGCCGGCTGGACCAGATTAACGGCGTGGTGATTGAGAGGAAGCGATGAGTAGAGCCCGCATCCTCCCCGCCGCAGCTGTCGTCGGCACGGCCCTGACGCTCGCGGCGTGCGGCGGCGGCTCCGCCACCGTCGACGCCTCCGACGCGACGACCCCTGCGACGACTGCGCCGACCACCTCGAGTGGGGGTACGGCGACGGTGACAGAGACGTCGACAAGCAAAAGCTCCTCCGCCCAAGCACCCGCACGGGCAGGCGGGCCGGAGGACCAGCCGGCGCGAGACGTCGAGGAAGTTCCGGCCGTCACCAGCGACTTTAGCCCGCAGGAGCGCGCGTTTCTGGATCAGCTCAGCAACAATGGACTCAACATCGAGGGTGTTGAGGATCAACTCACAGCAACGGGCCTTAATGTGTGCGCGAATGACATGATCACCCGCGACGCGGTGGCGGGTCAGCTTGTGGAGCAGCGGCGCACCGACATGACGCCGGAGGCGCTCGGCGAGCTGATCACCGCCGCCGCCCGCGACAACCTGTGCTCCTAAGCCGCGCACGGGAAGGAGCACCTGCATGCGCCGATCGCGCAACGTCTTCATCGTCGCCGCCGTCATCGTCATCCTGGCGTTGATTGGGCTGGGCATCTACCAGTGGCGCGCGGGCTCGGACGGGGATCCGCTGCCGCCGCTCGGGGAGGAGGCCACCGCGCCCGCTACCAGCGAGCAGACGCCTGAGCGCCCCGCCGAGCCGGAGTGGTGCCCCGCCGTCGAGGTCGTCTCAGTGCCGGGCACGTGGGAATCGGCGCCCGACGACGACCCGTTCAACCCGCAGGCCAACCCGGCGAGCCTCATGCTCTCAGTCACGCGCCCGCTGCAGGAGCGCTACAGCATTGACGATGTCCGCGTGTTCACCGTCCCGTACACCGCGCAGTTCCGCAACATCCAGACCCAGCGCGGGCGCGAGGAGATGCCGTACGACGAATCTCGCGCCGAGGGCCTGGCAAAGCTCAACGGCGAGCTGAAGTTTGTCGCCGAGCACTGCCGCTCCACGCAGTTCATCATCGCCGGCTTCTCCCAGGGCGCGGTGATCGTGGGCGACGCGGCGGACGCGATCGGCACGCGCGCAGGCGCGATCGAGCCGGAGCGCCTGCTCGGTGCGGTGATGATTGCGGACGGACGCCGCGAGAACGGCGTGGGCGTGAACCCGGGCGTGGAGGTCACAGGCCAAGGCGCCGAGATCACCATGCAGCCGCTGCAGCGCGTGGTGGACCTGGCAACCCCAGGCGCGACCATGACCGGCGCGCGACCCGGAAAGTTCGGCGAGGTGGCTGACCGCGCTTTTGAAATCTGCGCGCCGAACGACTCGGTGTGCGACGCCCCGTACGCGGTGGGTAACGCCATCGACCGCGCGGCCGATCTTTTGTTAGCAAACGGAAACCACGCCCTCTACGCCTCCAACCCCGACGTGATTCCCGGCACTACCGCGACGAATTGGACGCTAGATTGGGCGGCGACAACCATCGACGCTGTTCTGCAGCACCAGTAGAAAGCACCAGTTAAGCGAAAGGAAGCCCCCTATGGATCTGAAGATGATCATCCAGCGCTTCTTGGATGAGGACGGCAACATCGCGCTTCCGGAAGGGTTCACCATCCCGGCGCTGGCGGAGCTGATGTTTACCGGCGCTGAAGCCCAGGGCTTGGCCGAGGACGTGAACATCCGTTTCTGGGACTACTCGTCCGACACCGACGGCGTCAACGTCCCGCTTTCGCGCCGCGACGTTAACACCCGCATGAAGGCTGTCGCGGCGCGCCTGATGCAGGTGGGCAACCCGGGCGACCGCGTGGCCATCTTGGCCGGTAATTCGCCCGAGTACATCTACGCGTTCATGGGCGCGCTCTACGCGGGCCAAGTGCCGATCCCGCTCTACGACCCGAACGAGCCGGGCCACGAGCACCACCTGCGCGCCGTGCTGGAAGACGCGGGCGCGAAGATCGTGCTCACTAACCGCCAGGGCGCGCCGGCGGTGCGGGCGTACTTTGCTGAGCTGCCGGCCACCGAGCGCCCCCGCATCCTCGCGGTGGACTCGCTGCCGGATTCGCTCGCGGGCGCGTGGGAGCCGCTCCCGCCGACCGCCGACACCGCCGACCAGATAGCGTTTTTGCAGTACACCTCCGGTTCCACCCGCAACCCGGCCGGCGTTGAGCTGACCAACCGCTCGATCGTGGCCAACGTGCTGCAGATGTACAAGGGCGTGGGCGCGGAGCAGCCGCTGCGCATCGTCTCCTGGCTGCCGCTGCACCACGACATGGGCATGGTGCTGGCGATCTTGGCTGTCATCCTGGGCAACGAGTTCGAGGTCTTCGCCCCGCGCGACTTCGTGCAGCAGCCCACGCGCTGGCTGGAGCGCCTCTCGCGCCGCGGCGAGGACCCGGACGACATGCACATCTTTACCGTGGCGCCGAACTTCTCGCTCGAGCTGGCGGCGCGCTACGCCGCCGGCGACTACGACTTCTCGCACGTAAGCGCGCTGATCGTCGGCTCCGAGCCGGTCACCGAATCCAGCGTGTCGAGCTTCTTGGAAGCGTTCGAGCCGATGCAGCTCGACCGCCGCGCGGTGCGGCCCTCCTACGGCCTGGCGGAGGCGACGCTCATCGTGTCCACCCCGCAGACCGATCAGCGGCCGAAGTTCGCCACTTTCGACCGCGAAGCGCTCGCACAGGGCCGCGCGGTGGAGGCCGAGGATGGCGTTTCGTTCGCCTCCAACGGCCAGCCGGTGCCGTGGATGCACTTTGCCATCGTGGACACGGAGACCAAGGACGAGGTCGAGGAGGGCGTGATCGGCGAGATCTGGCTGCGCGGCCCGAACCAGGCCGCCGGTTACCTCGGCCGCGAGGAGGAGACCAACGCCACCTTCCGCAACACCATCGGCGCCACCCGCCAGGAGAACCTGCCGGCCGACGGCTGGTTGAACACGGGCGACCTCGGAACGCTGGTCGGCGGCCACCTCTACATCACCGGCCGCGTGAAAGACCTTGTGGTGGTCGCGGGCCGCAACCACTACCCGCAGGACATCGAGGCCACCGTCATGGAGGCCTCCGACCACGTGCGCCGCGACTCGGTGGCGGCGTTCGCGGTGCCGGGCGAGGACGTGGAGCAGCTCATCATCCTCGTTGAGCGGGCAGAAGAGAAGGACCCGGCCGACGACAAGGCCGCCGAGGACGCCATCCGCGCGGCGGTGACCAACAACCACGGCATCTCCCCGGAGGTCATTGAGTTCTACGAGCCGAACGGGATCGCGCGGACGTCGTCAGGCAAAATTGCCCGCCGCGTGAACGCCAACAACTACCGCAACCGCGGCGCTTAAACGCGCGCACCCCGCGCGAAAGGGATAACGAATAGAAGCCTGCGGGCGATAAGGTCTTTTGTTATGACAGAAAACGAACTGATCAGCTGGCTCGAGCAATGGGTGGCCTCCCACACGGGGGCGGAGGCGGTCAACCCGGCCGCGTCGCTCGAATCGTACGGTCTTTCGTCCCGCGACGCGGTGGTGCTCTCGGGCGAGCTCGAGCGCCTGCTGGGCCGCAAGGTGGACCCGACCATCGCGTACCAGCACCCCACGATCGCCGCGCTGGCGCACGCGCTGACCGCGGCCGAGACTCGGGTGCGCCGCGAGCGCGTCGTCGCTGCAAGCTCGCCCGCCGAGCGCGACATCGCCGTCGTGGGTTCCGCAGGCAAGTTCCCGGGGGCCCGCAACACCGACGAGTTTTGGGCACTGCTTATCGACGGCCGCGTGACCACCTCACCCCTGCCCCCCGGACGCTGGTCCGAGTACCTGGGCGACCCGTACCTGAAGACCAAGATCGCCGAGGAATCCACCGACGGCGGCTACTTGGACGACATCGCCAGCTTCGACAACGAGTTCTTCGGCCTGTCCCCGCTGGAAGCGCAGCACATGGACCCGCAGCAGCGCATCATGCTCGAGGTGGCGTGGGAGGCGCTGGAGAACGCCCACATTCCGGCCGACAGCTTGCGCGGCGAGGCGGTCGGTGTCTTCGTCGGCTCCAGCTCGAACGACTACGGCATGCTCATGGGCGCCGACCCGGCGCAGGCGCACCCGTACGCCCTGACCGGTTCGTCGAGCTCGATCATTCCGAACCGCATCTCCTACACCTTCGACTTCCGCGGGCCGTCCATGAACGTGGACACCGCGTGCTCGTCGTCGCTGGTGTCGGTGCACCACGCGGTGCGCGCGCTGCGCGACCGCGAGTGCGACATCGCGCTCGCCGGCGGCGTGAACGTGCTGGCCAACCCGTTCGCGTCGCTTATGTTCTCCGAGCTGGGCGTGATCTCGCCCACGGGCGCGATCCGCGCCTTTTCCGACGACGCCGACGGCATCGTCCGCTCCGAGGCTGCCGGCATGCTTGTGCTGAAGCGCGTGGGCGACGCGATCGCTGACGGCGACGAGATCCTCGCCGTGATCAAGGGATCCGCCACCAACTCCGACGGCCACTCCAACGGTCTGACCGCCCCCAACCCGCAGGCGCAGGTTGACGTGCTCGAGCGCGCCTACGCGGATGCGGGCATCGACCCGGCCGAGGTCGACCTGGTCGAAGCCCACGGCACCGGCACCATCTTGGGTGACCCGATCGAGGCCACCGCGCTGGGCACGGTGCTCGGCCGCGACCGCACGAACGCGAACCCGCTGCTTTTAGGCTCGGCGAAGTCCAACATCGGCCATTCCGAGTCGGCTGCCGGCGCCGTCGCGCTGATCAAGGTGCTCGAGGCGCTGAAGCACGACACGATCCCCGCGAGCGCGAACTTCTCCGCCCCCAACCACTTCGTGGACTTCGACGCGGAGCACATTGAGGTTGTCGCCGACCCGCGCGAGTGGCCGCGCTACTCCGGCCGCCGCGTCGCCGGTGTATCCGGCTTCGGCTTCGGCGGCACGAACGCGCACGTTGTGCTGACTGATTTCGACGCCGGCGAGTACGACGCGGCTTCCGAGGCTGCGCAGACCGGGTTTGCGGCGCTTGATGTGGCGGCGCTGCCGGTGTCGGGGTTGCTGCCGTCGAGAAGAAAAGCTGAAGCCGCAACCCTGGCTGACTTCCTTGAAAACCGCCCCGACGCGGATCTGATCCCGGTGGCGCGCTCCCTGGCGAAGCGCAACCACGGCCGTTCCGCCGCGGTGGTGCAGGCCGCGACGACCGAGGAGGCGGTCTCGCGCCTGCGCGCCGTCGCCGACGGCAAGATCGGCCCCGGCATTGTTGCGGCCGACGCGCCGAACCCGATGGGGCCGGTTTTCGTCTACTCCGGTTTCGGCTCGCAGCACCGCAAGATGGCGAAGCGGCTGATGGAAACCAGCGAGTTCTTCGCCGCCCGCATGCGCGAGCTGGACGAGATGGTCGCCTTCGAGGGCGGCTGGTCCATGGTGGACATCATCCTGGACGACGAGCAGACTTACGACACCCAGACCGGGCAGGTCACCATCACCGCGATCCAGATTGCGCAGACCGACCTGATGGCGTCGATGGGCATGGTCCCCGCCGCCACCATGGGTATGTCCATGGGCGAGATCGCCGCCGCCTACGCAGCTGGTGGCATCACAGATCGCGACGCGATGCTCATCGCCTGCCATCGCGCGCGCCTGATGGGCGAGGGCGAAGCAATGATCGCCGGTACTGACGGCGAGGGGGCGATGGCCGTGGTCGAGCTCGGCGCCGAGGACTTGGCCGAGTTCGTCGCCGCCCACCCGGAGGCGGAAGGTGTTGAGCCGGCCGTGTACGCCGGGCCCGGCATGACCACTGTCGGCGGGCCGGGTAAGGCTGTCGACTACATCGTCGCCGAGCTGGAGGGACAGGAGAAGTTCGCCCGCAAGCTCAACGTTCGCGGCGCCGGCCACACCTCCATGCTGGATCCGATCATGGCGGACCTCGCGGCCGAGATCGCCGGCATTGCGCCCTCGCCGCTGAAGATCCCGCTGTTTACCTCCGTCGACCGCGGCGAGGTCTACCCCGCGGGCGCGGTGGTGCACGACGACCAGTACTTCCTGCGCATGACCCGCCAGCCGGTCTACTTCGAGGACGCCACCCGCGCCGCGTTCAACGCCGGCCACACCACGCTTGTGGAGGTCACCCCGAACCCGGTCGCGCTGATGGGCATGATGAACACGGCGTTCGCCTCCGGCAGGCCGGACGCGCAGCTGTTGTTCACCACCAAACGCAAGCTCGACGAGGCGGAGACGTTGCTCGACCTCGCGACGAAGCTCTACGTCGCAGGCGTGAAGGTCGACTTCACCGGTTTCTACGGCGCCGAACCGCGGGTGGCCGCGCCGGGTGTGACGTTCCAGCGCAACCACTTGTGGACGAGCGCGCGGCCGAACGCGTCGACAAGCTCGGTGCTCGGCGCCCGCGTTTCGCTGCCGGACGGCCAGACCGCTTTCGCCACCCCGGCGGACGCCGTCTACAGCCCGTACCAGCTCATCGAGGCCGCCGCCGGGGAGGTTCTCCCCGAGGCGCAGGTCGTCGCCACCGAGGAGCACGGCTACCTGCCCGCCGACGGCGAGGTGACCACGATCGTCACCCGCTCCCTCGGCGGCGCCAGCGTCCGCGTCTTCGACGGCGACACGCTCATTGCAGAAGGCTTCGCCTCGGCGCTCGCGGCCCCCGAAGCACCGCAGATCGCAGGGGTTGCTGAGGTGGAGCCCTCGCTTATCGACGACACCGTGGACACCGTCCGCTGGGATCCCGCAACCGAAACCGTGGCCGAGCGCCTGCGCTCAATCGTTTCCGAATCCATGGGCTTCGAGGCGGAAGACCTCCCCGACGAGCTGCCGCTGATCGATCTGGGTCTCGACTCGCTGATGGGCATGCGCATTAAGAACCGCATTGAGAACGACTTCCAGATCCCGCCGCTGCAGGTGCAGACGCTTCGCGACGCCTCCGTCGCCGACGTCATCGCCATCGTCGAGGAAGCCGTCGCCGGCAACACCGACGCCCCGCTTAAGATGGCCGAGAACGCCGAGACCCGCGACCCGGCCGCCGAGGTGACAAGGGCGAAGGGCGTCGGCGTCGCCCCGCGCGACGCCTCGGAGCGCATGGTCTTCGGCGCCTGGGCGAAATACTCCGGCGCAGCGCCGGCTGGTGTGACGAGTGAGCTGCCGGAGGTTTCAGAGGGCGTCGCCAAGCAGATTGCTGAGCACCTGACCAACCGTTCCGGCATCGAGATCACCGCCGACGACGTGCGGGGTGCTGCCACCCTGGAGCCGCTGGCGAACATGGTGCGCGAGGGGCTGGAGACCGAGGTAGAGGGCAACATCCGCGTCTTCCGCGACGGCGCCGACACCCGCGAGCCCGTGTTCGTGTTCCACCCGGCCGGCGGGTCCTCGGCGGTCTACGCGCCGCTGGCCCGGCGCCTGGATGAATCGGTGCCGGTCTACGGCGTGGAGCGCCTCGAGGGCTCGCTTCAGGAGCGCGCGGCGGCGTACGTGAAGGACATCGAGCAGATCGCGGGGGAGCGGCAAGTGATCCTCGCCGGCTGGTCCTTCGGTGGCGCGCTCGCCTACGAGGTGGCCCACCAGCTCGGCAACGACCGGATCAAGTTCATTGCGCTTTTGGACACCACGCAGCCGTCCGAACCTATCCCGAACACCCCGGAGGAAACCCGGGCGCGCTGGGAGCGCTACGCCGCGTTTGCGAAGGACACCTACGGCCTGGACTTCGAGGTCCCCTACGAGCTGCTGGAGAGCGCCGGGGAGGAGGCGCTGATGGACATGCTGCGCGACTTCCTCGCGGAGACCGACGCCTCGGAGCACGGGCTCGCCGCCGGTGTGCTCGAGCACCAGCGCGCATCGTTTGTGGACAACCAGATCCTCAACCGCCTCGACTTCACCCGCTGGGCGGATGTGGACGTGCCGGTGCTGCTCTTCCGCTCCGAGAAGATGCACGACGGCGCGATCACGCTGGAGCCGAACTACGCCCACATCGACGAGGACGGCGGCTGGGCGAAGATCGTGGATGATTTGACCATCGTGCACCTGCCGGGCGACCATCTCGCTGTCGTTGATGAACCGGCGGTGGGCATCGTTGGCAAGCACATGAACGAATGGATGGGCGTGTAAATGACTACCGCTGACAAGCTCGCGGATCTGCGCGAGCGCCTCGAGAAAGCGCAGGACCCGGGTTCCGAGCGTTCGCGCAAGAAGCGCGACGACGCCGGTTTGACCACCCCGCGCCAGCGCATCGCCGCGCTGCTCGACGAGGACTCTTTTGTCGAGATCGGCGCACTCGCCCGCACTCCGGGCGACGAGAACGCGGTGTACTCCGACGGCGTGATCACCGGCTACGGCCGCATCGACGGCCGCCCCGTGGCCATCTACGCCCACGACAAGACCGTCTACGGCGGGTCCGTCGGCGTCACCTTCGGCCGCAAGGTGGTCGAGGTCATGGAGTTCGCCATCAAGATCGGCTGCCCCGTGATCGGTATCCAGGATTCCGGCGGCGCCCGCATCCAGGACGCGGTGACGTCGCTGGCCATGTACTCCGAGATCGCCAGGCGCCAGCTGCCGTTGAGCGGCCGCTGCCCGCAGATCTCCATCATGCTGGGCAAGTCCGCCGGCGGCGCCGTCTACGCCCCGGTGACCACCGACTTCATCGTGGCGGTCGACGGCCAGTCCGAAATGTACGTCACCGGCCCGAACGTTATCCGCGAGGTCACCGGCGAAGACATCACCTCCGCCGAGTTGGGCGGGGCGCGCGTGCAGGAGCAGGCGGGCAACATCTCCGCTGTCGTCGCCAGCGAGGACGAGGCCTTCGACTTCGTGCGCGACCTGCTCGACCACCTGCCTACCTCCACCTTCGACCCGCTGCCCACCGCGTGGGCGCCGGAGGACGACGAGCTCGACGACACCGCGCTCGACACGTTCCTGCCGGACGACACCAACGCCGGCTACGACATGATGGAGCTTTTGGTGCAGCTTGGCGACGACGACGCCCTCGTCGAAATCCAATCCGGATACGCCGAAAACCTCATCTGCGCCTTCGGCCGCATCGACGGCCAACCCGTCGGTTTCGTGGCAAACAACCCCATGTACCTCGCGGGCTGCATCGACGCCGACGCCGCCGACAAAGGCGCGCGCTTCATCCGCACCTGCGACGCGTACAACATCCCGATCGTCTACGTCGTGGACACCCCGGGCTACATGCCAGGTGTGGACCAGGAGCGCCAGGGCCTCATCCACCGCGGCGCGAAGTTCGCCTTCGCCGGCGTGGAGGCGACGGTGCCGAAGGTCGCGCTGATCGTGCGCAAGGCCTACGGCGGCGCCTACGCGGTGATGGGTTCGAAGAACTTGAGCGGCGATTTAAACCTCGCCTGGCCCACCGCGCAGATCGCGGTGATGGGCGCGGCCGCCGCCGCGGTTACCCTCCAGGGCAAGCAGCTCAACGCCATCGAGGACCCTGCCCAGCGCGAGGCGATGAAGAAGATGTTCATGGATTTCTACGACGAGAACATGACCTCGCCGTACGTTGCCGCCGAGCGCGGCTACATCGACTCCATGATTCAGCCCTCCGAGACGCGCCTTGCTTTAAGGCGGGCGCTTCGCCAACTCCGCACCAAGCAAGATTTCGATCTGCCTAAGAAGCACACGATCTCCCCGCTGTAGATTGCGGCTTTTCCAGGCTATTCTTAACTACCGATCCGTCCCCGGCACCTCCGGGGAAGCCAACTCGAAAGGTATCCCATGCTTTCCAGCACTCTCGATCTTCTCGGCGACCTGATCAACGCCATCGTTTGGTTCGCTAACGGCCTCGCTTCCGGCGACCCGCTCTACGCTTGGGGCTCATCCTTCTAAACCTTCCGGGCGACCAAGCGCCAACCGAGCATGAGCAGGGCGCTCATAACGGTAGCGACAATCACGAACGACCAGTGCGGCACCGCCTGGTTGCGGATCCCCCAGATCACCAAGCCCGTGATCACTGTGACGGCCCAGATGGCGCCGCCCTTGTTCTCGCGCACGATCAACCAGCCGAGCGTCGCGCCCAGCGCGAACGGCCACAGGGTAGACAACCACCCGGTGAACGTGAACGGCATGTCGTCGCTGCGGTGCGCCGCCCGCGCCAGCAGCGCGAAGACAGCAAGGGCCACGTAGTCCGCGGCGATCGCCGACGGCTTCGAAATCGTTCGCTTCATGCCACCCACTCTAGGCCCGCCGCCCAATAAATGGTCACCGGCAAAGTGTTGCTTGCAGATGGTCATTAACCGAGTAGCCGAGCCCCGTCTGTTTCGGCCGACGGCGGTTAATGACCTTTTGGTAGTTACCATGTGGCCGGTGTGGTTGGTGGGGCATAATTCCGCCGCGCATAAGTCTGCCGCCCGTGATCTCAGTAAATGGTCACCGGCAGAGTGTTGCTTGCAGAGTGTTGCTTGCAGATGGTCATTAACCGAGTAGCCGGGCCCCGTCTGTTTCGGCCGACGGCGGTTAATGACCTTTTGGTAGTTACCATGTGGCGGGTGTGGTTGGTGGGGCATAATTCCGCCGCGCATAATCGCCGCAGCCCATCCCAACTAGCCCACCAACCCCGCAGCTAGAACACCGAGTCGTTCCACCACCGGCGCTCCGGTGTCCCCGCGCGCGAGCCGTCGCTATCCAGTTTGATGCCCAGCACCTGGTGCAGCTCAACCACGTCGTGCTCGAAGCCCCACTGCGACCCGGCCATGTACATCCCCCACAGCTTGGCGGTGTTCTCACCGGCAAGCGCCACCGCTTCGTCCCAGTTGTCTTTGAGGTTGAGGCACCAGTCGCGAAGCGTGCGCGCGTAGTCGAGGCGGATGTTCTCCTCGTGGAACACCTCGAACCCGTTGTCCTGCATCTTCCTGATAATCGTGCCGGAACCGGTCAGCTCCCCATCGGGGAAGATGTAGCGGTTCATAAACGCGCCTTTGTCTGTCTTGTGGTTGTCCGGGTACGTGATGCAGTGGTTGACCATGACACCGCCCGGGCGCAGCTTGTCCGAGAGGAACTGGAAGTAGCTGGCGTAGTTGTCCACGCCGATGTGCTCGAGCAGACCGATGGAGGAGATGGCATCGAAATCGGTCTCGGAAACGTCGCGGTAGTCCAGGTGGCGTACCTCGGCGAACTCTTCGAGACCTTCTTCCTCGATCTGTTGTTGCGCCCACTCGGCCTGCTCCTTGGACAGGGTGACGCCGAGCGAGTGCACGCCTTGGCGCGCGGCGTAGCGCACCATCGATCCCCAGCCGCAGCCCACGTCGAGGTGCCTGTCGCCGGGCTTTAAGCGCAGTTTCTCAAACACGAGCCGGAACTTGTTCTCTTGCGCCTCGTCGAGGCTCGCGTCCGGGGTGGGGTAGTAGGCGCAGGTGTAGGCCATTGAATCGCCGAGGAACAGCTCGTAGAAGTCGTTGCCCACGTCGTAGTGCGACGAAATGACTTCGGCGTCGCGCTGTTTGGAGTGGATGGACAGGCCTTGGCGCACGCGCCGCTCGAGCCAGCTCGCCTGCTCCGCCTCGGGGATTGGCTGGATCTGGATCGCACCCATCGAGCGCAGGGAGCGCATGATGCGTATCGACGCCCCCGCGTCCGGCCGCTCAAACGAGTCGTAGAGCGTGCGCAGGTTGTCGAAGACGCCGTACGGGTACGCCAGGTGCTCGCCCTCGACCGCAAGACCCCCGGTCACCCACGCGCGGGCAAGCCCCACGTCGCCGGGTGCGGTCACAATGTAGGACAGCCCCTCTGGGCTGGTCACGCGAACGGTGTGCTCCGCGTCCTCGGGCCCGGTTTCCGAGCCGTCGAAGGCGACCCACCTAAACGGGTTGTTGGAGGGAAAGAGTGTGTCGACGATGTCGGCCACCGTCATCGGTTCAAAATCAAGCATTCTCCACCGCCTTTTCGTAGAGGCCCGGGAACCTGCCGTCCGGGTCGTAGGTGCGCTTCATCTGCTCAGGTAGGTCGCCGCCGTACAGCGCGGCGAACTGCTCGCGCGAGTAGAACGCCTCCGAGTACAGGGACTTGTGCCCGCCGAGCTCGGAAACCTTCGCCTCGATGACCTTGTTAAACGCGCCGAGTTCTTGCGCGGGCGAGACGTGGTCGGCGGGTACTCCCGACCAGAATCCCGCGTTGACCCACGTCGTGCCTGGCTTCAAGGGGTAGAGCGGCCACGGCTCGGCCGCGTCGATACCCACCCCGGCCAGCTCCTCGACACCGCTGCGGAGCCGGATGGGGCACAGCCACACCGGCTGAATCGAACTTGCGTCGAAGAACCAGTCGAGGAACTCTGCGAGCCGGTCGTCGGTGACCTCGATGTCTTGGACCACGCGCTCGGTGCGGGCCAGCCCCTTCGGCTTCTTCAAGAAGCGGTACTCCAGGTCGTACTTTTTATCCAGCCCAACCAGCTTCCAGTAGAAGGAGCTGCGGCGCAGCTCGCGCGGCCACAGCTTGCGCGCGGTGGGCTGCTGCGCGCCGAGTGCGCGCGAGCACCAGAACCAGTCGGTGTCCCAGCGCCAGATGTAGTCCCGAATCGTCAGGTAGTCGTGCTTTATCCCGCGCGGGTGCTGGATCGAGCGGTAGTAGATCTGCTGCCGCGTGTAGTCGGACACCCCAGCCACCGATTCAGCGCGAAACGCCAGCGCCAGGTACTGCTCGTCTTTGCCAAACGCCACGCCGTCGAGCCCGTAGATCTCGCGGCCCTCCCACTCGCCGCTGGCGGCAGCGCGGGCCAAGGCTTCCTCGTACTCGCCCAAATCCGAAAACCGCGCGTGGTTGAGCTCGATGAATTCGGGCACGGCCTCCAGCTCGATGGTCAGGCGCACCGCGTAGCCGAGCGAACCGTACGAGTTCGGGAACGCGCGGAAGAGCTCCACGTTCTCGCTGCGCGAGCAGGTGACGATCTCGCCGGTGCCAACCAGCACGTCCATCTCGATAACAGATTCGTGCGGCAGCCCGTTGCGGAACGACGTCGATTCGACCCCCATGCCGCTTACGGCGCCGCCGAGTGTGATCGTCTTCAGCTGCGGCACCACCAGGGGCGCAAGGCCGAAGGGCAACGTCGCGTCGACAAGATCCTCGTAGGTGCACATGCCCTGCACGTCAGCCGTTTTCGCCACCGGATCCACCGCAATCACACCGCCGAGCCCGCTGACGTCCAGCCCCGCGCCGCCGCTTTCGCGCTTGCGGAACAGGTTGGAGGTGTTCTTCTTCAGCCGGACCCTTCCGGTCTCAGGAAAAGAAGCTTTTAGCTTGTCGACGCCCCGCTGATGCCCCTCCCAGCCCACACACGCAATCGGCTCCCAGTCAACGCTGCGTCCAATCATCGGTGGTACGTTCATGCCCCGCAGCGTAGTCCTTTCTCTCAGCATCTGCTTGGCGAATTCCTACTAAATACCCGCGGCCCGCGTACACCGCGGCGTAGATCACCCAGCCGATCGCGCTGACGAACAGGAAGGACACGGCGCGGTACAGGACGGTTGCCGCGGTGGCGCTAGCAAGTGGCATCCCAGACGCGACGAGCATGCCAACTGCTACCGGCTCCACGGTGCCCACCCCACCCGGCGTAATCTGCGCGGCTCCCGCGAGCTTGGTCATGATGTAGGCCAGAAAAATACCGACGGGGTTGTCCGGGGCGGCGCCGGTCGCCGCCCAGACGGCGAAGGTCATGGTCGCGACGTCAAACAGCTGGTTGCACAAACTGAGCACGGCGGCGCCGATAAACGCGGGTCCGGAAATGTGCAGCGCGCCGACCTGGTCGATGACGTCGCCGACGCGGGCGCGCGCACCGGTGGGAAGGAAGCGGAACCACCGTTTGATCGCCTCCGGGTTGCGCGTCGCCCAGAACACCACCCACATCGTGACGGCTCCAGCAACGACGGTGCCGCCGAGCGACCAGATGGACAGCTCCGCGCCCAGCATGACCACTGCGCCAACGCCGATCAGCGCCATCCACACCGTGGACAGCGCGCCGCTGACCACGAAGAACCACCCGCAGAGACCTACTGAGGCACCCCACGAGCGGTGCACGCGGAAGGTCAACCACGCCGACAGGGCGGGCCCACCTGGGACCGTGGTGGACCACGCGTTGGATGCCAAGACGATCGCGTTTGTGTTGGCGGGGTTGGCGATTGTCCGCTCGACGTTGAGGAGGATCTGCATGACGCCGCTCATCGCGACGATGGCAAGCAGCGCGGTCACCACCGAAGCGAGCAGCGGCCCCACCTGCGCGTGCGCGATCTGGGCTCGGGCCTCGGCGAGAAAGGGCAGCTGGTCGCGGAAGACCAGCAGCGCGAGCGCGATGAGGACGACCGGCGCGAGCCAGCGCACCCACGCGCGTCTACCGGTCACGCTGCTCCAGGCGCCTGACCAGATCCTCGAAGGGGACGAGGTTCTTGTCGTCGTCCACGCTCACGCCGCTGCGGTACGGCTGGGTGTCAACCACCACATCGTCGATGGCCACCTCGCCCGCCGGGCGCTCGATTTCGGGAGCTCGCTGCGCACCTTCCAGACCGGCTGCGGCGCGCTTGATAAAGGCCGGTGCCCACCAGTTGTCCTCACGAAGCAGGTGCATCACGGCCGGCACCAACAGCAGGCGGATAACGGTTGCGTCGAGCGCGAGCGAGAAGATCATGCCGTAGGCGATGTACTTCATCATCACGATGTCGCTCATCGCAAAGGCTGCGGCGACGACGATCATGATGGCGGCCGCCGCGGTGATGATGCCGCCGGTGCGGGCGGTGCCGTCCTTAATCGCCCTGTCGGTGCTGGCGCCCTTTTGACGCGCCTCCACCATGCGCGAAACCAGGAACACCTCGTAGTCCGTGGACAGGCCGTAGAGGATGGCGATGATGAGCACCAGCACCGGACTCATCAACGGGCCCGGGGTGAAGTTGAGCAGCCCGGAACCCGCGCCGTGAACGAAGACCAGGGTGAGGAAGCCCAGGGTCGCGCCGATGCCGAGCACGTTCATGATCACCGCCTTGGCCGGCAGGATGATCGAGCCGAACACCAGCGCCATGAGCAGGAACGTGGCGAGCACCATGTAGAGCGCCATCCACGGCAGGCGCTCGAGCAGCGCTTCGATGGATTCGACCTCCATGGCCGGGGTGCCGCCAACGTAGGTGGTCACGCCGTTTGGAGTGTCGAGCGCGCGCAGCTGGTCGACGACCGCTTGGCCGCCGGTTCTGTCCGCAAGCGGCGCGGAGAGCACTGTGACGTCGCCTGCGGTGGGGTGGACGGGCTTGAGCGGGCGGGCGAGCCCTTCAACCTGGTAGGTGTCGTAGACGATCTGACCGATCTGCTCCTCGTTGGCGCCGGTGACCACGAACTTGATCGGGTCGGTGCGAAACGCCGGGAATGTCTCGTTGAAGTCGTCTTGAGCCTGGCGAGTTTCCTGGGTGGGGGGCAGGTAGGTCTCGTTGATGCCGCCGAAGGTGATGCCCGCCATCGGCGCGGTGATCAGAAGCAGCAGGGCGCTGACACCGATGGCGACCTTCTTGGCGTTTTTCATCGCCCAGCTGGGGATGCGGTACCAGATGGTGTCCTCGAGCTCGCGGCCGCGCCGCGAGGTGCGGCGCACCGACCACATGTCGATGCGGTGGCCCAGCATGCCGAACAGCGACGGCAGCACCGTCACCGAGATAACCGCGGCGAGCAGCACTGCGCTTATCGCGCCGTAGGCCACCGACTTCAGGAAGGCCTGGGGGAACATGAGCAGGCCGGAGAGCGCCACGCCCACCATCAACGCGGAGAAGAACACCGTCTTGCCTGCGGTGGCGGTGGTGGCGGCGACCGCCTCCGGCACGTCCGCGCCTCGGTCGAGTTCTTCGCGGAAGCGAGAGACCATGAACAGGCCGTAGTCGATGGCTAGGCCAAGGCCCAGAAGCGTGATGACGGACTGGGAGAAGATGTTGACCTGCTGGTACTGCGCGAGCACGGACAACAGCGACAGCGAGCCCACGATGGAGAGGATGCCGACGATCAGCGGCATCGCGGCGGCGACCACGCCGCCGAAGACGAAGAGCAGGATGACAGCGACGAAGACAAGCCCCAAGCGCTCGGCGCGGGCGATGTCGTTCGCCATGCCGGCGTCCAGCGCGTCGGCGACGGCGGTGGCCCCGGCGATGGAGACGGTGGCGTCGTTCGGCAGCTCAATGGCCTCGAGGGCGGGCTTAATGGCGCGGAAATCCTGCAGCGTCTTCTCGCCGTCGCCGGCCAAGCCGAGGGCGGCGAACGCCTTCGTACCGTCGGCGCTGACCTGCTGGTCGTTGGGGTTGGCGAAGTAGCTGCGCAGGCTCGCCACCTCGCCCGGGTGCTCAGTTTTCAGCGCCCTGATCTGCGCGTCGGCGGCTTCGAAAACGGCCGGGTCGTTCACGCCGCCCGGCGCTTCGACCATGATGATGACGTCGCCGGAGTTATCGCGGCCGAAGGTCTCCTGCTCGATCGCGGCGGCGGTGGTGGAGGCTGCGCGGGGGTCTTCCCAGCCCTCCTGGGAGAGGCGCTCGCCCAGTTTGGATCCGAACAGCACGTGCAGCGCGATGATGACCAGGATGATCAGGATTGGGATGACACGGCGGCGCTCATAAGCAAACTGCCCCCAGCGGTAAAACACGTCTCGTTTCCCTTTCCCTAGTGCGTGTCGCCCAGCAAGGATGCGAGCGGACGGAACGGCTGAAGCCACGCGCCGCCCTCGGGCAGGTGGTCGAGGCTGACGCGCGGCAGCGGCTCGCGGAACACCCCGGGGATGTCCTCGAGGTCCACAAACGTGACCAGCGGGGAGTTCACCGCCCAGGAGGCGTGCTCGTGGAAACCGAGCACCGTCACCGGAATGCCCTGGGCGACCAGCTCCTCGATCGGCTCGAGGAAGTTCTGCCCGTCCGCGGACGCCACGGCGACGCCGCGCAGCACGCCCTCGGCCTGGCGGCGCTCGATGTGGGCGAGCATGTCCTTATCCACATCGGAGTCCTCGTCGGTCTTCGGCTTGGCAAACACCGCGAAACCGACGTTGCGCAGCGCCTCCACCCAGGGCCGCACGGCGTCGGCGGAGGAGGCGGAGACGTTGGTGAATACCGTCGCCTCGGGCTCTATGCGCTCGTGCGTCTCGGCGGAAAGCTCGGTAGCTTGGCCGATCAGCCAGCGGCCGACAGCGTCGAAGCGGGGGCGGTGGTCCTTGCTGGGGCGGCCGCCAAGAATGGCGCCGAGGCCCATGTCCAGGTTCGGCGCGTCCCACACCAAGAGGTAGCTGGCCGGGCCCGGGGCGGCGCCCGGTGTGTACGGGTGGGTCATCTCGTGCAGATCCATTGCGGTTTCTCGCCCCTTACTTCTTTACCCAGAGGTACTCGCGGATGACGTGGTCCTTGTCCAGGCCCTTGCCCTCGAACTTGGTGATGACTTGGCGGTCGGTCAGAAGCGGCGCCTCAGTCCACGGCCACCCCTTGTACTCCAGCGCGGGCTCGACGTTGACCAGCTCGTCGATCCACTCGGCGTAGTCGGCGTGGTCGGTGGCGACGTGGAGCACGCCGCCGGGCTTCAAACGCGTGGCGATGAGGTTCAAGGTGCCGGACTGAATGATGCGGCGCTTGTGGTGGCGGGCCTTCGGCCACGGATCGGGGAAAAAGATGCGCACCCCGTCGAGCGACTCTTCGCCGAACATGCGCGCGAGCACTTCGACGCCGTCGCCGCGGATCATGCGGATGTTGTCGATGTCGCCGCGCACCACCGAGCCCAAAAGCTTGGCCAGGCCGGGTTTGTACAGCTCCACGGCGATGATGTTGGTGTCCTGCTCCAGCGGAGCCATTGCGGCTGTCGATGTGCCGGTGCCGGAGCCGATCTCCAAGATGGTGGGGTGGCCCGAGCGGCCGAACCAGGAGGCGACGTCCACGTGGGCGTCGTTAAGCATCATGCCCAACCGCGGCCAGTGCTTCTCGAACAGCGCCTCCTGGTTGTCCGTCAGCGTGCCGCGGCGGAACGTGACCGAACCCAAGCGCGGGTAATCAAGCCCGGTGTCGAACTCGGTCTGCATCGGGCGGCCGTGGGGGAGCTCGCCGACACCTTCGCGCTCGGCGGCGCCGGTGTTATCAGAAGAATCAGTAGTATGCATCGCATTAATTGTCCACATGACGTGGGATGATGCAACTAACCGCGCCGGGAGAACGCGGGGGTGGAAACCGGGTATGGGCGCCGGGCCGGCCCGTGGGCATTGGGCGGCGCGCTGGCCCCGTGTGGGGGTGGATTTTCCGCTGGGGGCGCGCCGGAGCGTGTTTGCCTAGTCACAGCTGCTCCGAACTCGCTGACGCGGCCACCCCCGTTGCGTACGCTGGAGGACGCGATACGTATCTAATGGCAAGGAGTAACTATGACTACCGCCGTGCAGCGACTGGAAGGTCCGCAGCCCACCGACAACGAAGCGCTGATTACCTGGATCAACGACGCTGTTGAACTCTTTGACCCGGACCGCGTGGTCTTCGCCGACGGTTCCCAGGAGGAGTGGGACCGCTTGGCCGCGGAGCTGGTTGAGAAGGGCACGCTGATCAAGCTCAACGAGGAGAAGCGCCCGAACTCGTTCCTCGCCCGCTCCCACCCGTCTGACGTGGCGCGCGTGGAATCGCGCACGTTCATCTCCACCGTCAAGGAAGCCGACGCCGGCCCGACCAACAACTGGATGCGCCCGGAGGCGCTGAAGACTGAGATGCGCGAGCACTTCGACGGATCCATGCGCGGGCGCACCATGTACGTCGTGCCGTTCTGCATGGGCCCGATCACCGACCCGGACCCGAAGCTGGGCGTGCAGCTGACGGACTCGGCGTACGTGGTGATGTCCATGCGCATCATGACGCGCATGGGTACCGCGGCGCTGGAGAAGATCACGGGCGACAACTTCGTGCCCTGCCTGCACTCCGTGGGCTACCCGCTCGCCGAGGGCCAGGAGGATGTGGCGTGGCCGTGCAACGACACGAAGTACATCTCCCACTTCCCGGAGACCAAGGAGATCTGGTCCTTCGGCTCCGGCTACGGCGGCAACGCCATCTTGGCCAAGAAGTGCTACGCCCTGCGCATCGCCTCGGTGATGGCGAAGGAAGAGGGCTGGATGGCCGAGCACATGCTCATTCTGAAGCTGACCAGCCCGGAAGGCCGCGTTTACCACGTCACGGGCGCGTTCCCGTCAGCTTGCGGCAAGACCAACCTCGCCATGATCACCCCGACACTGGAAGGCTGGACCGCAGAGGTCGTCGGCGACGACATCGCGTGGCTGAAGCTGAAGGAGGACGGCCTCTACGCCGTGAACCCGGAGAATGGCTTCTTCGGCGTGGCGCCTGGCACCAACTACGCGTCCAACCCGATGGCGATGCGCTCCATGGAGCCGGGTAACACGCTGTTCACCAACGTTGCGCTGACTGATGACGGCGACGTGTGGTGGGAGGGCATGGACGGCGACGCTCCTAGCCACCTCATTGACTGGCGCGGCAACGACTGGACGCCGGACGACGAGCGCAAGGCCGCGCACCCGAACTCCCGCTACTGCGTGCCGATTGAGCAGTGCCCGTCGGCGTCTCCGGAGTTCAACAACCCGGAGGGCGTCAAGATCGACGCGATCCTCTTCGGCGGTCGCCGCCCGGACACCGTTCCGCTGGTCACCGAGGCGCACGACTGGAACCACGGCACGCTGATCGGCGCGATGCTCTCGTCCGGCCAGACCGCTGCGTCCGTCGAAGCTACCGTGGGCAGCCTGCGTCACGACCCGATGGCGATGCTGCCGTTCATCGGCTACAACGTGGGCGACTACTTGCAGCACTGGATCGACATGGGCGAGCGCGGCGGCGACCGCATGCCAAAGGTGTTCCTGGTCAACTGGTTCCGCCGCGGCGACGACGGCCGCTTCCTGTGGCCGGGCTTCGGCGACAACTCGCGCGTGCTGAAGTGGATCGTCCAGCGTATTGAGGGCGAAGTCGGCGCCAACGAGACGGTGGTCGGCTCCACCGCGCGTGCTGAGGACCTCGACCTGACCGGCTTGGACATCCCGTTCGAGGACGTGCAGGAGGCGCTCTACGCAGGCCCGGACCTGTGGAAGAACGACGTCGAGGACGCCTACGAGTACTTCGAGGAGCTCGGTTCCCGCGTGCCGAAGGAGCTTTTCGACGAGCTGGAGAAGCTGGGCAACCGCGTGAAGGCCGCGAACAAGGCCACACGCGAGTGGCTGGAGTCGAACGCGGGCAACTAGCCGCGCCAGACCAGCACCAGGTTGGACACCGCGAACTCTCTGACAACCGGCACCCGGGTGAGCCACCAGGCCCACCGCGGGTGGTAGCGGGGAAACGCGGCGTCCGGGTTTAGGGCGAGTCCCTCTTTCGCAGAGACGGCAAAGAGGGACTCGCCCCATTTGTTCTTCGGCTCGCGGCCGTGAACGCGCGCGTACCGCCTGCGGGCGAACGCCCCGCCAACGTAGTGCTGCCACAGGCCCGTCTCGTGCCCGCCGAAAGGGCCGAGCCACACCGTGTAGCTGACCACGGTGATCCCGCCGGGCTTGGTCACCCGCCGCATCTCGCCGACCATCTCCTGCCAGTTGGGGATGTGCTCGGCGACGTTGGAGGAGTACACCACGTCGAAGGCGCCGTTAGCGAAGGGCAGCGCCTTCGCGTCGCCGCGCACCGCGCCGTAGCCGGTGATGCCGGCCGCCGACATCTCGGAGACATCCGGCTCGAGGCCGACGTAGAACGTGTCCGCGAACGCCTCGGCGAAGTACCCGGGCCCACCGCCGACGTCCAGCACCGCCTTGCCAGTTACCGCCTCGCCCGTGAGATCGCGGGCGAGCGCGTCGACCAACGCGTACGTGTCCCGCGCGAGCGCGGTGTAGAAGATGCGCGGCCGGAACTGCTCGTAGCGGAACAGGCGCAGCAGGCGCACTGAGCGCTTCAGCGTGCTCATGCGGCGGGTACGGTACATACCGATGAAGATACTGCTGATGTGCTGGCGCGATTCGACCCACCCGCAGGGCGGCGGCTCGGAGATCTACCTCGAGCGCGTCGGGGAGTATCTC
Source organism: Corynebacterium sp. Marseille-Q4381 (assembly GCF_036881695.1). Classification (NCBI taxonomy): domain Bacteria; kingdom Bacillati; phylum Actinomycetota; class Actinomycetes; order Mycobacteriales; family Corynebacteriaceae; genus Corynebacterium; species Corynebacterium sp. Marseille-Q4381. The sequence continues at coordinate 42,208 of NZ_JBAJNR010000009.1, read as the reverse complement.
GCATCCCGCGGTCACGAGGTGGTCTACCGGACGGCAAAGCACACCGGCGCGCCGCGACGTTCGACCCGGAACGGCGTGCGCTACGAGCGCGCCGGCGGCAAGTACGGCGTGTACGTGCTCGCGCCGCTATCCATCTGGCGCAACCGCCCCGACGTCGTCGTGGACACCCAAAACGGGATCCCGTTCTTCGCGCGGCTGTTCACCCGCCGGCCGGTTGTGCTGCTCACACACCACTGCCACAAGGAGCAGTGGCCGGTGGCGGGCCCGGTGATCGGCCGGCTCGGTTGGTTCCTTGAATCCCAGGTTGCGCCGCGGGTCTACCGCGGGTCGAGGTATGTGACGGTGTCGGGGGCGTCGAAAAGCGACCTGCTCTCGTTGGGCGTGCGGGAGCCGGTCGACATCGTGGAAAACGGTGTGGACCCCGTGCCGGAGGGGGTGCCGGCGCTGCCGGACGGTCGCCAGACGCGCCTGGTAACGCTGTCGCGGCTGGTGCCGCACAAGCGGATCGAGCTCGCGATCGACGCGGCGGCCGCAATCGACGGCGCGGTGCTGGACGTTGTCGGCTCCGGGTGGTGGGAGGACAACCTGCGCGAATACGCCGCGGCGAAGGGGCTCGGACCCGACAAGGTCGTCTTCCACGGGCATGTGTCGGAGGCGCATAAACACGCGCTACTGAGCCGCGCGGCGGTGCACCTGTTGCCCTCGCGGAAGGAAGGGTGGGGTATTGCGGTGATCGAGGCGGCGCAGCACGGCGTGCCGACGGTCGCGTTTGCCGACGCCGGCGGCGTCACCGAATCCGTCCTCGACGGGGTTACTGGCCGGCTGGTGCGTGAGGGCGAGTCGTTTCCTCAGGTGGTGTCCGAGGTTGCGGGGGAGGACTACGCTGGCGCCGCGCGGGAGTGGGCTAGCCGCTTCTCGTGGGAGGAGACCGGGCGGCGGTTTGAGCGGGTGCTGCAGATGGTCACTGGCAAAGTGTTGCCGGCAGATGGTCATTAACCGAGTAACTGGGTCGAGCCGAAAATCGGCGTCGGCGGTTAATGACCTTTTGGTAGTAACCATTTGCTGGTGAACATGTGGCCGGCGGGCCCGGAGCCGAGCTAGAGCAGCTGCGTGGACCAGTTCGCCTGCTGGATCTTGGTGTCCAGCTCCCGGTAGGCCTTCGCTGCGTCGTCCGCCATCTTGCGCAGCTGCGCTACGTCGACGGTGGGGACGAAGCGCACCTCGGAGCGCGAGTAGCGGTCTTGGCGGGCAGCTGCGGCGTCCGCCACCTGGGAGTAGAGTCGCCGCGCTCGGAGGGTGGCGTCGCGGCGGGCGAGGGCGTCCGTAAGCGTGGCCCCCTCAAACGGCGTCTGCGAGTTGGTGTGGTTGATGCGCCGCACCAGCGTCTCGATCTCGGTGAGAAGGTGCGCGGTTTCGGCGAGCAGCTCGGCCGGGTCCTCGGCCGGGGTGTCGCCCTCTTGGATCAGCGCGCCCTGGGTGAGGCGCTGCGTGAGCGCGCGCAGGCGTTCGTCGGCCTCGGCGCGGCGCGCGAGAGCTTCTGCAAGCAGCATGGTTCTACCTCCAACGTTTATGTCCCCGTACCCAACCCTCGCGGGCAGCCCGAAACCTTCGCCTCGCCCCAACACCGTGGTGGTAAATTGTGCGCGGTGCGGCCTTGGTGAAGGCGGTGCACGTGTGCGTTGTGCAGGCCGCAGTGTGTGCGAACGACGGACTCGAACCGCCTTTAGCCCCGATACGGCCACGGGGCGCCATGCAATTCCGCCCTTTCGAACCCCGGGCGGAGGGGGCTGGTGTTCGCTGACGCGACGTCGGCGGCTTGCCCGCTACCGACAATGTTCGCCCCGACAATAGCAAACAGGCCGGCCCCGGTGAAGGGGTCGGCCTGAAACGTGCTCCGGCTTACGCGGCTGCGACGGCAAGGTCGCCTTCCAGCAGCCGGTTCTTCATCTCGTTTTCAACCAGCACCGGGAGGAAGTCCTCGATCACGGCGTTGGCGCGGTGCGCCTCGACGACAGCGTTGAACGCTGCGTTGATGTCGGCTGCGTTGAAGCGGCCGGCCCAGTCGTTGATCAGGTCCTCGCGGATGTTGTTCAGAGCCTTTTCGCGGATGATGGAGAAGTCGATGTTGTTGATGTCGGTGTAGGTGCGCATTGTCGTTTGTCCTTCCGTAGCGGTGTTCGTGTCGGTGTCAAAGGTTGGGGCCGAAGTTTCAGTTGTTGTCTGCCTTGGTGGCATCGGGGCCTCCTTTCGTAACCTTTAGTTCATCTGGAGTTCACCTTAGGGAGCTGGCGATAATAATGCAAGGGTTCCTATCGTTGGCGGGCGCCATTAATGGGTTACCGCCAACTAATGTTCATAAAACAGCAGGTCAATGGATTATAGTTTGAAAGTGTGACGTCGAGCACATTGCTTGTCGACGCACCCCACCACCGGCACCGCGCACCACACACAAAAGGCCCAAACCCCCAGCCAAGGCCACCCTCTGGCGGGGGCGCCGGTGTCGATGGGCGCGGCGTCGGCAAGCACCAGCCCCACCCCGAGCTCCCGCAACGCACCCAGGTCACCTGCCTCGTACGCGCGCTGCGCCGCCACCCACCGCGGCGAGGGCTCGTCCACCACAACGCCGTCGACCACGAGCGCCCCTTGTTCAACCACGTTCATCGCTTTCGGAGCGGGGGAGACGACCGGGCGGCCGCCGACAACCTCCAGCGTCGCGTGCCCGGGGATGAAGACGTCGCGCCCGCGATGGTCCACCGGCGGCACCGTGACCGCGGTGGGTGACAGCTGGGCGAGCGCAAGCGGCGCGTCGGGGACCTGCAGGATCGCGAGCGCAAGCGCCGCGCCCGCGAGTTTTGCGTTGAGCGCGCCGGCGGCTGCGGTCAGCGCGGGGAGGGTGAGGATGAGGAACTTGTGGGCGTCGCGAAGCAAGCCCCCTCCCGGAACGTGCTCTATGAGCGGCGTCAGAAGTCCCGCCCACGACGCGAGCGGGACGGCGAAACCGAGCGCCGCGGCGGCCAGCCAGCGCCGCGGCACCGCCCGCCACCCGGCCGCCAGCACCGGCAGCAGCACCACGCCGAACACGGCGAACCCGGCATGCCGCGACGCCGGCACCGCCTCCGCGTTCCAGATCCCTCCCAGGCCCATAAGCGCCCCCAGCGTGCCGGCGAAGGTCTCCGCCCGCGGCGCGAACGCCGCCGCCGAGGCGGCGCTACCCGTTGACTCGGCAGCACCCCCCGCAGCGCCAACCGCCCCAGCAACTACCCACGGCGCGCACGTCATCGCGGTGACCAGCGCGCCCCGCTTCCCGCGCGCGAACAGCGCCGCGGCGACCGCGCCGGTGGGGGTGAGCGACGCCAACCAGTGCGAAAGCGTCGCTACCGGAGGCGCAGCCATTGCAACCGCCGGCAGCAGCCACGCCGCGGCCACCACGGACCAGTGCCCCTGCAGCAGCCTTTCGACCACGAACGGGTTCCACAGGATCACGGTCATCGCTGCTGCCTGGCCCAGTCGCGTGCGCCCCAGCCGGTACGCGCTCGTTGCCGCGGCGACGGCGGCGGCCACCATGATGACGCGCAACGCGAGCACCGGGTGCGGCAGAATGCCCAAGAGCGCGTCCTGCGGGACGTTGCGGGCGGGAAGATCCCCGTAGCCCAGCGACGCCCGGGTCAGCGCCATCTGGTCGAACACCACCATGTCGCGCAGCGCGAACGCCTCGCCCGGGACGAAAAATGGCCACGTCACGGCGATAACCAGCGCGGCACCGTACACCACTACTGGGTCAAGCCGAGTCTTTACAATGGCCACATCCGAAACAATAACGTACTGCCCGAGCTCGACGGCCTGCGCGCCGTCGCCGCCTTTGGCATCCTGACCACGCACGTTGCGTTCCAAACCGGCGTCACCTCCGGCTTGGCGGAGCGACTCGACTACTTTGTCGCCGTCTTCTTCGCGCTCTCCGCGTTCCTGCTGGCGCGCGGCGAGTGGCGACGCGGCGGTTACTTCCGCCGCCGCGTCGCCCGCCTCGCCCCGGCGTACCTCACCTGCGTTGTTGTCGTTCTCCTCGCCCTGCCCCCGCTGACTGCGGTGACCCCCGCGCAGGCGCTGGCCAACCTCCTGCTCATCCAAATCTACGTCCCGCACGGGCTTATCGACGGACTCACCCAAATGTGGTCGCTGTGCGTCGAAGTCGCGTTTTACCTGGTTCTTCCGGTCTACATGTCGCTCGGGAAGAAGGGGCGTTGGGGGGCATTGTGCTTATTGACGCCCGCCGCCCTCACCTACCCCCACCTCATCGGTTCCCTCGACGCCGACATCCACGAAGCGGTCAACCTGCAAATCTGGCCCCCGTCCTACATCCCGTGGTTCGCCGTCGGCCTCATCTGCGCCGAACTCGAGCGCGAGGGTGTGAGCTACCGCGGTCCCCGCTGGCCGTTTCCCCTCGCCGCGCTCGCCGTGGCCTGGTTCGCGGGCCAGATCGGTCCCGCCGGCCTCACCCACCCGACGCCCGCCGAGTTCAACGCGCGCGTCATCTTGGGCACCGCCTTCGCTGCGCTGCTGCTGGTCCCGTTCGCGCTTGGACGCGATGCCCGTGGCCCCCGCACCCGCGGCACCGTGTTGTCCTGGCCGCCCGTGGTCGCGCTCGGCCGCTGGTCCTACTCCGTCTTCCTCTGGCACGTCGCAGTCCTTTACTTCGCCTTCCCCGTCCTCGGTGTGCCCCTGTTCAGCGGCCATTTTGTGCCGGTATGGCTGTTCACCGCGGTGGTCAGCACAGCCGTCGCCTACATCTCCTACGAGCTCGTCGAGGTCCCCGCCGCCCGCGTCATCACCCGCCGCTGGGCCGGTGATAGCGGGTAACTCCAGACGGTTTCGGCGTTTGCCCAGGTCGCATCTCGGGCAGCCGCGAGTTACCCGCTATTACCGTTTGCCGGTACCTGCCGGCAGCAGCGCGGCGACGGCGAGGCAACCGGCAAAGGCGAGGAGGTAGCTGTCGCCGGCGTAATTGGCGGCGGGCCACGGGGCGCGGGCCAGCCACAACCCGGCCGCGGTCATCGCGCCGCCGGCAAGCCACGACGCGGGGATGAGCGTGTAGCGGCGCACAGCAAAGGCGATGGCGAGGGCGGGGATGCCGGCGAGCGGGTTCACTGCAACAGCGGCGGCCGCGGCGGCGGGAGAGCCCCGGCTGACCTCAGGCCGGCGCGGTTCGAAGCGGCGCCACGGCACCCACAAGCACGCGGCGGTGGCGAGCAGGGAGAACGCGCCGCCGAAGAAGAGGGCCGCGCGGTAAGCGCGCTCGGCAGTGTGCCACATGTGGAACTCGCCGTGGACGTGGGAGGGGAGGCGGAATGATTGGGCGGCGGCGTCGATAAGCGTGGGCTCCAACTCGGTGGAGCCGACCCGCGCGCGCAAGCCTGGGTTGTAGCCGCGGGTGGTGGTGATGATGCGGTCGGTGCCTGCGGGTGCGACGTGCGAGGGGTCGAAGGGAGCCCATTCGGGCAGGTCAAGCGGGCGGTTGGTGAGCAGGATCGTATCTGCGCGCGTGGTCAGCTCGTGGGTGCCGGCGGGAAGGAACACCGTGCCCTCGCGGGGCTGGCCGTCGATGTCGGCGGGGGCGGACAGTTCCCACTCGGCGTCGGCGGCGGTGGTGAAGCGGCGCGTGATGTGGTCGGTGGCGGGGAAGTGGCGCTGGAAGAAGTAGGCGTCGCCTACGCCGGGGACGTCGACGATGCGGCGGATGCCGGCGTCGATGCCGGTGATGCCGACGCGCTCGGTGAGGCGGACCGTGATTGGCCCTTCCGGCACGGTGACGGTGCGCGGTTCGCCGCCGACGAGCGTGACGGTGCGCGAGGAGCCGCCATCTTCAACAACGACGCGGGTGGTGTCGGTGGCGGTAATCGCGATGGTGCCGGTTGGGGTCTCGGGCGCGAGCGTGATGGACGGCGCGCGGTCGCCCGGTGCGGGCCACCAGGCGGTGTCGTCCAGCCCGTCGAAGGCGGAGGTCAGCGACTTGGCCGGGTCGGGGCCGCCGAAGGCACCTGCGTCGGCGGCCGAGGACGAGGCGGAAGCGCTGCCGCCGGTGACCGCCACGCCGACGCGCGTGCCGGCGGAGGGGTAGTCCGCTTGCCGGTTGGACACCGTGTCGTCCTCCGAAAGGTCCGCGAGCTGGGCGGACTGGCCCCGCAGGGCGCCGTAGTTGCGCTTGCTTAACGACGGCGCGTCTGTCACCACATCCACCCTCTCCCCGGCAGACGCAGACACCAGCTGCGCCGGGAAGTAGCCGAGCTCGCGCCACAGCAGCGGCAGCACCTCCCCGCCGCCGTCGATGAGAAGCGGCGTGTCGGAGGTGACCATCATGTCGCGGGCAGGATCGATGAGAAACACATCCACGTCGCCGAAGCTCTTATCCGGCACGCCCAGCGGGGGCGTGGGCTGCTGGTCGGCGAGGTCGCGGCGTACCACTACCGCGCCCACGCCGATGGAGCGCAGCGCCTCAGCATCCACCACGTCCGTCTGCCCGTCGAGGCCCCGGATGGCCTCCGGCGCAACCAGCGGGACCGCGTCGCGGAACGCGAAGCGGGAAGTGGTTAAGCCCTGGATCGGCTCGTCGCGCGTCCAACCCCACTCCTGGCGAGCGAACTGCACCGGCGGCACGACAAGGGTGCGGGTGCCGGCGGCGTGCCCGTCGAGGTACTCGCCCGCCGCAACCCAGTCGGGCGAGATCTCCTCCCACGTGCCCTGCGGCAGCAGGCGAAGCGACCACGCGGGGGCGGTAGCTAAGGCGCTGACCAGCACCACCCCGACGAGCTGAGGCGAGCACCGCTTGGCTCCAGCGGCGGCCGCGCTGGCCACCACGCCCACCCCCAGGCACATCGGGAGGCGGACGAGTGGGTCGAACTTGTGGAGGTTGCGGAAGGGGGATAAGGGGCCGTCGAAAAGCGGAATGCCCCAGCGCGCCGCACCGAGGAGCGTAAACCCCACCGCGAACATGAGGACGAACTCGCGCGGGGCGCGGGTAAGCCCCGCAAGGCCGAGCGCCGCGACGAGGGCGGTGGCGATGACGAACGCGGGTTCTGCGACGAGCAGGTGGCCGGCGACGCGTTCGGTGTCCACGAACGGCGACCACGACGTGGCACCGCGCAGGATTTCCACCGGGTTGAGCCACGCGGTGGTGACGGTGGCCGACTCGATGAACTCCGTAAATGGCGGAGAGTAGCGGCCGAGAATCACAAGCGGGCCGAGCCACCACGCGGACACGGCGACGCTGCCGGCGAGAAACCTGCCCGCGTCCGCGAAGGCGCGCCGGGCTAGCAGGTAGATGAACGCGGGCAGGCACGCGGCGATGGTGGCGGCGGCGTTGACCGCGCCCATCAACGCCACCGCGATAACCGCGGCCCACGGGTTGGGGCGCTTGCCCACCAGCGGGATAAGCGTCCACGGAACCAGCGCGACTGGCCACGCCTCCGAGGAGATGGCCGTGAGCGTCGTCAAGATGCGGGGGCTGAGCGCGTACAGCACCGCGGCGATGACGGGGCCGGCGGTTCCTCGCACGCCCGCGCGGCGAGCCAGCACCAGCATTCCGGAAAAGGCCAAGCCGAGAAGGAGTGTCCACCAGAGACGCTGGGCGACCCAGTCGGGCAGGCGGAAGGCGTCCGCGAGCAGGAAGAACAGCCCCTGTGGAAAGAGGTAGCCGTAGGCCTGGTTCTGCATCTGGCCGAGTGGGAACTCGTCGGTCCACACGTGCGTGGCGCGCGCGAGAAAGCCCGCGGGGTTGGCCACCAGGTCAAACTTTGTGTCCGCCGCGACCTGGCCGGGCGGCTGCAGAAACGCGGTCAGGGCGAGTGCGAGCCAGCCGATGAGGTGCGCCGCGGCACCTTCCCGCTGACGCACGGGCCCGCTACCCGCGCGAGCCGTACTCCGGCCCGCCGAGCACGGCCTCATCCGCTGGGACCGCGCCACCGGTGGGCACGGTGGATTGCCCGCTGAACGCGCCCACCCCCAGCACGCCGACAATGCCCAGCACCGCACCGACGACGGCGCTCGCCAGCACGGACGACGCTGCGCGCCGCTGCTCTGGCTGGGTTGTCGTTGACATGGGTTGGAGCCTACCAGTGGGCAGGTGCCGGCAGTGCGTAGAGTGTATGGCGTTTCAAAACAGCAATTCGCGAGGAGGACCGGGGTGCGCAACGGGGTGCTGGCTGTGGCGACGGCCGCGTTGCTCATGGCCGGCTGCGCGTCTGGGGAGCCTGACGAGCCTCAAGACCCTCACATGCCCGAGACTGCCGAGACATCAGAAGCGCCGGTGGTGGCCCCTCCCGCCGCACCGGAGCTTGAGTTGCTTGACAGCGCCCCTGTCAGCCCCCACAGCCGCGTCCCGGAAGACTTGCGCGCCAAAGTCGCATCTCTGATGGTTGTCGGCGTGTCCAACTACGACCAGGCGCGGTTTGCCCTCGACCAGGGCGCGGGCGGACTGATCATTCCCAGCTGGGCCGACCCGGCGCTGTTGGTGGAGGAGGGGCGCAACATCAACGCGCTGCGCGCCGAGTACGCCCGGCCGTTCAGCGTCGCCATCGACTTCGAGGGCGGCCGCGTGCAGCGCCACACCCACGTGCTGGGCGATTTCATGCCGCCGCGGATGCTGTCCGCCCACCCCGACGAGGTGATCCAGGGCACCGGCTACGACATCGGCGTCTCCCTTCGACACCATGGCATCAACGTGGACTACGCGCCGCTTCTGGATTTGGACGTGACCGACTTAAACATCGTCGGCGACCGCTCGTTTAACGCCTCGCCCGAGGAGGTTGTGCGCGTGGCGGGCCTGTTCTCCCAGGGGTTGGTGGACGCCGGCGTGACGCCGACCTTCAAGCACTTCCCCGGCCACGGCCGGGCCTCCGGCGACACCCACCACCAGTTGGCGGTGACCCCGCCAGTGGACGAGGTGCGCGGTTTGGACATGGCGCCGTACGGGCCGCTGCTGAACCGCTTCCCAACGGCGAGCGTGATGATGGGCCACATGATCGTGCCGGGTTTGGGAAACGACGGTGTTCCCAGCTCGTTGAACCCGGAGGCGTACCGGGTGCTGCGCGAGGGCGACTACCCCGGCGGCGTACCATACGACGGTGTGGTGGTCACCGACGACCTTTCCGGGATGCGCGGCATTTTGGACTACGCGCCGACGCCCGACGCGGTGAAGTACGCCATCATGGCCGGCGCCGACCAGGCCCTGTGGTCGTCCGGCGCTGACCTGCCGCACATCATCGACCACGTGGTCGCGGCAGTGAACACCGGCGAGATCCCGGTGGAGCGCATTGATGAGGCGGCGCTTCGCACCCAGCAGATGCTGATGAGCGTGGGGCTGTAAACAACCAGTACGCTTAACCGCGTGAGAGGCAAAAAGATCACCCTCGGTGTCCTTTTCGGCATCCTCGCCGTGCTGGTGGCGCTGTACCTGGCCGACCTGGCTATGAACCGCGGCAACGTCCCCCGCGGCACCACGGTCGGCGGGGTGGCCATCGGCGGCATGAGCCCCGAGGACGCGAAGCAAGCGCTGGAGCGCGAGCTGGGCGGGGTGGAGAACAACCCGGTCGAGATCGCGGCGGGTTCCGAGCGAGCCGAGTTCCTCCCAGCGAAAGCCGGCCTCACCGTGGACTGGCAACAGACGGTGGACGCCGCAGGCATCGAGTCGGCGAACCCGGTCAGCCGCCTTCGCGGCATGTTCACCGAGCACGAGGTGCCGGCAGTGACCGCGGTCGACGAGGCGAAGCTGGCACCTGCGTTGCAGAAAGCCTCGGAAGAACTGCACCGCGAGCCTGCCGACGGCGCGATCCACATCAACGGCGGCGCAGCCGAGGTGACGGCGCCGAAGCCGGGGCAGAACGTGACCGCAGACTCGCTGCGCCCCGCGGTGGTGGACAACTGGCTGCGCCCCGGCGGTATCGAGGTTGACCCGGACGTGCTGCAACCCGCGGTGGACGACGCCGCGATCCGCGCCGCCCAAGACGGCCCGGTGCGCGCCGCGCTGCGCGGGCCGCTGACGGTGCACGGCCGCCCGGCCGCGGGCGAGCCCGACGGCGCGCCGGTTGACGCTGTGATCCCGCAGGACCGCCTCGGCGAAGTGGTCCAGTTCCCGGTTCGCGACGGCGCGCTCACCCCCGAGATCAACCACGAAGCGGCGCAGGCGATCCTCGGCGAGCAGCTCGCAGTCACCGAGACCGAGATGCAGAACGCGCGCGTACTCGCCGGCGGCGGCTACACCGACTCTGTCGACGGCTCCCAGGTGGACTGGGCGAAGACGATGGAGAGCTTCGACGACCGCTTGCTGGGCACCACCCCGCGCGAGTGGGACGCGGCGTACGAGGCGGTGCCCGCGGCGTTCACCTCCGAGCAGGCGGCCAACGCCACCTTCAACGAGGTGGTGGGCAGCTTCACCACCAGCGGCTACTCGGCGGCTTCCGGCCAGAACATCGCGCTGGTTGCGCAGACGGTCAACGGCGCGATCGTCAACCCTGGCGAGACGTTCTCGCTCAACGGTTACACCGGTCCCCGCGGCACCGCGCAGGGCTACGTGGAATCCGGCATCATTTTGAACGGTCGCGCGGACACCGCCGTCGGCGGCGGCATCTCCCAGTTCGCGACCACGCTCTACAACGCCGCCTACTTCGCGGGCATGACGGACATCGCGCACACGCCGCACTCGTACTACATCTCCCGCTACCCGGCGGGCCGCGAGGCCACGGTCTTCGAGGGCGCGATCGACCTGCAGTTCAGAAACGACTCGCCGTACCCGGTGAAGATCACCACCTCCGCAGGCGGCGGCCAGCTCACCGTCAGCCTGATGGGGGTCAAGACCACCAACGTTGAATCGATCAACGGCGGGCGGTGGGCCACCACGCAGCCGCAGGAGCAGCGCGTGACCGGTGAGAGCTGTATCCCGTCCGGCGGCGCGCCCGGCTTCACCACCTCGGACACCCGCGTGATCTACGACCTCGCGGGCAACGAGCTCTCCCGCGAAACCCAGACCACGGTCTACACCCCGCAGCCGATTGTGAAGTGCGGCTAACTGCTGGCCAGCGCCTAGTACTCCTCGAGCGGGGCTTGCGCCATGGCGGCCTTGATGTCGTCCATCAGGCGCCAGGCAGCCTGCGCCGCACCCTCGGGAACAAAGGCGGTGTGGTCGCGCTCGACCACGCCGCGGATAACGTTGCCGTAGGGCGATAGCGGGCCGTTGGCCAGCGGCACGCCCTGGATCTCTTTGACGTCCTCGCGGAAACCCTTGCCGGTGCGCAGCGTCACGCGCGTCTCCGGTGCTTCAAGCTCGACTTCGATAAGCGTCTCGGTTTCGCGCGAGGGGTCCACACCTGCTTCCTCCGCGTAGCCGGCGTAGCGGCCGCGCTTGACCGATCCCGGCGCCAGCTCGAAGGAGTCAAGCACCTCGCGCACGCGGGTGGGATTCGGCCCGCCGGCCAAGATGCGCGCCGCGGACTGGATCAGGTGCGACTGCACCATGTCCTCGGCGGCGCCGGTGGAGTCGTAGAACTCGGCGCGTCCCTCCAGGCCGAGCGACTCCTCAAAGACGAGCGACAGCGTCTCCGGCGCGCCCTCGGCGGCGACGCGGGCGGCGGCCGTGTTCACACCCGGCTCGGAGAGGAAGTGGTCGACGCGGTAGATCGCGTCCTCACCAACCAGCGCGTGCAGCGCCCGGTCCAAATCGTCCGCGTCCGCGGCACTCACGCCGTACGGCTTCTCCATGGCGAAGCGGATCGAGGAGGCAGCTCAACGCCGCGCAGCGCCTCGACGGCGCGCATGGTCACGGCTGGCGCGAGGGCGAAGTAGAGGATGGTGTGGTTGCCGTGGGCGCAATTAAGCAACTGCTCCAAATACGCCTGCTCGGTGGCGTCGCCGGGGGTGTAGCGCGCCGGGATGCCGCCGCCAGTGGCCTCGTCAACCATCGCCTGGTAGCTATCCACCTCGTCGCGGCCGGAGCCGATGACCTCGAAGCGGCGGCCGCTTGCGCGCGCGTACTCGCCGAGGCCGGGAAGCAGAAGACGCATCGCCAGGTCGCTCGTGCCGCCGAGCAGGATGAAGCTGATCAGTTCGTCGTTGCGTGCCATGGTGGCAACGCTACGCCAACCAATCAAGCGCCGGCGGGTGCGTTTCGCCGGGGCCGCGCTCCAAACCCCAAGCGGTGAGCTCAGCCATCAACGGGTCGCGCGGCATCATCGGGTGGCGCGGCGCGTAGCCGTCGTACCACTGCGCCACGTCGATGTTCGCTACGTCCGCGCCGTCGACCGCGACCAGTTTTGATGCGGTGTTGGGCGTGACAATGCGGTCTGCCGGCGAGTACAGCGAGGTGTAGACCACGCGCGGATCGGTGTCCGGCACCCCGACGTGCGCCGCGTTCCACTCCGAGCTGACCAACTGCTGCACCCCGCCAGGGGCCACGAACGACGAAAAGCGCGGGTGCTTCGCAATCACCGGCTCAAACCAGCGGGCGCGCCCGGCGAGGTCCGTGCCGTGGAAATTCGCGCCCATCGCCACCACGCGGCGCACGCGCTCGGCGCCGCCGTCGGCGATGTACAGCTTGGCCATCAAACCGCCCTGGGAGTGCGCCACCAAGTCCACCTGCTTCGCACCCGTCGCTTTCAGCACGCGTTCGACGTTCTCCGCGACGTCGTCGACAATCAGGTCGAGGTCGCCCACGCCGCGAAAACCCGGCGCGAACATGTCGCCGTAGTCGTGGCCCCACACCCAGTACCCGCGGCTTTTCAGAAGCTCCGCGTTCTGCCGGAAGCTGCGCACGCGCGCGGTGATGCCGTGCAGGTACACCACCGGCGTCGGGTGCGCGGGCACGAAATCGGGGTCGTTGAACGGAAGCGGGGGGCGGGTCTCAGCCGCCCGCCGCGCACCTTCGGCCCACAGCGCCGCCACAAGAAGTCGCATAGGGAGCATTGTGCTTGACGACGTTGCCCATAGACCAAGCTGTCTAGTATCGTCGGGTAAGCGATCCAGAAGTCCTGACGGTTGAAAGACCCCCGGCTCGTCAACTAGCAACCGCGCCCACCGCGCACGGTGCTCCCGGGGGAAGATCGGCCGGCGTAAGCGACCCGCGCGCCGGAAGTAGCGAGTATTTCTTTGGAGTTTTCCCATGTCCGATTGGACCCCCGCCATGCTGCGCGCCTTAAGCAGCGCCACCATCGTTTTCGTTGCCGGCGACATCCCGGTTCTGCGCACGTTCTCTTCGGCTGCCGGCGCCGTTGGCTTCGTCGCCGAAGCCGGCATGTCGTTTGAGTTTTCCGCCGAGAAGAACGCCGTGCGCAACTCCGCCGGTCAGGTTCTTGATCTGCCTGTTCTGGAGGCCCCGCAGCGGTTCGTCGACCACACCGAATGCACCCTGATTCTCGACGGCCACCGCCCGCATCACATCCCAGCCTTGAAGGCGGCTCACCGTCCCGCCGAGGAGTGGGAACCCGTTGAGTTCCTCAGCGCGGAGGGCCAGAAAGTTTCTCTGGCCACGCCCGCTGGGATCCTCACCGTTTACCACCACGCGCCCGACCGGCTTCGCGACGCCACCGAAGTCCACCAAGAATTCCGCATACTGCGCGGCGCGGGGGAGGAGGATGCGGATGGGCGGCAGCGCCGGGCGTGCTTCATGTATTCGACGGCGCCGATCGGGCCGTGTATCGCGTGAGGGTGGTTTGCGTTTGACGGCCGGTCGGTGCGGTCGGTGCGGTCGGTGCGGTCGGTGCCCCCGCAACGCGCCACGTTCGCTACCAGGGCAATTGCAAATGGTAACCCCTAAATGGTGACCGGCAGATGGTCATTAACCGAGTAGCTGGTCCCCGCCGAGTCGTCGTTTTCTCGGCTAATGACCATCTGCAAGCAACACTTTGCAAGCAACACTTTGCCAATGTCCGGGTGCGGCGATTGTCTCGTGGGTAGGGGTCGCCAAAACAAAAGGACCAGGGTAAAACCCTGGTCAAATTTGAGCCGGCGACGAGAATCGAACTCGCACTCTCAGCTTGGGAAGCTGATGTTCTACCACTAAACTACGCCGGCATCTTGCGGTGAGGGTTACTTTAGCACTGGCACGGGGGAGCCCAAAAAACTTGGGGGTCGGGCCGATACACTTATATGCCGTGCTGCTTTCAGACCATGACATCCGCGACGCCATTGAATCGGGCCGGCTCGGTATCGACCCGTTCGACGCCGACCTGATCCAGCCCAGCTCGATCGACGTGCGCATGGACAACCTGTTCCGCGTCTTCAACAACTCGAAGTACACGCACATCGATCCAAAGCAGGAGCAGCCGGAGCTGACCACGCTTGTTGAGGTGCCCGAAGGTGAGCCTTTTGTGCTGCACCCGGGTGAGTTTGTGTTGGCCGCGACGTTGGAGCAATTCACGCTTCCGGCGGATCTGGCGGGGCGGTTGGAGGGTAAGTCGTCGTTAGGCCGCCTGGGGCTTTTGACGCACTCAACCGCAGGCTTCATCGACCCGGGTTTCACCGGACACATCACCCTGGAGCTATCGAACGTGGCAAATCTGCCGATCACGCTGTGGCCGGGGATGAAGGTTGGCCAGCTCGCACTGTTCGCCATGACCTCGGCGGCTGAGACTCCGTACGGATCTTCTGCGCTGGGGTCGAAGTACCAAGGTCAGCGCGGCCCGACGCCGTCGAAGGCGTACCTAAACTTCCGTTAACGCGCGCCCGCATGTTGGCGAAGCGCGTAACCTTGAGACCATGACTACTCCGAACGAGCACCACTCCTGCGGCTGCGGCAACCACGCCGACAAGCCGGTCAACCCCGATCACGCCCACGTGCGTGAAGAGATCAAGATCGTTCCCGCTGAGGGCTCGGTAGACGCAACTGTCGCGCCGGCCGAGGGTTCTGCTTGCGGCTGCGCTGAGGGCGAGTGCCAATGCGGCAAGGGCCACGGCGCGAACGAGACCCCCAAGTCCAGCTGCTGCGGCGGACACGGTCACGGTCACGGACACGACAACGGCCGCGAGAACACTGCTGACATCGACGGCGAGGTTCGCACGGTCGATGGTGCTGAGACCCACGTTGATGGCACCCGCTGGAACGACGGCAATGTCCCGGCTGCGGGCGGTGACGCTACTGGAAGTGGGCAGGGCAGTGCTGAGAAGGGCAATGTGAACTAGGTAAGGGCGTCGACAAGCAACCTGCCCCTTGCGTACGGGTTGGTAGGCGAGGGGCTGTTGCTCCGCCGTGCCGCTAGGAGAATCAAAATGGCGAAACAACTGTTTTTCCCCACCAACGAGTCGAACAACCAGATCAACAAAGATGAGATTTGGGAGCTTGCGCGCCGTATCGACGTGGACGCAGCGCTCAACTTTTTCTTCACGGCCAGGAAATCCAAAATCCTCCGTTATGCAGCAGAGATCGCGGATATCAACAAGGACTCTTCACTTAAGCCGGAGGAGAAGGCGGAGCAGCTCTCCGATGCGCTGGAGCGCTATGTAGAAGTCTTAAGCCTTGACCCAGATGAAGTAGATGGCGAACTTGCTGATGAGGGCTTGGACCCTGCTCTATCGCTTGCCGCATCAACGCTCTACGCGCTTCTTGCTAATGCATACGTCGAAGAGGCCCTTACGAATGCTCTAGAGCACCCGCAGAAGAGCTTCCCGATGATGATGTACGCAAAGAACCCGGATATCGTCCTCTTCAAAACAAGCAGGAAGCACTTCGAGGTCTTCATTGAATGCGGCACATATACGGTGGAAGCGCGTACAGATGATGCGGCAGTGGAGCAGATAGAAGCGCTTGCAACTGAGGATGTGGTGCAAGAAATGCACATCGTGAGTCTTGAAGATGCTCGTGGCGATGTGCAATTCGGTATGGACTCTTGGGAGGACTACTTTGGCGTTTCTTGGGAAGAAGCGCATCAAGACTTTCAAGCGAAAGAAACTACGTATCTAGATGCCTAGAAACTAGTAAACGAAGCATCCGCCTGCTGAAGTCTCCTCGTTTGTCGGAAATCAGCACTGCGTAGAGCGCTGAAGACCATTAAGATCGTGCAAGATGTGAACGATTGATGAGCAGGACAAACTGGTCGCCCTGTTTGCTCGCAATGTGCCCGCACGAGTCTCTGTAGGGCGTGAAATCTGCGATCAACACGTGCTCTAGGTGCAGGGTAAACGCGCTGCTTCACCATTTTCCTGAGAAGGGGTCTTTCTAATGCGTATGACTGTGATCGGTACTGGCTACCTTGGTGCGACCCACGCGGCGTGTATGGCGGAGCTGGGGCACGAGGTGCTTGGTGTTGATGTTGATGAAAACAAGATCAACCAGCTGAAGGCGTCGAAGGTGCCGTTTTATGAGCCGGGCCTGCCCGAGGTGCTCGAGCGCAACATGGCCGCCGGCCGCCTCGACTTCACCACCGACTACGACGAGGCAGCAGACTTTGCCAACGTTCACTTCATCGGGGTGGGCACCCCGCAGCAGCGCGGCTCGTACGCCGCCGACACCCGCTACGTCGAGGCCGTGATCGCCGACTTGGTGCCGAAGCTTGAGGGCCACCACGTCATCTTCGGCAAGTCGACCGTCCCGGTCGGTACCGCGGCTCAGCTGCAGCAGCAAGCCGACGAGCTGATCGCTAAGCACGGCAACAACGCCACCGTCGAGATCGCGTGGAACCCGGAATTCCTGCGCGAAGGCTACGCGGTGAAAGACACCATCGAACCCGACCGCATCGTCCTCGGCGTGCGGGGCGCGAGCGCCCCGCACGGAGAGAGCCGAGCTGAGGAAATCGCCCGCGAGGTCTACGCCACGCCACTGGCTAACAACACCCCGTTTATCGTCACCGACCTGCAGACCGCGGAGCTGGTGAAAGTCTCTGCAAACGCGTTCTTGGCCACGAAGATCTCCTTCATCAACGCCGTCAGCGAGGTCTGCGAGATCGTCGGCGCGGACGTGACCCAGCTGGCGGACGCGATCGGCTACGACGACCGCATCGGCCGCAAGTTCTTGGGCGCGGGCCTTGGTTTCGGCGGCGGCTGCTTGCCGAAAGACATCCGCGCGTTCATGGCTCGCGCCGGCGAGCTCGGCGCCGACCAGGCGTTGACGTTCCTTCGCGAGGTCGACGCGATCAACATGCGCCGCCGCCAGCGCGTGGTGGATCTCTCCCGCGAGATGCTCGGTTCGCTGATCGGCAAACGCATCACCGTGCTCGGTGCCGCGTTTAAGCCGAACTCGGATGACGTGCGCGATTCGCCGGCGCTTGCCGTCGCCGGCCAGCTTTCCCTCGCCGGCGCCGCGGTGCGCGTGTACGACCCCCAGGGCATGGACAACGCCCGCAAGGTGTTCCCCACCCTCGATTACGCCGCCTCCCTCGAGGACGCCCTGCGCGGCGCGGAGCTGACCATCCTCGCCACCGAGTGGCAGGAGTTCAAGGAGATGGACCCGGTGTGGGCTGCAGGGCTGGTCGAAAAGCAGTTGCTTATCGACGCCCGCAACGTCCTCCCCGTCACCTCCTGGCAACAAGCCGGCTGGGAACTGCGCGCGCTGGGCCGCAGCTTGTAGAACATTACAATCTGTCGAGTCCCAGCGTTCCAATCTGACGAGTCTTCGCCTTACAATCTGACGGGTTGCGCGTATAGTAGCAGCTTATGTACATTCCGCGGATCGCGGATCAACGCTTAGAAAACGCGCTCAGGCGAAAGGGTGGAGTCCTCGTCCGCGGCCCGAAAGGGTGTGGCAAGACCGAGACATCGCTGCAGCAATCAAGCAGCGTGCTCAATGTGGACACGGATCCCCGGGTGCAATTTTTAATGGGAAGTGACCCAGCAAGCCTGCTCGAAGGCGACACCCCGCGGCTGATCGATGAATGGCAGTTCCAACCGCAGCTTTGGGATTTGGCTCGTCACGCGATTGACCGGCGGCAAACGAAAGGGCAGTTCATCTTCACGGGGTCGACGGTTCCGACCGAGGAGCTCACACGCCATTCCGGGGCCGGGCGGTTTGCGCATGTGACCATGTCTACGCTCACCATGTTCGAGACTGGCGAGTCGTCTGGAGAGGTGTCGCTCAGCGCTCTTGCGGAGGCGGAGCGGCCAAGCTACATCGACAGCGCGATGAGCTTGGACGCGCTTGTGGAAAGGATGTGCCGCGGTGGCTGGCCTGATAACGTCGGGCTTTCTACACCGGATGCGCTCCGCTCCAACCGAGAATACGTCGAGCAAGTTGCACACGTAGATATCCGGACTCCGGACGGTGCCCAGCGAAGCCCGGAGAAGGTGGAGCGCCTCCTCGCCTCGATCGCGCGCAACGTGGGCACTGAGGCCGACGTGCAAACCCTTGCCAAGGATGCTGGGGTCGCGCGAGAAACGGTGTCCGATTACCTAGACGCGCTCTCGCGGATCTTCATTTCGGTGGATCAACCCGCCTGGTCTGCCCATCTCCGGT
Source organism: Corynebacterium sp. Marseille-Q4381 (assembly GCF_036881695.1). Lineage (NCBI taxonomy): Bacteria > Bacillati > Actinomycetota > Actinomycetes > Mycobacteriales > Corynebacteriaceae > Corynebacterium > Corynebacterium sp. Marseille-Q4381. The sequence goes on along the minus strand of NZ_JBAJNR010000009.1, from coordinate 23,790 downwards.
CGAAGGCGACACTCCGCAAATCTCCGAAGCGGCACCTCGTCGACCCAGCGTTGGCTGTCGCTGCGCTGAAGCGGCAGCCGCGCGATATCGCCAACGACTACGAATACGCGGGCCAGCTGTTCGAGTCTTTCGTTGTCCACGAACTCCGCGCCTACAGCGACGAGCAGGTCTACCACGCGCGGTTGAACACAAACCTCGAGGTGGACGCGGTTGTGCCTATCAATGGCCGTCCGATTCTGGTGGAGGTCAAGTTGGGCCACTACCCGCAGGTGATCGATGCGGCGGCGAGTACGCTTCTCCGCTTCGCCGACCAACTGGAAGCGGATCCTATCCTGCTCGTGGTGACCGGGGGCGGTCCCGCGTACACCCGCCCCGACGGAATTGTTGTAGCGCCCGTGTCTTTGTTGGGGCCGTAAGCAGAGCATTTTGCTTATCGACGCCCTCCCCTTCCCACACAGCAACCAACCGGTGCCCCGCACCGTCGAGAGGGATCGAAAGTGCCGGATTCGGGGACGAAGGTCCGAAAGCCAGCGCTAGCCATGTTCATCCTGCAGCAGTGCGCATACAGTCCTCCTCGTACGATGCGTCCCTCGACTGTTGCAAGGTTTACCCATGTACCGCTCAATTTCCTTCCGCAAGGCGGTTGTCGCTCCCGCTTTCACCCTGGCCCTGACCGCTGCAGCCGTGGCACCGGCGATGGTGGCCACCGCTAGTACTGCCGCTTCCACCGTCGAAACCCGGGAGAACGACACCGCTGTATTCTCCACCGCGAATAACGGCCGCGACCTCCTCATTTCCCTCAAACACGGTGCGACTTTCGCCGAACAGGGTAAAGACGTGGTGGTCAAGGACGCAACCGGCAATGTTGTCGAGACCCTGCCCGAGGCCGCGGTGAACAAGGAACGCGACACGATCGGCTTCTACTACACCGTGAAGAACGGCAATCAGCTGCAGGTCACCCAGACTGGCGCTAACGGTGCCGTCACCTACGGGTGGTGGAGCGACTGGGGTAAGTGTGCCGTCGGCACTGGTGGCTCCGCGCTTGTGGCCGGGGCGGTCAGTGGGGGCTGGGGTGCGCTCGGTGGCGGTATGGTCGGCGCCGCCACCTTCTGCTAGGAGGCCACCATGAAACTGCAGAACCCCAAGTTTGCGATCGGCATCACCACCCTCGCGGTGTTCATCTCTGTGGCCTTTATCGTGGCGTTCGGTCGCACCTACGTCATCCTCTTCCTTCTTTCGATGGTGCTTTTGGCCAGCTCAGTGAAGTCGGCTTTGGCGCAGGCCGAGACGCCCTCCCGCCCTAGTCACTAGTAAGCCGACGGCCAGCTGCGGCGGCGAAGTCGTCGAGAAGCGAAAGGACGTCAGGGGAGCGCCAGGCCTGCTGACGCTGCCGCCACGGATGCGGTGGTGCCACGCCATGCCGAGAAAGCCTACCACCAAACTTCTGGGCTAAAGTTTGGCAATTTTCGGAAACCGCGAAACTTAGTGCTGGTGGTAGTCGGCGAGGAAGTTGCCCAACCTATCGATAGCGTTTTCTAGCTGCGACGCCCACGGCAAGAACACGACGCGGAAGTGGTCCGGGGTCGGGTAGTTAAAGCCCGTGCCCTGCACCATGAGGATTTTCTCCGCCTTGAGCAGGTCGAGCATGAACTTCTCGTCGTCGTGGATGTTGTACATCTCGGCGTCGATCTTGGGGAAGCAATACAGCGCGCCCTTCGGCTCAACCACGGAAACACCCGGGATCTCGCGGAGCTTGCGCACCGCGACGTCGCGCTGCTTGTGCAGGCGGCCGCCTTCGGCGGTAAGCTCGTAGATTGACTGGCGGCCGCCGAGCGCGACCTGGATCGCGTGCTGGCCTGGCACGTTCGCGCACAGGCGCGTGCCTGAGAGCAGGTCCAAGCCCTCGATGAAACCGGTAGCGCGGCGGCGCGGGCCGGTGATGATCATCCAGCCGGCGCGGTAGCCGCACACGCGGTATGCCTTGGACAGGCCGTTGAAGGTGACGGTGACTAGGTCGGGGGCGACTTCGGCCATGGAGATGTGCTGCGCGCCGTCGTACAGCACGCGGTCGTAAATCTCGTCTGCGAGCACCATCAGCTCGTGTTCGCGCGCAATGTTCGCAATGCCCTCGAGCACGTCACGGGAGTAGACCGCGCCGGTGGGGTTGTTCGGGTTGATCACCACGATCGCCTTCGTGCGCGGGGTGATCTTCTCCCGGATATCCTCCAGCGACGGGTTCCAGTTGTCCTCCTCGTCGCACAGGTAGTGCACGACCTTGCCGCCGGCCAGCGTCGATGCCGCAGTCCACAGGGGGTAGTCGGGGGCGGGGATGAGGATCTCGTCGCCGTCGTTAAGCAGTGCTTGCGTGACCATGCTGATCAGCTCGCTCACGCCGTTGCCGATGTAGACGTCGTCGACGTCGAAGTGCGGGAATGCGTCGATCATCTCGTAGCGGGTGACAATGGCGCGGCGGGCGGAAATGATGCCCTTGGAGGTGGTGTAGCCCTGCGAGGTGGGCAGGTTCGCGATCATGTCGCGCATGATCACGTCCGGTGCCTCGAACCCGAAGATGGCCGGGTTGCCGGTGTTGAGCTTCAGAATCGTGTGGCCGTCGCGCTCCATCTTCTCGGCGGTCGCGCTCACCGGGCCGCGGATGTCGTAGAAGACGTTTTTCAGCTTGTCGGCTTGGTCGAAGTGCCGGTGATTCATGGCTTCCTCCTGAAGCGGTTCACGGTTTGGTGGGCGACGTCGAGCGCGTCGGTGGTGATCTGGTTGAACTGGTCCTGGCGCTGCGCCCGCACCAGCGCTTGCTGCTGCGCCTTGGCGGCCTCGATCTCCAGCTGGCGGGCCTTCAACTCCTGGCGGCGCTGCATCTCCAGCTGCCGCAGGCTCGGCATGTACCAGGAGTCCGGGCCGACCTTCATCACGTACAGCAGGATGAACAGGGTGGGGATCAGCAGTAGCGACAGGCCCGCCAGGGCGTCCAACCCCGCGGCGCCGGCCACTGCGGTCAGGCCCATAGAGCCGATGGTGCCGAGCCAGAAGACGCCGGCGCGGGTGCGCTTGCCGGCGCGGCGGGCCTGCATGATCTCGGCCTGGGAGTACAGCGTGACATCGTGCGAAGGCTGCGCTTGCGCCGACGGGGGAGGGCCAGTCGGCAGATCCGACAAGATCGGTCCGAGGTCCGCGTGCGTCTGCGCCTTTGCCAGGAACGCGCAGCGCTCGTCGAACTCAGCCATGGTCAGACGGCCTTCGCCGAGCGCGCGGCCAAGGACATCCATGGCCTCCATGCGCTCGGCGTCACCGATTCTGAAGTTGCCGTAAGGGGTACTCACCCTTCACATCGTATATGCGAAGCACCCCCTCGGGGCTTAGTGCCAACGCTCGTCGATACCGGTGACGCGGTCTGCGTACCGGCTTTGCGACGCCCCGTACTCCTCCTCAGGCAACTGGTAGAAGTACACGCGCGGCAGTACCGCCTCCACCTTGTCCAGGTAGGTGGTGACGAAGTTGTCCACGTCCTCGCGCTTGGCGGAGGCCTCGTTGACGTAGATGAACAGCGGGCGGGCCAGCGGGTAGTTGCCGCTCTTCGCCTCCTCGGCAGACGGGGCGACGCCGTCCACCAGCACGTTGTCGATGCGGCTGCGGGTCGGGTCCTCGGTGGCGAGGTAGTTGCCGATGCCCATAAACGACAGCGCGTTCACGTCGTCCGCGACCCAGGAGGAGAGCTCTTGGATGTCGTCGGTGGACTCGTAATCCTCGCGGATGGTGTCGCCGTCGAGCACGAGCGTCTCGAACACCCCCAAGGTGCCGGAGCCGGCGGGGCGGCCGTAGAGCTTGATCTCCTCGTCCGGCCACGACGGGTCAATGTCCGACCACTTGGTCACGGAGGACTCCTTCGACCAGATGTCGTGCAGCTGCTCGATGGAAAGGTCCTTCGCCCAGTCGTTCTTGGTGTTCTTCACAATCGTGATGGCGTCGAGTGCGATGGGCAGCTCGACGTACTCCACGTTGTTGTCGGCGCACTGCTTCTGGTAGTCCACCGGCTCACCTTCGCCCGGGATGGACACGGAGGCGTCGTTGATGTCGGCCTCGCCGGCGCAGAATTTCTCAAAACCGTCGGTGGAGCCAATGCCCTCGATGTTGACGTCAAAGTCGTAGCGGTTGGCCATGTAGCGGGTGATCGGCTCAACCGTGGAGGAGCCGGTGACCTGGATCGCGTCCTCGCCCGGGGTGTTGTCCGACGAGCAGGCGGCGGCCAAAAGGGTGGTGGCGGTCAGCGCCACGGCGGTGGCGCGGCGGGGGAACTTAGCCATGCTGCTTGTGCTCCTTCATTTCGGTGCGGAACTCACGCAGCAGGCGGAAGAGGTTCTTCCAGGAGCCCTGGGAGTTGGTCCAGTACTCCTCGAAGTTCTCGTTCAGCTCGGCTTCCTGCTCCGGGGTCACGTTCGGGTTCTTCTTCACGTGGCGCTCGGCCGTCTTGGGGGCTGCGGCGACCTCGGTGGCGGCGCCGGTGGCGCCCGCCTCGTGAGCTTCAGCTGCCGCCTGCTGGCGATGTCCGTGGCGCGCCTCGAGCTCGGTGCGCAGCTCAGCGGCGGTTTCTTCCAGCTCGTTGAGTAGCGCCACGAGGGCGTTGTCCGGGGCCTCGTTCTGGATCAGGTCATGGGCCATCGGCGTCAGATCGGGGGTCTGGATGTTCTCGTTCTCAGTCATGGGTGCGCTCCTTGTATCGCGTTGTTGTTAGGACACGGCGTTCGAGATGAACACGGCCAAGATCGGGATCAGGAAGAACACGCCACCGATCCAGATGAAGACGTAGACCTTGTTCTTCGTTGCGAGGCCCGCCAGCCAATCGGAGCCGGCCGGAGGCAGCTTGCGCAGGAACGGCACACTCAGGATCAGGATGGCTGCAAACGTGTTGAACAGGGTGTGCACCAACGCACCGGCCATGGCGGCTTCGGCCTCGGCGCCGGAGGCGGAGAAGGCCGCGATCAGGCCGGTGACGGTGGTACCGATGTTGGCGCCGACCACGAACGGGAACAGGTCGCGCACCTTGAACTTGCCGGACGCTGCCAGCGGCACCGTGAGCGAGGTGGTGGTGGAGGAGGACTGCACCAGCGTGGTGATGGCCGCACCCGAGAGGACGCCGAGGAACGCATTCTTGCCCAGGGTGTTGTAGAGGATCTCCTGCGCCTTACCCACCAGCAGCGCGTTCAGGATCTTGCCAATGAACTGGATGGAGAACAGGATCAGCCCGATACCAACCAGCGCGAGGATGATGCCGGCCCACACGTCGCTGAGCGGCTCAACCAGGTTGGAAGCAAGGCCCACCAACGGCTCGGTGAGCATGTCGATGAAGTCGCCGATGGACTCGAAGATGCCAGCGACGACGCCTTCGCCCGTACCGGACAGCGCCGGGGCGATCGCGGTTGCGGTCTTGCCCAGGAAGCCGGTGAGCATCTCCAGCGGGAAGAAGATCAGGATGGCGATCACGTTGAAGAAGTCGTGCACGGTCGCCATGGAGAAACCGGACTGGAACTGCTTCTTGTTACCGGCCAAGCCCAGAGCCACCAGGGTCGAGGTGACCGAGGTACCCATGTTCGCGCCGAAGAGCATCGGGATCGCGATGTTCAGTGGCAGACCACCGGCGATCATGCCCACCACGATCGAGGTGGTGGTGGAGGAGGATTGGATGATGGCGGTGGCCACGATACCGATGGCCAGACCCACGAACGGGTTCTCGGCAAACGAGAAGAGCTCCTCGGCGCGGTCGCCGGCGATGAGCTGGAAGCCGTCGCCAATCATGCCCACACCGTTGAGCAGCAGCCAGATGCCGAGGATGACGGCGATCCAGTTCGCTACCTGCTTCGCGGTGCCCTCGAACGGGAGGAATCCGAGCGGGTCCTTCTTTTCGTCGTCGTCATCGACCTCGTTGTCGGAAAGGTTGCGGTTCTCGTCATCCTTGGCCTCCGCTTCCTCGTTCCAGCGGGCGTTCTGGTCGTACTGGCCGGCCTCATCGAGGACCTGCACACCGGAGCCGTCCTCGGCGGCGTGCTCGGTGCCGTGACCGGCGCCGCGCTGGGGCTCACCGGCATCGCCGGTGTAAAGGCCCTCGTCGTTCTTCCTGCTCATTGCAACCCAATCTCTTATGTTCATTTCGGCAGACTTACTCGCCTGACACTACGGAACCTGGGTGTTTGATCAATGAACGCAAGGTGAACGTTGGAGGAACTTACCCGTCCTTACACGTCCTCGCTGAACTGGGTCTTGCTCATCTCGTAGTACACGCCGCGGGCTGCGATGAGCTCCGCGTGCGCCCCCTGCTCCACAATCTGGCCGTCACGCATCACGATGATCACGTCCGCGTCGCGGATGGTGGAGAGGCGGTGCGCGATGACAAACGAGGTGCGGTTGGCGCGCAGGGCGTTCATCGCCTGCTGCACCAGCACTTCGGTGCGGGTGTCGACAGACGAGGTCGCCTCATCCAGGATCAGCAGCGCCGGCTGCGCTAGAAACGCCCGAGCGATGGTGATCAGCTGACGCTCGCCCTGGGAGATCGAGCCGCCGTCCTGGTCTACCTCGGTGTCGTAGCCGTCGGGCAGCGTGCGAACGAAGCGGTCGACGTAGGTCGCCTTCGCCGCGGCGATGACCTCCTCGTCGGTGGCGTCGAGGCGGCCGTAGCGGATGTTGTCCATGATCGTGCCCTTGAACAGGACCGCGTCCTGGAGCACCATCCCGATCTGGGAGCGAAGCTCGGCGCGGCTAAGGTCGCGGATGTCCACGCCGTCGAGCGTGATCGAGCCGGCGTCCACGTCGTAGAAGCGCATGATCAGGTTCACCAGGGTAGTCTTGCCCGCGCCCGTCGGACCGACGATCGCCGCTGTCTGACCGGGCTCAACCCGCAGGTTCAGGTTTTGGATCAAGGGGTCGTCGGTGTAGGAAAAGGCGACGTCGTCAAGCAGGACAAGCCCCTGCGCCGGAGTGTCGAGGCTGGCTGCGGCCAGGTCCTGCGGTTCCTCCTCGGCGTCGAGGAGTTCGAAGACGCGCTCGGCGGAGGCGACGCCGGATTGAAGCATCTGCATCATGCCGGCGATCTCACCGAGCGGCTGGTTGAACTGGCGGGAGTACTGGATGAACGCGGTGGCGCTACCAAGCGTGAGCTTGCCCGAGGCCACCTTCACCCCGCCGAGCACCGCGATCGCGACGTAGGACAGATACGAGATGAACTGCATGATCGGGTGCATCGAGTTCGAGAGGAACTGCGCCTTCTGCGCGGCACCCGCAAGTTCGTTGTTGCGGCGGTCGAACTCGCGCGCCATCTCGTCTGTGCGTCCGAAGATCACCGCCACGTCGTGGCCGGAGAACGCCTCTTCGACGTGGCCGTTGACCTCGCCGGTGGCCTTCCACTGGGTGACGAACTGTTTCTGGCTCCGTGTGCCCACCAGGCCCATCACCAGACCCGTCAGAGGGATAGCGAGCAGCGCCACCAGGGCCAGCTGCGGGGAGATCGCGAACATCATCACGATGATGCCGACGAGCGTCAAAATCGCGTTGAACAGGCTGGACAGGGACTGCTGCAGAGCCTGCTGAACGTTGTCGACGTCGTTGGTGGTGCGGCTCATCACATCCCCGCGCTCGCGGGCGTCGAAGTACGACAGCGGCAAGCGGTGCAGCTTCGCCTCGACGCGCTCGCGCAGGTCGAGCACCGCGCGCATGGTCAGCCGGTTCAGGATCGCGCCCTGGGCCCACATCAACAGCGAGGCGGCGAGGTACAGCGCGAGCACCACGACGATGAGCTCACCGAGCTGCGTGAAGTCGATGCCCACGCCCGGGTTGAGGTCCATCGCTTCCGCCATGTCGGCGAACCGGTCCTCACCCGCCGCGCGCAAGCCCTCAACCGCCTGCTCCTTCGTCGTGCCGGGCGGCATTTGCTTCGACACCACGCCGGAGAAGATCACGTCCATCGCGCGCCCCATCACGCGCGGCGCGTAGACGCTTAACACCACCGACAGCGCGTTCATGACAAAGACCGCAGTCAGCGCTGCCTTGAACGGCGCCAAAAGCCCGATGAGCCGCTTCGCCGACGGCCAAAAGTGCTTCGCCTTGCGCGGCGCGTTCGCCTCGTGCTCGTTCATCTGCTCGCTCACGCCTCCACCGCCTCTTGACTGCGCGCGATCTCGCGGTACGTCTCGCTTGTCTCCATAAGTTCTTCGTGGGTGCCGCGCGCTACGATCTCGCCGGCCTCCATCACCAGGATCTGGTGGGCATTGCTTATCGACGCCACCCGCTGCGCCACAACCACAACCGTCTTCTCCCTCGTGTACTCCTCCATCGCCTCGCGCAGGTTCTTCTCCGTCAGCGCGTCGAGGGCGGAAAACGAGTCGTCGAACAGGTAGATGTCTGGCTTCGCCACTAGCATCCGCGCGATGCACAGGCGTTGGCGCTGACCGCCGGAAACGTTCGCGCCGCCTTGAGAGATCGGCATCTCTAGGTCCTCGACGAAGCTTGCCTGGGCTACGCGGAGCGCTTCCCAGAGTTCCTCGTCCGTGGCATCGGGGTTGCCCACGCGCAGGTTCGACGCCACCGTGCCGCCGAAGAGCCACGGTTTCTGCGGCACCATGGAAACGGCGTTGACGAGATTTTGGCGGGGGATGGTGGCGGTGTCGGCGCCGTCGATAAGCACTTGCCCCTCGGTGGGGAGGTAGAGGCGCGGAATGAGGCCCAACAAAGTGGACTTGCCGGAACCCGTCGAACCGATGATCGCCGTGGTGGTGCCGGGGTGGGCGGTGAAGGAAGTGTCCTTGAGCACGGGTTCCGACGCGCCCGGGTAAGCGTAGGACACGTCGCGGAACTCGAGCACCCCGCGGCCGGGAAGTTCGCCCCCGTTGGTCGGCTCAGCTTGCCGAGGCTCGTGCGAGAGTACCTCCGCTATGCGACGGCTACACACCACCGCGCGCGGCAACATCATCAACATGAACACGCCCATCATCACGGCCATCAGGATCTGCATCAGGTACTGCATGAACGCGGTGAGTGACCCGACCTCGACCAAGCCCTGATCCACGCGGTGGCCGCCGAACCACAGCACCGCGGCGGTGGCCATGTTCAGGATCAGCATGATGACGGGGAACATGGTGACGAATACCCGGCCGATGTTGAGACTCAGCCGCGTTAGCTGGGAGTTCGCGTCGGTGAAGCGTTCGGCTTCGTGCTCCTCGCGGCCGAACGCTCGCACTACACGGATGCCGGCGATCTGCTCTCTGAGCAGGCCGTTGATGGTGTCCAGCTTGTTCTGCATCTGTTTGAACAGCGGCATGAGGATCGCCGCGATGATGCTCACCACGACGGCAAGTGTCACCACTGCCACGATGACCAGCCACGACATGCCCGCGTCCTGGCGCAGTGCCATGATGATGCCGCCGATGGCCATGATCGGCGCGGTGACCATGAAGTTGAGGAAGAGCAGCAGCGTCATCTGCACCTGCTGCACGTCGTTCGTGCCGCGGGTGATCAGGGTGGGCGTGCCGAAGTGGCTCATGTCCTCGGAGCTGAAGCCTGCGACCTGGTCGTAGACGGCGCGGCGCAGGTCTCGTCCGGTTTGCATCGCCGCCTTGGAGGCGAACCACACCGCCGCGATGGCGGCGATGACCTGGATGAATGCGACGAGAAGCATGGTGCGGCCGACGCTCCAGATGTACGGCACATCCGCTTGCGCGACGCCGTTGTTGATGATGTCCGCGTTCAAGTCCGGCAGATACAGCGTTGCCAGGGTAGTGACCAGCTGTAACGCGATGACGAATGCGAATTGGCCGGCGTAGGGTTTGCCGAAGCGCGCGGTGAGTCGGATGAGATCCACGTATGCCCCTTCTTCTCGTTGCCCGGGCAATCCTATACTTCCGTCGCATCGCGCACGGCTCGAGCGTGGGCACGGTACCGTCCGGGCGCGTCTGCTCTGGGCGCCTAGCCGTGGTAGTGCTCGGGCAGGCCGTTTTTGCCGTACGACAGGCGACGGTGCAGCCATTCGAACGGCCCCGGCTTGCCGGCCCTCTCAAGCGCCCACGCACCAGCTACCGTGGCCAGCCACGTAATCAGCGCCCAGCCGAGTTTGCCGGAGATCGTCGCGTCGCGAGTTACCCACCAGAACGCGGGCTGGGTTGTCAGGGTGAAGAGAATCGTTTGCGCAAGGTAGCCGCTCATGGAACGTTTCCCCAGCGCCACGAGGGGTCGGGCTAGGTGTGGGAGAGTGCCGGAGGCGTTGATACGCGATTGCAACGGCCGGCACGCGAGGGTGATTGCGGCGAGGATACCGGGGCCGGTCAGCATGCCGACAAGCCCGTTGGCGGCAGTGAGCCCTGTAGCCCACCCGGGTCCGAGCGCGCCGATTTCCCCGTAGCCCCACGGGATGCCGATGGCCGCCATGACTATGGCCGCAAGAATTGCCCACCCGCGGAGCATCCGGGAATTGCCGTTTACGTCGCCAAAGACGCCGCGCCGGCCCCAGACAAACCCGACCACGACAAGCGGGAAGAAGGCGAGCATCTCGATTACGCCCATTGCCGGGTACACCCAGAAGTTGGCCAGGCCGACGGCTATGCGCTGGCCGAGGTCAACGATGCGCGCGGGGCTGCCGCCTATCGGTTCCGCTGCCGACGAAAACGCGGCGAATATACCAGGGGCACGAAGTACCGCGTTCAGGGCGAACGCTGCACCTGCGAGCGCGTAGAGTGCTCGGTCGCTCCACCCGATGAACAGGCACAGGATAAGCGCCGCGATGCCGTACGCGGTCATGATGTCGTTGGTGAAAAACAGCGTCTTGTGCACTAGGCCGAACAGGAACAGGAACCCATAGCGGCGCGCGAGAACCATGCGCCGGGCGCGCAGCGGGTAGCCGCGCCGCTCGAGGCTGGCAAAGATCATGCCGACGCCAACACCGAGCAGGGTGGCAAACATGGGCAAACCGCGCACGTGCACGAAGAGCGTCTCGAAGAAGACGAGCAGCTTCTCCAACACGGTGCCGTCGCCGTTGTAGCCGCCGAGGCCCGCCGCGTGGTCGACGCCCTCGGCAGGGTCCCAGTCAGTGACCATGTTGGCCATCGCGATGCCGACGAGAGCGAACCCGCGGGCGAGGTCGGGGGCCACGAACCGCTGGTGGGCCGCGGTGCGCTCACCGGTGTGTGTTGTGGTCTCTGTTGCGGTCACTTCACTGCCCTCCGCTGAACGGCCGCATACGTGGCGGCGGCGAGGGCCACGACCCACACCACGAGGGTAGCTACTCCGGCCGTGCCGTTCCCGGCAGCGCCGCCTGGCAGGAGCTTCTCCAGGACCGCGGCCCACGGCTGGTTGATCGCACTGAGGGCAGTCTCCACGATGAGCAACTCGACGACCCAGACGAAGAAGGACGCGGTGCCCGAGCCGAGCAGCACGGCTGTCAGGGCCGCAAGCAGTGGGTAGGCGATCCACAGCTCGGCCTGGTAGCGCACCGCACCCGCGCTGTCGGCACCGCCCAGCGCGACGCTGTCGACGAACGCGTGCGCGCCGCCGAGCCCGATCGCCGAGGCAGCAAACGCCGTCAGTGTGCAGGCGAGAGCTGCGACGCCAACGCGGCAGGCAAGCTCCCAGCCGCGGTGGTTCGACGCGAGGTAGGCGTAGCCGATCGTGCCGCGCGAGTGTGCGCCGCCGGCGGGGAAGGCGCCTGCGGCGAGCGCCACGGGGAGCATCAAGTTGGCGGGGATGAGCAGCATCGCCGGGTCTGCGACGTTTGTTCCGTTGGGGCCAAGGAGCATCGCTACGGTTATGGGACCGAGAATGAGGGCGACCGCGACGAATGCGAGCAGGATGCGCGTCGCGGGGCGGGAGAAGACCTCCCGCAGGGTTGCTTTCAACGTATGCATGGAAAACCTCCTACGTCTTATTTCGTTGATTCCAGGAACACTTCTTCGAGGCTGCGGCGGGATTCCTGAAGGGAGTAAACCGTCACCCCGGCGCGCTGGGCGGCCTCGCCGACGTCTCGGGCGGTGGCGTCGTCGACGACAACGGAGTCGCCAATGACCTGGCCGCCGACGGCCTCGGCCAGCCGCGCCGGGTCGCTGCAGGTCGCCTCAACCCGGTTGGAGCCCAGGAAGTCCTCGAGCGGGCCCTCGCCGGCGAGGCGGCCGCGGTTGATCACCACAAGGCGGTCCGCAGTGAGCTGCATCTCGCTCATCAGGTGCGAAGAGACGACTACCGCACGGCCCTCGGCGGCCATCTCGCGGATGCGCCCCCGCATCCAGGCCACGCCCTGCGGGTCGAGGCCGTTGACCGGCTCGTCCAGGATGACGTTGGATGGGTCCGCGATCAGCGCGCTGGCCACGCCGAGGCGTTGGCGCATGCCGAGGGAGTAGTTTTTCACTTTCCGTTTTGACGCCTCCGCGAGCCCGAACGCCTCGAGCGCCTCGTCGGCGCGGGATTCAGGAACGCCGGCGTAGTCGGCGACCATCTTCAGGTGGCCGCGCCCAGTCGTGTGCGGGGCGATCCATTCCGGGTTGAGCAGCGCCCCGACGACGCGTGCGGGTTGGTCGAGGGATCGGAAAGTGGAGCCGTCGATAAGCGCCTCGCCCTCGTTTGGGGTTTCTAGCCCGACGATCATGCGCATGGTCGTGGACTTGCCGGAGCCGTTCGGGCCCAAGAAACCGGTGACGGCACCGTCCGGCGCGGTGAACGACAGCGCGTCTACGGCGGTGGAGCTTGAATACCGTTTGGTCAGGTTGTGAACGTCGATCATGGTTCCCACAATCGCGCGTGGTGCGGGAGAAATCGTCCGCCCGCGGGTGTAAATCGGCGCGTACACCCTCGGGTGTACGCGGCTAGTGGCCCAGCAACTCGCTGGTGCCCACCAGGCCCGCGCGGAACGCGAAGAGGACGGCGTGGACGCGGTCGCGGGACTCGGTCTTGAACAGAATGCGGTGCACGTGCGTCTTCACCGTCGCGGGGGAGAGCGTCTCGGCCTCGGCGATCTCCTCGTTTGAGTAGCCGAGCGCCACCAAGCGAAGGACCTCCACCTCGCGCGGGGTGAGGCGCTCGAGCATCGCCTCGTTGCGTGCCGCCTCCCGCTGCTCGGGGGCTTGCGCGGCGCCGATGACGTGGCGCGTCACCTTCGGCGCGAGTACCGCGTCGCCGCCGTGGACAGTGCGCAGCGCGTCGAGCAGCTCGTCAGGGTCGGCGTCTTTGAGCAGGAACCCGGAGGCCCCGGCGTCGAGCGCGCCGAGGACGAGGTCGCGCTCGTCAAAGGTTGTCAGCATGATCACGCGGGTGTCGGGGTGCTCGGCGAGCAACGCGCGGCAGGCCTCGATGCCGTCCGTGCCGGGCATCTGGATGTCCATGAGCACAATGTCCGCCGCCGGCTGCCCGGCCACCCCCGCGCCGTCGCCCGCCTGCCAGACCACGTCCATGTCGTCCTGGGAGGTGACGAGCATGGAGAAGCCGGCGCGCACGAGCGGCTGGTCGTCCACAAGCGCGACGCTGATCATCGCGGCACCTCCGCGGTCAGAACGAACTCGCCGCCGTCGTCGGTCACGTTCACGCGCCCGCCGTGCGCCGCGACGCGCTCGCGGATGCCCACCAGCCCGAAACCGTCGGGGCCGTGCTTGCTTTTCGGCGCAGCGTTGACCGCCTCCACACGCACCGACTTCGCGTCGGCGGAAAAGGTGAGCGCACCTTCCGGTGCGGACGCGTGTCGCAGCATGTTTGTGATGGCCTCCTGACAGACACGGTAGAGGGTGAAAAGCGTGAGTGGCGGCACATCCTCTGGAAGCTCGTCGAAGCCCGCGACGCTTAAGTCGAGGCCACGGGCGCGGGCTTCGTTGAACAGAGCGGTGAAGTCACGTCGGCCCGGGGCAGTGCCGGTGGGTGCTGCGGCGTCGTCGTCGCGTAACACGCTGAGTAGCCCGCGCATCTGCGACAGCGCGGTACGTGATTCGGCGCTGATTGTTTCAAGGGCGTCCCTGGCCACCTCCGGGTTGTGTTTGGATGCGTATCGCGCGCCGTCCGCCAGGGCGGTGATCCCGGCGAGCGTGTGGGCGACGATGTCGTGCATCTCTCGCGCGATCTGAGTGCGCTCGCGGACGTGAGCGAATTCGATCTGCTGCTCCAGCTCGGAGATCTTTTCCCGCCGGTTGCGAAGCTGAGCACCGAGAAGGAAAAAGAAGCCGAGGACGACCCATGACAGCGCCACCGCGCGGGCCGCGACGGCGGCGGCACGACCCGCCGACTGACTGCCCGGCCAGTCCGGCGTGAACATGCTGTGGGTGAAAAGCGCGACGGTGGGTATCGCGAGGAGCCAGACGGTCAGCCAGGTGCGGTCGCGCCGGGGCACCCGGGAGGTGGTGACGACCGCGCCGAAGGCGAGCGCTGGCTCCCAGTAGAGGGGGACGCTCAGCGCGTTGAGAAACAGCGCGAAGCTGGCGCACGCGGCGATCCCGGCGACGGCTGTGACGGGGCGGACGCCGTGCGCCGCGCAGCAGGCGCCGCACACGGCGATGAGCGTGGCGCCGGCTGCGGTGCCGGCCGAACCGTAAGGTGACTGCACCGTGACCCAGTCGAATACGAAAAGCGCCGTCAGGATTGCGATGAGCACGAGCACCGTCGCCCGCCGCCAAGTCGGGTTCAAGAACCGCTGCGTCGTGGCCAGCCATTGCATGCGAACCAGGATAGGTCCTCCCGGGTGGCCCAGCGGCGGTCAGACACCCGCTCCCGCCACGGGGCCTTACTGGCCGGCGCGGGAGTGGGAGAGCATCTCGTTCCACTCAACGATCTTCTTGCGCTCGCGCGGGTTCGTGGGGTCGGCGGCGCCGAGCGCGCGCTCAGCCTCGTCGAGCTTGTACCAGCCTTCCCAGGTGGCGTAGTCCACGCCGCGCTCCCGCAAAAGGTCGAAGATGTCGTCGGCACCCGTGTGGGTCGGCGCGATGAGGCGACCGGCGACAGCGTCGGCGATGAGCATGTCGGTCGTCTCCTTGGCATCGGACTTTGTGTTGCCGATCAGGCCGATTGGACCGCGCTTGATCCAGCCGGTGGTGTAGAGGTCGGGCACGATCTCGGATGAGCCGGCCTCAGCAAGGACGTGGCCGCCGTCATTGGGGATGACGTGGCGGTCGAAGTCGAACGGCACACCCTCGACCGGTTCCGAGCGGTAGCCGACGGCATGGTAGACCTGCTGGACCGGCCAGTCGGTGAACTTGCCGGTACCGGTAATGCCACCCTGGCCGTCGAGCTCCTGACGCTCGGTGCGCAAGCCCACGATCTCGCCGGCGTCGTCAGTGAGCACCTCGACCGGTTCCTCGAAGAAGTGGATGTAGATCTTGTGCGGGCTGTCGTCCGGCTCGCGCATGGCGTACTGCTCGAGCACCTGGCACACGAGGTCCACGGACTTGTCGGCGCGGCGGACTTCCTCCGAAAGCTGGTCGTAGTCGATGTCCTCGGGGTCGACGAGCACCTGGATGGTGTCGGACTCATCGAGCTCGCGCAGCTCCTTCGGCGTGAACTTCGCCTGGGCGGGGCCGCGGCGGCCGAACATGTGGACGGTCTCGGCCTTGTTCTGCTTCAGCGACTCGTAGACGTTGTCCGGGATCTCGGTGACCAAAAGCTCGTCGCCGGTCTTGGCCAGCACGCGGGAGATGTCGAGGGCCACGTTGCCCACGCCGATGACGGCAACTTCTTTCGCGTCGAGCTTCCAGTTGCGCTCGAAGCGCGGGTTGCCGTCGTAGAAGCCGACGAACTCGCCGGCGCCGATGGACTTGTCGCCGCCCGGGACCAGCAGTTCGCGGTCGCGCACTGCGCCGGTGGAGAACACCACTGCGTCGTAGTAGTCCGTCAGTTCCTCGACGGTGACGTCGCGGCCGACTGTGACGTTGGCGATCAGGCGCAGCTTGTCCTTGTCCAGCACGTTGTGGAGGCTCTTGACAATGCCCTTGATGCGCGGGTGGTCGGGCGCAACGCCGTAGCGAATCAGGCCGAAGGGGGCGGGCATCTGCTCGAACAGGTCGACGTGCACGTCGAGCTCCTCGTTGCGGATCAGCAGGTCAGAGGCGTAAATTCCGGCCGGGCCGGCGCCGACAACGGCGACACGCAAGCTCATTGGTTACACGTTCCTTTCGTGTGGGTGCTCTTTTCTCCAAGCCAATATAGTCTATAGACCAAGCTGTCTTCCACCCGCTGCCAAATTAACTTCACCCGTCCCCGACGGCGCATTCTATTCACCTGCTAATACCCAGATCAGCACGCCTTTTCTTGACGCGGCCTTGCGATAGACCGCACGGTACGGCAGGCTACCCGGAGGACGTCGTTAAGTAATGGCGCAAAAGACAGAGCGGTCTAGGTTTAAGGAGTTGCCCGTGAGCGCACCAACGGTGAAGCGGACAAAGAAGCCAGAGGGGCAGTGGCTTGTCGACGGCCCCGCGCCCCTCAACCACGACGAAGAGATCAAGCAGGAATCCGCGATCTGGGACGTCAAGCAGCGGGTGATTGACACCTACTCCAAGCAGGGCTTCGACTCCATCGACCGCGAAGACCTCTACCCGCGGTTCAAGTGGCTCGGCCTGTACACCCAGCGCAAGCAGAACCTGGGCGGTGAGCACACCGGGGCGGACAACAAAGAGCTGGAAGACAAGTACTTCATGATGCGCGTGCGCTTCGATGGCGGCATCTGCTCCACCGCCCAGGCCCGCGCTGTCGGCGAGATCTCGCGCGACTACGCCCGCTCCACCGTGGACCTGACGGACCGCCAGAACATCCAGCTGCACTGGGTGGCGATCGAGGACGTGCCCGCGATCTGGGACAAGCTCGAGGCGCACGGCCTCAACACGTGGGACGCCTGCGGCGATGTGCCGCGCGTGATCCTCGGTTCGCCGGTGGCCGGCATTGCCAAGGACGAAATCATCGACGCCACGCCCGCGATTGAAAAGATCCAGCAGATCGTCACCGACGACGAGTTCCAGAACCTGCCGCGCAAGTTCAAAACCGCGATCTCCGGCAACGCGCGCCAGGACGTGGTGCACGAGATCAACGACCTCGCCTTCATCGGCGTCGAGCACCCGGAGCTGGGACCCGGATTCGAGTGCTACGTCGGCGGGGGCTTATCTACCAACCCGATGCTCGCGCAGTCGCTTGGCGCGTTTGTCACCCTCGAGCAGGTGCCGGACGTGTGGGCGGGCGTGGTGCGCATCTTCCGCGACTACGGCTACCGCCGCCTGCGCAACCGCGCTCGCCTGAAGTTCCTGGTCGCCGAGTGGGGCGTAGAGAAGTTCCGGCAGGTGCTGGAGGAAGACTACCTGGGCTACGCGCTTGCCGACGGCCCGAAGGCCCCCAACAACCTCGTCGACCGGGATCACATCGGCGTTCACGAGCAAAGAGACGGCAACTTCTACATCGGGGTCAAACCTACGCTGGGCCACATGTCCGGCGAGCAGCTCATCGAGGTGGCGGAGTTGGCGGAGCGTTTCGGCGTAACCCAGCTGCGATTCACCCCGTTCAAGGAGTTGCTGTTGCTGGATGTGGAGGAGGCAGACGTGGACAAGCTGAAGCTCGAGCTGGACAAGCTCGGTCTCACCAGCGAGCCGAGCGAGTTCCGGCGTGGCCTGATCTCCTGCACCGGCCTGGAGTACTGCAAGCTGGCCCACGTGACCACGAAGTCGCGCGCGATTGAGCTGGCGGACGAGCTGGAGGAGCGCTTCGGCGACCTGGATTCCCCGATCTCGATTTCGCTGAACGGCTGCCCGAACGCGTGCGCGCGCCACCACGTCTCCGACATCGGGCTGAAGGGCCAGATGGTGGCCGGACCCGACGGGGAGAAGGTCGAAGGCTTCCAGGTGCACCTCGGCGGCACCATCGGCGAGGGCGCGAACTTCGGGCGCAAACTGCGCGGCCACAAGGTGCTTTCCACCGAGCTGACCGACTACGTCAGCCGCGTGGTGGGCAACTACGTGGACCAGCGCGAAGACGGTGAGACGTTCCGCGCGTGGGTGCAGCGCGCCGAGGAGGACGACCTGCGATGAGCTTTCGCCGCGCTCCGAACCCGAACCGCAACCACCCCACGTACTGCCCGTACTGCGGGGGCGAGGACCTGTGGCCGAACGAGGAGACGGATTTCGCCTGGAAGTGCGGCGAGTGCCTGCGCGTGTTCGAGGTGAAGTTCCACGGCCAAGACGATCCGGTGGGCGGCCACGCCAAAGCGCTGTCCACCCCCGAAGCGTTGCAGGAATCGCTGAAGCGCGGCGGCCACACTGCGGTGCTTATGCGCGGCAGGGATACTGGCAAGGATGAGCAAGACTGAAATGACAAACTTTTTGCAAACGTCGGGCGCGGGCTTCCGCGACCCGGAGGTAAGCCCTGACGGACCCAAGACCACACAGCCCCTTGACCCGGAAGTCGCGGCCCGCAACGCCGAGCTGGTGGAGCAGTACGCCGGTGCGCTGTACAACGCCACCGCCGAAGAGATCCTCGCGTGGGCGCACGAGCACGCGCCGGGACCGTTGGTTGTGACGCTGTCGATGGAAAACACCGTGCTCGCGGAGCTCGCCGAGCGCCACTTGCCGGACGCGGATTTCCTGTTCCTCGACACCGAGTACCACTTCCCGGAAACGCTCGAGGTGGCCGACGAGGTGGAGGCCCGCTACCCGGCGCACCGGCTGGTGCGGGCGAAGGCGCAACTGAGCCGGCCGGAGCAGGACAAGACGTACGGTCCGAACCTATACCTGCGCGCGCCGTCCGCGTGCTGCCGGATGCGCAAGGTCGAGCCGCTGGCGGTGCACATGAGCCCGTACGCCGGCTGGATCACGGGGCTGCGCCGCGCCGACGGCCCCACCCGCGCCGAGGCCCCCGCACTGTCGCTGGACGCCACCGGCCGGCTGAAAATTTCCCCGCTGGTGACGTGGTCGCTGGAAGACACCGAGACCTTCGAGCGCGATAACAACCTGATCATCCACCCGCTGACCCGCCAAGGGTACCCGTCGATCGGCTGCGCGACCTGCACCATGCCCGTCGCCGAGGGCGAGGACCCGCGCGCCGGGCGCTGGGCGTTCGCCGCGAAGACCGAGTGCGGCCTGCACGAGTAGAACTGCACGAGTAGTAAAGGAACACCTGTGACACAGACACCAACCGGTGCGCTCTCCCCGCACCTGAAGGACTTGGAAAACGAGTCGATTCACATCCTGCGCGAGGTGGCAGGACAGTTCGACAAGATCGGCCTGTTGTTCTCCGGCGGCAAGGACTCCTGTGTGGTCTTCGAGCTGGCGCGCCGCGCGTTCGCCCCGGCCGCGATGCCGATCGAGCTGCTCCACGTGGACACCGGCCACAACTTCCCGGAGGTCATCGAGTTCCGCGACCGCCTGGTGGCAGAGACCGGCGCGCGCCTGCGCGTCGCCCACGTCCAGGACTGGATCGACCGCGGCGACCTGGTCGAGCGCCCCGACGGCACCCGCAACCCCTTGCAGACCGTCCCGCTGGTGGAGACCATCGCCGAGGCCGGCTACGACGCAGTGCTCGGCGGCGCGCGCCGCGACGAGGAGCGCGCCCGCGCCAAGGAGCGCATCTTCTCGGTGCGCGACTCGTTCGGCGGCTGGGACCCGCGCCGCCAACGCCCGGAGCTGTGGGACCTCTACAACGGCGGCAAGCTGCCGGGCGAGAACATCCGCGTGTTCCCCATCTCCAACTGGACCGAGTCCGACGTGTGGGAGTACATCGGCGCGCGCGGCATCGAGCTGCCCAGCATCTACTTCGCCCACGACCGCGAGGTGTTCAACCGCGGCGGCATGTGGCTCACGGCAGGCGAGTGGGGCGGGCCGCGCGAGGGCGAGGAAATCCAGACGCGCCGGGTTCGCTACCGCACCGTGGGCGACATGTCCTGCACCGGAGCGGTGGACTCGGACGCCTCCACCATCGACGAGGTGCTCGCTGAGATCGCGACGTCGACTTTGACCGAGCGCGGCGCCACCCGCGCGGATGACCGTTTGAGCGAGTCCGCCATGGAGGACCGCAAGAAGGAGGGCTACTTCTGATGACCACGACCACAGACGCTTTGGCAGACCGCGCCACGCTGCGCCTCTGCACCGCCGGCAGCGTCGACGACGGCAAGTCCACCTTCGTCGGCCGCCTGCTGCACGACACGAAGTCGGTGCTCGCGGACCAGCTGGCCTCGGTGGAGCGCACCTCCGCCGACCGCGGGTTCGAGGGGTTGGATTTGAGCTTGCTTGTCGACGGCCTCCGCGCCGAGCGCGAGCAGGGCATCACCATCGACGTGGCCTACCGCTACTTCGCCACCGATAAGCGCACCTTCATCCTCGCGGACACCCCGGGGCATGTGCAGTACACGCGCAACACCGTGACCGGCATGTCCACCTCGCAGGTGGTGGTGTTGCTGGTGGACGCGCGAAACGGCGTCGTCGAGCAGACCGTGCGCCACCTCACCGTCGCCCACCTCTTGGGTGTCAAGACGGTGATCTTGGGCGTGAACAAGATCGACCTGGTGGACTACTCCCAGGAGATCTTCGACGGGATCCGCGACACCTTCGAAAAGAAGGCGCGCGAACTGGGTATCGAAGAGCCGATCGCGGTGCCGATCTCGGCGCTCAAGGGCGACAACGTGGTCGAGCGCGGCACCCACACCGACTGGTACCAGGGCCCGACGGTTCTCGAGGTGCTGGAGACCATCCCGGTGAACTCCGGCCGCGCCCTCGAGCTCGACTTCCGCTTCCCCATCCAGTACGTGCTGCGCGAGCACGCGAGCGACTACCGCGCCTACGCGGGCCGCGTTACTGCCGGCACGATCTCGGTGGGCGACACCGTCACCGCGCCCCACGGCCGCACCACCACAGTCGCGGGCATCGACACCGCCGACGGCGAGGTGGAAAAGGCCCAGGCGGGCGATTCGGTCGCGCTCCGGCTCGCTGACGAAATCGACCTCACCCGCGGCGACCTGCTGGCGGGCACGGACCGCCCGGAGGACGTCCGCGAGTTCGCCACCACCGTGGTGGGCCTGACGGAGACCCAGCTCACCCCGGGCAAGGCCGTGAAGCTGCGCTACGGCACCTCGCTGGTGCGCGCGCGGGTGGCAAGCGTTGACCGCGTCCTCGACATCGATTCGCCGGCGGGCGACGTCACCAACGTCGAGGCGGTCAAGCTCAACGACATCGCGCATGTGACCATCCAAACCGCCGACGAGCTGCCGGTGGAGGAGTACGCGGCGCGCGGTGCGGTTGGCAGCTTCCTGCTCGTCGACCAGGCTTCCGGCAACACGCTTGCCGCCGGATTCGTAGGCAACCGCCTGCGCTAGGTACCCGGAGTTCTCCATGACCGCGCTGATCACGCTCTCCCACGGGTCGCGGCACCCGCGGGCCGTCGACGGCATCAAGGCGCTCACCCGCGCCGCCGCGGCGCTTGCCGAAGCCGAGAGCGCGGACGCGCACTTGGAGTTCAATGAGCCGTCGCTTGAAGGCGCGGCGCAGGCGCTGAACGGGCCTGCCGTCGTGGTGCCGCTGCTGTTCACGGAGGCGTTTCACGCGAAACACGACGTGCCCGCGCACCTGAAAGCCGCGCGCGCACACGCGCCGCTTCGCCTGACCAAGGGGCTGGGGCTCGGCGAGGACGTCGCGGAGGTGCTGTCGGAGCGCTTGCTTGCCGACGCACCGAAGCACGCCCACCCCGTCCTTTACCCGGTCGGCACCTCGGACGAGGTTCAGGCGAGAAGGTACGTGGAGGTTGCGGGCAGCGTCGGCAAGCGAACTGCTTCAACCGTCGACGTGGTTGCCGCGACCCGCGGGGGCGAGGAGCACCTCACCGAGCTGGCGCGAACCCGCGGCGACCTGCACATCCTGCCCCTGTTCGTTACTGATGGGCTCCTGCTCGACAAAGCTCGGGATGCGATCCCGCGCATTGAGGCGGCTACCGGGGCGCGCGTGACGTGCTCCGGGCCGCTGACCACAGACTTGGCCGGCATCGTCGCCGACCGCTACCGAACCACACTGGAGGTGTGACATGCGAAACCTGACGACACTGCTTTTGATCGCAGTAGCCGGCCTGGCGGCCCAGCTTGTGGACGGCGGCCTGGGCATGGGATTCGGCGTCACCTCTACCACCATGCTGATCATGCTGGCCGGGCTCACGCCGGCCACCGCGTCCGCCGTGGTGCACACCGCGGAGCTGGGCACCACGCTGGTCTCCGGCGTGGCGCACACCCGTTTCGGCAACGTGGACTGGCGCACCGTCGCGGCCATCGGCATCCCGGGCGCCGTCGGCGCGTTCCTCGGCGCAACCGTGCTGTCGAAGCTGTCGATGGAGTCGGCGCGGCCGCTGATGTCAGCGATCCTCGCCGTGATCGGTCTGAACCTGATGCTCCGGTTCGCCCGCGGCCTGACCCGCACCAAGCCCGCGCAGCAGGAGCCGCACTCGAAACGCTTCCTCATTCCGCTCGGCGCGTTCGGCGGCTTCATCGACGCCGCGGGCGGAGGCGGTTGGGGGCCTGTAACCACCTCCACCTTGATGGCCGCGGGCCGCAGCGAGCCGCGCCGCATCGTGGGCACCGTGAACACCGCGGAGTTTCTGGTCACCGCGGCAGCTACAGCCGGATTCTTGGTCGGCATGCGTGACCAGCTGCTGCAGAACCTCGCGGCGGTTGTGGCGCTGCTGATCGGCGGCGTAATCGCGGCACCGCTCGCTGCGTGGCTGGTCACCCGCCTCAACCCGATCCTGCTCGGCGGGTTCGTCGGCACCATCATCTTGACGCTGAACCTGCCGGTGGTCCTTGCCGCTCTCGGCCTCGACCAGAAACTCTGGATCGTGCGCGTGCTGCTGCTCGCCATCGGCGCCATCCTGTCCTGGCGCGGCGTGGTGAAGGCGCGGGCGAACTCCAAGAAGGCCTCGGCGGCCGAAGGGATCACGATGATCTCCGAGCTCGAACCGGCGCCGGCGGCGCAGCGGTAGCCATGGTGCAGACCTTCGCAGAAGAAGCGGGCATTAGCCTTGATAGCGCCCCCGCGCCCCTCTTCCAGCTGCTCACCCTGTGCCTGCTGCAGGCGAAGCCAATCCGCGCGGACGTGGCCACCGCCGCCGCCCGCGCGCTCTTCGACGCGGGCCTCACCACCCCGGAGGCGATGCGCGACGCGCCGCGCAGCACGCTGATCAGGATCTTCGGACAAAACGGCTACAAGCGCTACGACGAATCCACCGCCACCCGCCTGCACGCCTTCGCGGCGAAACTGATCGACGAGTACGGCGGAGACCTGCGCGAACTGCGGGACGGCGCGCCGGCGTCGCTCGAGGTCTTCGACGGCGTCGGGCCGGCCTGCGCGACGATGTTCGCCCGCGAGGCCCAGGGCGTGTGGCCGGAGCTTGCACCGGTCTTTGACAAAAAGGCGCTTGCCGGCGCGCAGTCGCTGGGACTTCCCGCGGACCCAGAGGCACTGGCGGCGCGCGCCGAAGAAGAAGGCGTCGACTTGCCGCATTTCGCCGCCAAACTGGTGCGCAAGCAGGTCGGCGGCAGCATCTAACTCGGGCCAACCACGACGAGCTTTGCTAACATGACGCCCGTTATGGCCCCGCCGAGAAGTACATACTTACGCATCTCGGGCAGGGCTTATTTTGCCCGCTAGGAATGGAGAAATGCCCATGTCCACGCCGAACAACGGCTGGCAATCCGGAGGTGGTTGGGGAGCACCCCAGCCGGGTACCGGGCCAGCACAGCAACCGCCAGCAACCGGTGGCGGATGGGGGCCGACCTCCGCGCCGGGCGGCGGGTGGAGCGTTCCTCAACCGGCGGCACCCCAGCCC
>NZ_JBAJNR010000008.1:0-146011 GCF_036881695.1 Corynebacterium sp. Marseille-Q4381 | reverse complement strand
TCCTGCACCCGCGCCGGTGCAGGGGCGGGGGCCGGCGCGGGTGCAGGAGCCGGTGCCGGCGGGTGGCACGGGATGAACTGCGGAGCCGGGTTCGAGATCATGCCCTGCTGCATCGCCCAGCACGCCGCGCCAGCGCCAGCGCCGAGGAGCGCGAGGGTGCTGATCACGCCACCGATGATCAGACCTGTCTTGCTGTCTTCCCGTTCCTCGGTCGCGGGCGTTGCCTGGGCGTACGACGGCGTAGCGATGGGGCTGACAGTGAGTGCAAGGGCGGTTGCTAGGCAAATGACAGGTTTTCTCATGCCGGCAAGTATGACACAGCCGTACTCGCTAGGTGGCTATTTGGCCCCGAAAATGACCTTGTTCGCGGTGCCCGCACGAACCAGGGCTCGCTGCGCCAAGTCGAGGACGTAGAGGCTGCCGGTGAACCCGGGGATGACGGTGGCGGTACCAAACGAGCGGATTTGCAGCGGCTGCAAACGGGTAACCCGGTCGAAGCCCTGGTTCCAGCACGAGGTGCCGACATACTCGGGCTCAATGGCCACCGACGGAACAAGTTCATTCGGCGGGTTGCACTCGGGCTGGGCGCCGCGGCCGATGTCGCTGGTGCACAGGGCGAAGGTGTTGCCGCCCTCGGTAGTAAGGCTGCAACGGACGGTGTTTTTCGCGTTGCCGAAGACCTGGGAATCGGCGGCGTGGGCGGGGGCGGCGAGGACGAAGGCCGCAATGACGGCGGACGCTGCGGCAGGGGCAAAGCGAGAAAATGTGATGTGCATAACAGAACCGTACCTTGGGCTCGAGATGTACGGCAATAGAAAAAAGCCCGCCGAAGCGGGCTATTCAACCTGCTCCTCCAACTGGGCTCGAACCAGTGACCCTTCGATTAACAGTCGAATGCTCTGCCAACTGAGCTATGGAGGAATGTTTCCGTTGCTCGAAGCAACGAGTAGTAACACTAACCCCGTAGGTCCTACTTCACAAAATCGGCAGGTAAGGCGAGGGTTTTAAGCCGGTTAGCTACACTGTAAACATGAAGAAATCGATCCTGGCAGCAACCGTTGCTGCCTCGGTGGCCGTAGCACCGGTGGCGGTGCCGCAGGCGTGGGCCGCAGACGAGGCAGATGAACCCGCAGCCGAGCCTGCCGCCTCAGCCGGCACAAGCAGCGAGGAGTCTTTAAGTCCCGCCGCCATCGCCGGTATCACCCTCGGTGTGCTCGCGCTTGTCAGTGCCGGCACCGCGCTTGCGGTGCAGCAGGGCTGGATCCAAATCCCGGGTGTGGACATGGCCCAGATCAACGCGCTGTTTCCGGCGCTACCCACCTTGCCTGCATTGCCGGGGCGCGCGAACAACCGCGCCGCGGCAACTCCGGCGAAGGGGTCGTGCGCGCCGGAGGAGTTTGACAAGCTTGTGCCGGGGTGGCCGAACTTTACCGGCACCACAGTCACCTACTGCGACGGGCTGTGGGCTACGGCCGGCGCCAACCAGACCGACTGGACGGAGACCTTCCGCTTCACCGGCGGCGCGTGGCAGCGCGTGCCGAAGCGGGGCACCACCTACACCGGCTTCGGTTGTTACAACGGCCTGACGCTGCGGGAGCAGGGCGCGCCGCAGCAGCTTATCGACGCCGTGCTGATCTGCAAGCCCAACGAGATCGACTAGCACTCGCAAAACACACATGGACCAACGCAGGGACCTCGTCTGGCAGACGGTGATCGGCTTCGTCGGCTTCTTCGCGTTCCTCGCCGTGGTGCAGGCCGTTATCAACGTCTTCTCGCCGGACCCGGCGATCTGGCCGGGTCTGCTCGCGGGCGCGCTAGTGCTGGCCACCTGGTTGCTCGTGCGCCGCTGGAACCAGCTGCGCCGCTAGGATCGGGCGCATGAGCGCGGATATTTTGCAGCAGCACCTAGGCAACTGGCCGGTGGACAACGTCTCGGCGGGGCTGATCGGCCCGGACGGGGTGATCGACGCCTACGGCGATCTCGACCGCGCCTACGAGCTGGCGAGCGTGACGAAGCTGCTTTCGGCCTACGGCGTGCTGCTCGCGGTGGAGGAGGGGGCTTTCGAGCTCGATGACGCCTGCGGGCCCGAAGGCTCCACCGTGCGGCACCTGCTCGCGCACACCTCGGGTGTGGGGTTTGACACCCGGGAGCAGCAGAAGCCGGCGGGTCAGCGGCGCATCTACTCCTCGGCGGGCTACGAGATTCTCGCTGAGCACGTGGAGGAAACCACCGGGATTGCGTTCCCGGATTACCTCTACGAGGGCGTGTTTGCCCCGCTTGGGATGGAAGGCGCGAGGTTGGAGGGGGGAGCTGGGCATGGGGGCGTGGCGTCGGCGAGCAACCTGCTCCTCTTCGCCCAGGAACTCCTTGAACCGCAACTGATCACCAGCCTGGGGGAGGCCACCTCCAACCAGTTCGGTGGTGTGCGCGGCGTGGTGCCGGGCTACGGCATGCAGAAGCCGTGCCCGTGGGGTCTCGGTTTCGAGCTGAAGGGCGACAAATCGCCGCACTGGACCGGCGACGGTATGCCGGCAACCACCTTCGGCCACTTCGGCATGGCCGGCACGTACCTGTGGGTGGCGGGGGATCACGCCATGGTGGCGCTGACGGACCGCGAGTTCGGCGACTGGGCCAAACCCCTGTGGCAGGAGACCAACACCGCGATCTGGCAGGCGCTTTTGTAGCGCCCGGCACTAATATCCGTGCGCATGGAGCTGTCCGAAAACGTACAAAATCTCTTCTTCGTCCTCGAATACACCGGCGTCGCCCTCGCCGCCACGGTCGGAGGCACCGTGGCGAAGCGCATGCATTTCGACGTCATCGGTTTCGCGTTCATCGCCATGATTTCCTCGCTGTCCGGGGGAATGTTGAGGGACGCATTGCTTAACGACGCCCCCGCAGCCGCCCTCACCAACCCCGGCTACTTAATCACCGCCACGATCGGCGCCGCCGTCGCCTACACCGTGAACCTGGGCGGGAGGGTGTGGGACAAGTTCCGCTTCTACGCCGACGTGATCACCATCGGCGTGTGGGCCGTCGCCGGCACGATCAAGGGCCTGTCGAACGGGCTCGGCTGGGTCGCCTGCGTGCTGCTGGCGATTATCACCGCTGTCGGCGGCACGTTAATGCGCGACGTGGTGCTGCGCCGCATCCCGTCCTTGTTCACCGAGCAGAAGATGTACGTCCTGCCCGCGATCGTTTCGAGCCTGCTGCTGTTGGGGTTCAACCACTTCGGCATGCTCTACCACGGCATGCTCGCCTCCGCGGCGGCGGCCCCGATCCTGGCGATGGTGGTCTACTTCGGCGGCAACTACCTGCGCCGCGGCCGGATGCCGGAGCGCCCGCTGGAGGCCCGCATCGGCCAAGCGCTCGGCGTGGAGGACGACCCAGACGAGCCGCACGCGTCCGCGGAGAACGTGGTTGCCGCGCTGGATAGCGCCTCCGACGAGCAACTTCTGCAGGCGGTGCGCGTGCTGCTGCGCAACGAAGTCAAGGAGCGCTCCGAGGCGAAGGCGTAGGCGGGTCGCTCCGGGCTGCGGTAACGACCGTCGCGATCGTCGCGGCCACTACCGTCGGGGGCGTCTGGCGGAGGGCGTCCGGCGGAGGGCGTCCGGCGGATGGCGGATATGCCCCCTCTTGGCCGTACTTCCGCCATCCTTCGTCCGCCCTCCTTCGTCCGCCATCCTTCATCCGCCCCCCTGCGTGCCGCTGTCCGGCCCCGTGCGGCAGCGGTCATTAGAATTCAACGAGCACTCACACTCACAGAGAGGAGAAATGGAAGATGACCGCTAGATTCGCACCCACACAAGCAACTCCGGCACCGCACGTTTCTCCGGTGATGGCTTAAGCACCATGTTCTACTTACCCGCCGCGCTGCTGATCGGCGCGCTCGTGCCCGTCCAAACGGCGGCGAATTCGCGCCTGCGCCTTGCTGTGGGCAACCGCCCGGTGGTCTCCGCGCTCGTGTCCTTTGCCGTGGCGCTCACTGTTGCCGTCGCGGCCACCGTGGTGCTGCAGGGCAACCCGCTGCCGCAGTTCGCTGAGGCAGGTGCACCGGCCAGCTGGTGGGTCTGGCTCGGCGGGTTCTTCGGGGTCGCGTTCGTGATCGGCAACATCTTGCTCTTCCCCAAGCTCGGGGCCGTGCAGACGGTGGTGCTGCCCATCCTGGGCCAGGTCACGATGGGTCTGGTCATCGACCAGTGGGGGCTGTTCAACGCGAAGCAGGTGGACGTGTCGCTGCTGCGCATCCTGGGCGCGGCCGTGGTGGTGCTCGGCATCGCGCTCGTGCTGCAGAAGAAGGGGACCGGCGCTGCGGCAAGCTCGGCCGCGGACGACACCGGCGCCTCCGTCTGGCTCTACCGCGCCCTTGGCGTGGGTATTGGTATGGGATCGGCCATGCAGACCGCAATCAACGGCTACCTGGGCACCATCGCGGGCTCCTCGCTCCACGCCGCGGAGATCAACCTCACCGTCGGCGTGACGCTGCTTTTGATCGCAGCGCTTGTCACCAGCCCGCGCCAGCTCGCCACCAAGCCCGAGCCGGGGCCGTGGTGGATGTGGCTCGGCGGTTTCGTGGGCGCTTTGTTCGTCATCGGCGGCGCAACCCTCGCGCCGATTCTGGGCACGGCGACGACGGTCATCGCGTTTAACGCGGGCACCATCGTCGGCGGCCAAGTGCTGGAGTCGTTCGGCGCGTTCGGGGCGCGCAAGGCGCGGATGGACGCTGCGCGCGTAGCCGGGCTGGCGCTGATCTTCGCCGGCGTGGTGGCGGTCCGCCTGCTCTAACTGATCCCACTGCGCGGGCGACCTAAGGCTGAAGTTCAGCTTCAGTAAACAGGGGGATTAAGCAAGCCTTGAGGGTTGTTGCTGTGGCGGTTGTGGCGCATGATCGCTTCAGCTACGTCAAGAGGCCGTTGGGGAAGACGAACCTCTCGTCTCGCACCTGCGTGCTGTCGCCACTCGGCGCGCGCTGGGTGCGTTGTACACATGCGCGTTCCGCGCCACGCACAGGAAAGGTCTCCCCGCTGTGACAGCCACACTTGCTGCCCCCGAAACGCTCGCCGCTACCGCAAACAATGTCACGTTCGTGCTCGCTATTGATGGGATGGATAGGGGGGTGCGGGGGGACGTCGAAAAGCTGATGCTCCTTTTGCCCGACGGGGAACCCGGCGAGGTGTGGTTCACCCGCTGGCACCGCGCGCCGGACGGCACCTACTCGTGCCGCGAGCGCATCGTCGCGCCGTATGCCGACGCGGTGGAATTCGCCGCCGCACTTGAGGAGCTGGCAGCTCAGCGCGGGTTCGTGGCACGGCTGGCGCAGCGTCCGTACGCTGGCATCTATGACTAATCCGTACCGCGTACAGAACCCCGCAACGAACGAAGTAGTTGAGACGTTCGACCGCCTCACCGCCGACGAGCTCGAGAACGTGCTCGCAACTGCCGACGAGGCGTTTACAACCTGGCGCGACACCAGCTACGAGGAGCGCGCCGAGCTGCTGCACAAGGCAGCTTCGCTTTTCGACGCCCAGCGTGACGAACTTGCCCGCATCATCGCAGAGGAGATGGGCAAGTCTGTGAAGGAGGGCGACGGCGAGGTTGACGACGTCGTT
Organism: Corynebacterium sp. Marseille-Q4381; assembly: GCF_036881695.1. NCBI lineage: Bacteria > Bacillati > Actinomycetota > Actinomycetes > Mycobacteriales > Corynebacteriaceae > Corynebacterium > Corynebacterium sp. Marseille-Q4381. The sequence goes on along the minus strand of NZ_JBAJNR010000008.1, from coordinate 140,401 downwards.
GAGATCTTCAACTACTACGCCGACCACGGTGCCGAGTTCGGCGCCGATGAGGAGATTCCGACTAACAAGGGCGGCAAGGCCATCATGCGCAAGGTGCCGCTCGGCGTGATCGTTGGCGTGATGCCGTGGAACTTCCCGTACTACCAGGTCGCCCGCTTCGCAGCGCCCGCGATCATGGCCGGCAACGTGGTGCTGGTCAAGCACGCCGAGATCTGCCCGCGCTCCGCGCAGAAGATCCAGGACATCCTGGAAGAGGCGGGTCTGCCCAAGGGTGTGTACACCAACATCTACGCTTCCCACGACGACATCACGACCCTGATCGCGGACCCGCGCGTGAAGGGCATTTCACTGACCGGTTCCGAGCGCGCTGGCCGCTCCATTGCCAAGCAGGCCGGCGAGAACTTAAAGAAGTGCGTGCTGGAGCTCGGCGGCACCGACGCCTACGTGGTGCTCGACGCCGAGGACCCGAAAGAAGCCGCGAAGACCGCGTGGACCAAGCGTATCGGCAACGTGGGCCAGGCCTGCACCTCCAACAAGCACATGATTGTCATGGAGGACATTTACGATGAGTTCGTCGAGGAGCTGGTGAACATCGCCTCTTCCTACGTCAAGGGCGACCCGCTCAAGCCAGGAGAGGCAGGCGAGAACGAATACTACCCGCTGTCGTCCCGCGACGCCGCCGAGAACCTGGTCCAGCAGCTGAAACTGGCGGAGGAGGCCGGCGCCACCATCCATGTCGGCGGCACCATCGACGGCGACGGCGCCTACTTCGCGCCCGCCGTAGTCACCGGCATCCCGGTCGGCTCCGACATCTACTACGAGGAGCTCTTCGGCCCCGTCGCTACCGTGTACAAGGTGTCGTCCGACGAGGAGGCCGTCGAGGTGGCCAACGATTCCCGCTACGGCCTCGGCGGCGCCGTGATGTCGACCGACGAGGAGCGCGCCAAGCGCGTTGCCGACAAGATCGACACCGGTATGATTCACGTCAACATCCCGCAGGCCCGCGGCGCCGAGCTGCCGTTCGGCGGCGTGAAGAACTCCGGCCTCGGCCGCGAGCTCGGCCCGCTGGGCATGGACGAGTTTGTGAACAAGCAGCGTTTCTTCATTGCTGACTAGCTCGTTCGACTCGGTCGGCACACCCCACGGCCCGATCCGCTACTCCGTCACACGGGCGGAGGTAGCGAACGCGCCGTGGCTGGTGTTCTTGCCGGGCATGCTCACCGACCACCGCCTCTTTTCGCCGCAGCTGGAGCACTTCACGCGTGGCGCGTTGCACGGCAAGGTGAACACGTTCGTGTGGGACCCGCCCGCGCACGGCGCGTCCCGCCCGTACGACCTCGAGGCGCTGACGGTGGACGGCATTGCCCGCCAGCTCATCGCCATCCTGGACTCGCTGGCGATCGACGGCCCCGTGACGCTGGTCGGCCAGTCCTTCGGCGGGATCGTGGGGCAGGCAGTACTTGGTCTCCGCGCGGATCTAGCGGACGGGTTCGTAGGCATCGACACCATGCCGCTGAACCGCGCGTACTGGAACCCGCTCATGCTCGCGGGCCTGAAACACGCCGGCCCACTGCTGCGCATGAGGTCGTGGCCGACCATCCTCGCCGAGGCGCCGAAGGAAACGTGCCACACCGAGCACGCCCAAGAGCTCACGCGCGAAATGCTTCGCGACTACACCAAGGACGAGTACGTCGCCCTCGCCAGCCGCATCTTCCGCGCCATAGCAGACGCCGTGTCCAATAACGCGCCCGCCCTGCTGTGCCCGGCAGCGCTCATCGTGGGGGAGCACGACACCATGGGCGGGATCAAGGCGATGAACCAGCGGTGGGCGGCGGAAGAGGGCATCAGCTTAACGACGGTTGCCGGTGCTGGGCATAACGCGAACGTCGATAAGCCTGGCCCCGTCAACGACCTGATCGAGGCCTTCCTCTAATCCCTGTACGCGCCGTCGCGGAAGGGGTCATGGATGCGCTCCGTGTCCGCGAGTGCGGCGACCGAATCGAGCACCTTGGTGGGGCGGTAGGGGTAGCGGGCGATCTCCTTGTCGTCCGCGATGCCGGTGCGGACCAGGATCGTGCGCATGCCCGCCTCCAGCCCGGCCTTGACGTCGGTGTCCATGCGGTCGCCGATCATCACCGTGTGCTCCGAGTGCGCGCCGATGTTGTTCAGCGCCGTGCGCATCATCACCGGGTTGGGTTTGCCCACGTAGTACGGCTCCATGCCGGTCACCGCGGTGATCATGGCCGCGACCGCACCCGTTGCCGGGATCACGCCGCTTGGGCCCGGGCCGGTCAGATCCGGGTTCGTGGCGATGAATCGTGAGCCGTTCATGATCAGGTTGCACGCGGTGGTTACGGCCTCGAGCGAGTAGGTGCGCGTCTCGCCCAGCACGACGAAATCCGGGTCGGCGTCGGTAAGAATCCAGCCAATCTCGTGGAGTGCGGTGGTCAGCCCCGCCTCGCCGATGACGTACGCGGAGGCCTCACCTGCCTGCTGAGAGAGGAAGCGCGCGGTGGCCGTCGCGGAGGTCCAGATGCGCTCCTCCGGGATGTCTAGGCCGAGGCGCTGCAGCTTCGCCGACAGATCCCGCGGGGTCTGGATCGAGTTGTTGGTCAGCACCATGAACTCGATGTCCTCGTCGCCCAGCGTGCGGATGAACGCGTCCGCGCCGGGAATCAGGTCTCCCTCGCGGTGCAGGACACCGTCCATGTCGGTCAGATAGGAAATCACGGCTGGTGCTCCTCGATGTAGGCGGCGAGCTCGCCCACGGTTGCGTGCTGCTGGTACACGTCCTCGCTGATGCGCACGCCGAATTCGTCCTCGATTCGCACCGCCAGTTCGATTAAGTCGAGCGACGTCAGGCCCGAATCCGCGAGCGCGGTCTCGGGCTCCGGGGTTGCGTCGAAGCGGGTGCTAAGCAGCGCGAGAAGTTCCGAGAGCATAGTCTTCATCATAGGGACCCGAACTGACGACTACCGCGAAAAGTTATGAGCCGTATTCAAGGTGCGGCCGGGGACAAAGGAGCCGACGAACGTTTCATGGGTGACAGGTTGGCGAGGGTTTTCCAACCGCGCACTCATAACCTGTGCCGCACGCGCGGCAACTGATTCGACGGGCAGGCGAAGTGTCGCCAACCCAAGATGCTGCCACCGAGGAAATACGCCATCAACGCCGGTGACGCTTACAGCTTCGGGGATTTGCAGCCCCGCCATGGTGCAATAATCGATGAACTGGAGCGCCCTGTAATCCGCTGGGAACATAACGCAGGTTACCTCCTTTTCCCACACCAGCTGGAGCACCTGGTTGATTGTGGTCATGCGCTGCTGGTTCTCGTTTTCGTCCACGACAGCGACCTCGACGCCAGCCTGTTTCAGCGTGCGGATCATCGCTTGCGAGCGGTGGGATTCGGACGAAGAAACCTCTGCGGCTACGTGAACGACGCACACGGACTGATGCCCGTGGTAAACCACGTTCGATGCCATAATCTCGCCGTGAGCCTCCTCGTCGTATGAGATGGCCGTAATCTCATCGTGGAACTCTGGGCGTCCCACCGAAATCATTGGGACTGCATCCAACAGTGACTCCACATCTGCGGGCTTGATCGATCCCGTAGCGAGATAGATGCCGTTGACCCCAAGTCGTACCAAACGATCGAGCGCGGACAGCTCGTCTGCTGCCCTCCCGCGGATCGTAGGTATCGATGCGACCAACTGCAGGCCCGATTCCTCGGCTTGACGCTGCATTTGAGAGAAGAAGAACCCGTAGTAGGTGCTCGCCGGATCCCTTAGCAGCAAGCCGACCGTGGGTACGTCGCTCTTGCGCCCGGCGAGCGATTGTGCGGCGGCATTCGGAACATAACCCAAAGCCGCTATGGCTTCGTTGACTCTGGCGATCGTTTCTTGGCTGACGGAGGAATTGCCCGTCATCACTCGAGAAACGGTGGCGCGGGACACTCCAGCAGCGCGCGCCACATCGTCCATGGTCACGCGCACTGTGTGTCGGGGAGAGTTCACGAGGGCCTCGATGCTCAGAGGAAAATGACTTGCGCGCTCATTTTAGCTGCCGGCCCCCACCGGTGCTGCCTGAACGTTTCACCCCCTGGTTGAGAGGAAACGATCAAGCAACATCGGCCAGTCGGTCTGAATGATGTCGGCGCCGTGATCTACAAGGCGGCCCCAACCCTTCTCAGGTTCATCCAGCACCGAGATTTCATCGTCCCAACCGAGGAACAGCGGGACACGATTCGGGAGGTTGAGAGCGTTGGTCTGCACCAACAAATTTAAATCGTGCATCTCCTGCACAAACTCTTGGGAAGCCAGCTCCTCATCTTCGGAAGCTGCGAGAATCTCGACTGCAATTGTGTTGACATCGGCACAATTGAGAACTAGTTCAACTTCGTCCTTCGACTTCACAATAGGCATGTACGGGTATTTCACAGGATGATCGGCGAGTTTCTGCAACCACTCTTGCGCTACTGGCGACTTGAAGAGCACACGGTCGACGCAACCGAGGTCATCCAAGAACGGGAGGAGGTGGTCCCAGTACTCCCACGATCGATCAATGTTGAGCAAAGTGTCCGGGAAACCGCAAACAATGGTTTCCAGCCTTTCTAGACCGTACTTTTCTGCCTTCGCCGAGACGTAGAGATCAAACTGCAGTCGTTCAAGCTCCTTAGTACTGAGTGTTCGAATGTCACGATCAAGCCCGAAGTAGACACCTTCGAACCCGTTGTGGAATGTAAAAAAGTCGCCGTCAGTAGATTCGATCACATCAATCTCTACGATATCCGCACCCGAGACAATAGCCGCCCGGACTGCACGTGCCGTGTTTTCAACAATGCTTCCAGCATTCTGACCGCGGTGGACAGCTATCAGCGGCCGCTTGACATTACATGCGGCAAGGAAACGGCGGTTCACAGCGGCGTACTCTTGCCGCCCTAATACTTCTTGTGTCATGCGGTGACAGCCTCCTTGGTTTCTGTCGGAACCGCGCGTCGGCGGAAGAGGTTACGCAGCCAGCCGTGCTTAGGTGAGCGGGAAGGCTTGCTGTTCCGGCCGTAGACCAAGTACAAGACCACGGCAGAGATGATCATCAGCAACACCGTGTAGACAAAGGTCAACGCGGTGGTGTCGTTTAAGGTGTCGGACTCTGTTGCGTTGTAGATGAAGATGCCCAGCGGTTGATAGAAGGGGTGAGCAAGGAAGATCGCTGTGTCATAGTTATCCAGCAGCGCGTTAAAGTTGCGGGCGGTAATCGCCGCAGCCACCGGCAACACGATGGGCAGCAGAATCTTCCGGAATATCTGAAAATCACTCGCGCCGAGCAGCGAGGCTGCTTCCTCGAGGTTGTCGGGGACCCCAGTGTATGAAGCTTTCAGCATGCGCAGGGTAAACGGAATCTTTTCGATGACGTAACCGATAGCGAGCAGCACTACGGTGCCCGACAGGACTCGCCCGAAGACCAGCGGCTGAGGGGTGCTGAATGTCAACAGAAGGCCAAGAGCAATCATTGTGCCGGGGAGCAGCCACGGGATGTGCAGTAAGTACTCGAGCCAGATGGTGATCGCGTTGCGGTGTCGCTGGATAAGTCGCGCCACGAATAGCATCGCAAAGACCACTACAACCGATGCCACTGCGGAGTAGGCGATAGAGATTGCGAACGGCTTGATTGCCGACGGATCGGTGAAGATGCGCCCGTAGTTGCGCAGCGTGAAATCCTCAAAATTGATCCGGCCGCTGCTGATTGCAGATGCGTTGGTAAACGAGAAGATCACAATGAGCACTGGCGGCAAGATGTAAATCAGCCACAACCCCCACGCCAAAATGTGCACGATGACGTTGGCAACGGGGTTGTCGATCTTCTGTTTCTGCAACGCGACTGGAACCTTCGATACCGAGAAGTAGGTGCCGCCTTTTTCCGCCCAGTTCAACAGCGCGAGCATGAGGATGGTCATCAAGCCAAGGAACATGGCCAAGGTCGCTGCTAGATCTCGGGAGCTGACAGTTCTGGAGAACGTCAGGATCATCGGCGAAATGGTTTGGAAATTCTCACCTCCCAAGATCAGTGGTGCTGTCAGCGCGCCGAGCCCACCGAGAAACGTCAAAATCGTGATCGCGAAGATCATCGGGCGCAGGACCGGCAAAACGACCGCCCGGAACGTCTGGAGTGTGGACGCGCCCATCTGCTTTGAGGCTTCGATGGTTTGGTAGTCGATTTTGGAAATCGAGTCGGTAAGGAAGAGCAGGTGGCTTCCGGTGCCAGATAACGTCATCACCAAAATCACAGCGAGGGCGCCTTCGAACCAATGCGTATCCATTCCGGGGAAGATTCGCGTGGCCGCATTTGTCAGGTACCCACTGGGACCGTAAATCAGTTTGTACGCGGAGACCAGCACGACACCGCCGTACAACAGGGGAGTCGCGAATCCCAAGAACAAAATTCTTGATCCCTTGATGTCGAAGTAACGCGTCACCAAGACGATGAAGATACCGACGGCGTTGACCGTGATACACAGCGCGAAAGCGAGAATGATGGAGTTTCGCAACGACTTCATCGCTCGATCGGATGCGAAAAGCTCCGGGAACACGTCTAGGCTCCACTCGCCGCTGGGTCGGAAGACGCTCAACAGGAGAGAAAGATTGGGCCAGATAAGAAACGTGATGAGGAAATAGGTCATCACGGTCAAAATGACGATGTTTAGGGGCGACTTGAGCATCGCGCGAATCGAGAGTCGGTTCTTTTTCATAGCTGCCCCTCACGCGGTGACGCGTCGCCCGTTTACATCGAAGCTATAGATGGAGTCTTCATCAAGCACCAAAGTCAACGTCCCGTCTTCTGTATGTAGAGGGTTCGGACCCGGTACGTTGACGCGGAGCGAAGACCCGATGGCATCTACCTCCACCACTGAGTGATCGCCTAGGTAGCTTTCACCAATAACGGCCGCGGGCAGGCGAAGCTCAGAGCCTGCGGGTAATGATGTTGTGCTGCCGCGTTGTACGAGCAGGCGCTCGGGCCTGATGTAGTGCGCATTGGAGGGGGAGAGGTGGGCGCCTTGGTTGTTCAGTTCTGCAACCTGTCCCTCGCTGAGCTTATTCACCTGTCCGAGGAAGTTGCAGACGAATTCGGTCGCGGCATCTTCGTAGAGTTCGCGCGGGGTGCCAACTTGCTCAATCCTGCCTTCATTCAGCACCGCAATGCGGTCCGACATTGACAGGGCCTCTTCCTGGTCGTGAGTGACATATACAGTGGTGATCCCGACGTCGGTTTGAATCTCTTTCAATTGCACACGCAGCTGCTTGCGGAGGCGGGCATCAAGGTTGGACAACGGTTCGTCGAGAAGCAAGATGCTTGGCTCCATCACAAGTGCGCGAGCGATGGCCACACGCTGCTGCTGGCCGCCGGACAACTCCGAAACCTGCTTTTCCAGCTGCTCATCAGTGAGCGAAACCTGATTGGCGGCTCTTAATGCGCGTTCCGAAATTTGGGCTTTCGGCAGCTTGGCCATCTTGAGGCCGAATTCGATGTTTTCTCGTACGTTCATCGAGGGGAACAGGGCGTAGTTCTGGAACACCATGCCGATGCCGCGCTTTGAGGGGTGCGCGTACGTGACATCCTTGCCGTCGATTTGAATAGTCCCCGATGCTGGGGAAATGAATCCTGCGAGCGTGCGCAGAGCTGTGGACTTTCCGCAACCAGATGGGCCGAGGAACGTGAAGAACTCGCCTTCATTGACGCTGAGGTTGAAATCCGGAATTGCGACGAAGTCGCCGTACACGACCTTGATGCGGTCGAAAGTGATCATGAGGCCTCCGAGGACGAAGAGGGGGTGCACAACTGCAGTCTCGTTTGGTATCAAACGAGACTGTGCGAGGTTAATTCACGCGACCTAGAGGTACTGCAGCTCAATCTTCTCGACCCAAGACGGGAGGTTCTTTGCCACAGCCTCCCAGTCAATATCTTGCGCCTTGAAGGAATCCGTTTCTTCCACGGCGGTTTGGTCGGCATCAGCCAGCGCATCGGTGTTTACCGGCGCAGTAAAGAATTCACGCGACCATGCAGCCTGGACCTCGCCGGAGCCGAACCAGTCAATGAAGTCCTCCGCCTTCTCGTTGTCGGTGCCGGCAACCTTTGCAATGTGCTGCGTTGCCATAGGCACGCCGACGGCCGGGTGAACCGCGGTAGTCTGGATCCCGTATTCTTTCTCGCGGTTTGCCTTGCCGGCCAGCCACATCTGGCCTGCGTCGACCTCCCCCTCCTTCATACGGGCGTAGAGGTCAGTGCCCTTGATAGCCTTATTTCCGTTATCGAAGTAAGCTTCTACGGCTTTCCAGCCTTCGTCCGATACGCCCAAGTCGCCGTTCTCATCTAAGTAGCGGGACAGGATGCCGGAGAGCACCATTTGCGTAGTCGCGCCGCCGAGGCCGGTCGGAACCTCGTACCTGTTGTGGAAACGATCCTCTTCCCACAGGTCCGGCCAGTCCTTCGGTGCGTCCGCTTCGGTGAATGCACCGTTGTTGTAGACGAGCATGATGGGTTCGCGAACGATCGGCCAGTACTGTTCGTCGTCCCCGACGCCCGTCTCCACCTTGTCGGACCAAGATGGTTTGTACGGTTCGAGGACGCCGTCAGCCTTGAGATGCTCGAAGAAGACGTTGTTGAGACCAAAGACGACGTCAGCAATGGGGTTGGCCTGCTCGGCCACAAGCCGGTCTTGGATGTCCGCGCCGCCGAGGTTCACGAATTCGATGTCAAAGCCGGCTTCAGCAGCTTGCTCGGTCAGCCACTCGCCGCGACCATCGGAGGTGGAGTTGGAGTAGATTACAAGCGGCTCATCCGAACCGCTCTCTGAGGAGCTGCATGAAACAAGAGTCAGTGCGGCAGTAGCAGAAGTGAGGACAGCGGCAGCCGATTTGAACAAGGATGGGCGATTCACGGAAGTGCCTTTCCGGTTTGGGAACTGATCGGGATTGCGAAAGAGGTTCCGCCGAGCCAATGGCTTGGACGTAGAGCGTGAACGCGCTTTCATTAACGTACTTTCCACCATGGCGGTGAAGTTTTGGTTACCATCATTTGAAGTCAAAGAGAATTATTGGAAGCGCTTTCATGTACGGTCCCTGGCGAACGCCCATGTGGAGACGGCAGGACGAGGCTTTAAGCTTGGGGACATGCAACCGCCCGAAGCCCGCTTGAACCCCGACCGCGAAGGCACCGTCGGCGGCATCCACTACTACGAGGTCGGCCCGGCCGACGGCCCGACAGTGGTCTACGTGCACGGCTTCAACATCTCGTCTGCCGAGTTCTACCTCCAGGTCGACGCTTTACGGCCGCTCGGCGTGCGCCAAGTGCTGGTTGACCTGCGCGGGCACGGGCAATCCAAAAAATGCGCGCCGGAGCAGCTGACTATCGACGCCGCCGCCAACGACATCATCACCGTCCTTGAGTACCTCGCCGTCTCCGGCCCGGTGTACGTGGTGGGGCATTCTCTCGGAGGGCCGGTGTCGCTGTCCATGATGCGCCGCCACCCAGACGCCTTCGACTGGGCCGGCAGCGTACAGATTTCCTCGGCCGTGGAGCCGTTCACCGTGCAGGGGATGCCGCGCATGCTCGCCGGCCCCTTCGGCCGCGTGCTCGAGTGGATCGTTAACCACACACCGCGCTTCGCCGAGGGCATGCGCCGCGCGATCACGCGCACGCTCGCGCCGGTGCTCGCGCTCGGGTTCTACTTCCGGCCGATGGACTACGCCACCATCCGCTTCCACGCGGAGATGATCCAGCAGACGCCGTTGGCCACCTACGCGGGATTCTTCGACGACCTGCACCTGCACTCCGAGCTGGGCGCGGCAGACGTGCTCGCCGGCATCCCCGGCTTCATCCTGGTCGGCGACAAAGATTACGTAACGCCCGTGTCGCAGTCCCAGCGCTTGGCTGAGATCTGGCCACGGGCGTACGTGCAAGTCCTCCCAGACTCGGGCCACATGCCGCCGCTGGACGCCCCGGGGGCGGTGTCGGCGGCGATTGTGCGGCTGGTCGGCGGGCCGGCCGGGCGTTAGCGCAGGCGGGCTGGTGTTAGCGCAGGCAACCTGGCGTTAATAGCGGGTAACTCGGGCCGCCTTTCGCGTTTCCGCAGGTCGCGATTCGGCGTTCCGGAAGTTACCCGCTATTAACGCGCACCGCCTGCCGACAGCGTGCGCCCACAGCGTGCATCGCTCCTACTCGGCCGCGTTCTCAGGGCCTACCTCTTCACCGTCCTGGTCGGGCGCAGCTGCAGTCGGGTCGCCGATCTTCAGGTCCTCGGCGGCCTTGGCTGCGACCGACATGTCGATCTTGCCCTCGCGCGCCAGACCCATCAGGGCGGCGACGGCCATGGACTCGCCGTCGATGTGGAAGAAGCGGCGGGCTGCCTCGCGGGTGTCCGCGAAACCGAAGCCGTCCGCACCGAGCACGATGTACTGGCCCGGAACGTACGGGCGGATCTGCTCCTGCAGGTCGGAGGCAAAATCGCTGGTGGCGATGTACGGGCCCTCGGTCTGCTTGAGCTGCTTGGTCGCAAACGGCTCGCCGAAGTCCTCGCCCGGGTGCAGCAGCTGCTCGTTCGCAATGTGCGCACCGTCGCGGGCCAGCTCGACCCAGGAAGTCACCGAGTACAGCGCTGCGCCGACGTTGTAGTCCTCCTGCAGGATCTTCTGCGCCTGCATCGCGGCCTGCATGCCCACACCGGAAGCCAGCAGGGATACGCGGTGCTCCTTGGAGGTGTCGCCCTCGTCGAAGAGGTAGATGCCCTTGTGCAGGCCCTCCACGTCGAGGTTCTCCGGGCGCGCCGGCTGGTGCGTGGGCTGGTTGTACACGGTGAGGTAGTACATGACGTTCTCGCCCGGGTTGGAGCCGTACATGCGCTCGATACCCTTGGAGATGATGTACGGCATCTCGTACGCGAACGCCGGATCGTAGATCACCATGGCCGGGTTCGTGCTGGCCAGGATCGGGGAGTGGCCGTCCATGTGCTGCAGGCCCTCACCGAACAGGGTGGTGCGGCCAGCGGTTGCGCCAACGATGAAGCCGCGGCCCATCTGGTCGCCGGCTGCCCAGAAGTTGTCGCCGGTGCGCTGGAAACCGAACATGGAATAGAAGATGTACATCGGGATCATCGGCTCGCCGTGGGTGGCGTAGCTGGTGGCCGCAGCCAGGAAGGACGCGGACGAACCAGCCTCGTTGATGCCCTCGTGCAGGATCTGGCCGTCCTTCGCCTCGCGGTAGGACAGCTGCAGGTCGTGGTCGACCGGCACGTAGTTCTGGCCGTTCGGGTTGTAGATCTTCAGCGTCGGGAACCAGGAGTCCAGGCCGAAGGTGCGGGCCTCGTCCGGGATGATCGGCACGACGCGCTTGCCAATCTCCTGATCTCGCATGAGCGCCTTGAAGGTGCGCACGAGCGCCATCGTGGTTGCGACTTCCTGGGAGCCGGAGTCCTTGAACAGGGCCTTGTAGGTCTTCTCGAAGTCCGGCTGCTCGAGCGGCGTGAAGTCCACGCGGCGCTCCGGAAGGTTGCCGCCGAGCTCCTTGCGGCGCTCCTTGAGGTACTTGATCTCCTCCGCGTCCTCGCCCGGGTGGTAGTACGGCGGCAGGTACGGATCCTTCTCCAGCTCCTCGTCGGTAATCGGGATGCCCTGCTTGTCGCGGAACAGCTTCAGATCGTCCAGCGTCAGCTTCTTCATCTGGTGGGTCGCGTTGCGGCCCTCGAAGTTGTGGCCCAGGCCGTAGCCCTTCACTGTGTGCGCGAGAATGACCGTTGGCTTGCCCTTGGTCTCCAGCGCCTTCTTGTAGGCGGCGTAGACTTTGCGGTAGTCGTGGCCGCCGCGGCGCAGCGCCCACAGCTCTTCGTCGGACATGTCCTCAACCAGCTTCGCGGTGCGCGGGTCGCGGCCGAAGAAGTGCTCGCGGACGTACGCGCCGTCGTTTGCCTTGAACGTCTGGTAGTCGCCGTCCGGGGTGGTGTTCATGATGTGGACGAGCGCGCCGTCCTCATCCTTTTCAAGCAGCTCGTCCCACTCGCGACCCCAGACCACCTTGATCACGTTCCAGCCGGCGCCGATGAAGAACGCCTCCAGCTCCTGGATGATCTGGCCGTTGCCGCGCACCGGGCCGTCGAGACGCTGCAGGTTGCAGTTGATGACAAAGGTGAGGTTGTCCAGGCCGTACAGCGAGGCCATCTGGATCAGGCCGCGGGATTCCGGCTCGTCCATCTCGCCGTCGCCGAGGAAGGCCCACACGTGCTGCTTGTCGGTGTCCTTGATGCCGCGGTCCTGCAGGTACTTGTTGAAGCGGGCCTGGTAGATCGCGTTCATCGGGCCAAGGCCCATGGACACGGTCGGGAATTCCCAGAACTCCGGCATGCCGTACGGGTGCGGGTAGGACGGCAGGCCGCCCTGCGGGCGGGACACTTCCTGGCGGAAGCCGTCGAGGTCGTCCTCGCTAAGGCGGCCCTCCATGAACGCGCGGGCGTACATGCCCGGCGACGCGTGGCCCTGGAAGAAGATCTGGTCGCCGCGCTGCTCGGCGTCCTTGCCGTGGAAGAAGTGGTTGAAGCCGACCTCGTAAAGAGCAGCGGCGGAGGCGTAGGTGGAGATGTGGCCGCCGACCTTAATGCCCGGGCGCTGCGCGCGGTGCACCATCACGGCTGCGTTCCAGCGGATCCAGCGGCGGTAGCGCTTCTCAATCTTCTCGTCGCCCGGGAATTCCGGCTCCAGCTTCGTCGGGATGGTGTTGACGAAGTCGGTCTCGGACAGCGCCGGCAGCGGCACGCGCTTGGCGTTGGCGCGCTCAATCAGGCGCAGCATGAGGTAGCGGGCGCGCTCCGGGTCGGAGGCTTCCAGGAGGCCGTCGAGGGAATCCATCCACTCCTGCGTTTCCTCCGGATCGGCGTCATGCAGGTAGGAGGCGACGCCGTCACGCAGCAGCGGAATGTTGGTTTCCGCTGACACGCCTGCGGCGTCCGTTCCTTCGAGGTGCTCGTTCTTGTTGGCGTTATCAGCCACGGGAAATCCTCCCTAAGAGTCGGTATCGTTTCACCTTTCAATTCTAGAACGTTTCGAGTTCCGCGGCGCACGGAGTTGGCTGATAAATACTACCTCCGCAGCGTTCACCTGTGGCGGCGCGCATCCGGCGGTAAACTGGAAGTCGATTTATTGCCACGAACAAGGAGGATGCCGACCTTGGTTGCCACCGGGGGAGACACGTACGCCGCCCGCTTCGGAGTGAAAGAGGGCGACATCGTCCAGGAGATCGGCTGGGACAACGACGCCGATTCGACCATCTCCGAGGCGATCGAAGACGCCATCGGGGAGCCGCTCCTCGACGAAGACTCTGACGAGCTGTGCGACTTCGTCCTGCTCTGGCACCGCGACGATGACGGGGACCTGGTCGATTCGCTTGTCGACGCCATCCGCAACCTCTCCGACGGCGGCCGCGTATGGCTGCTGACCCCGGCAGCAGGTACCTCCGGCGGCGTGGCACCCGGTGAGATCGCTGAATCCGCGCAGTTGGCCGGCCTCGTGCAGACGAAGGCCGACCGCTTCGGCGAGTGGCAGGGCTCCCTGCTCGCCGCCCCACAAACCAAGAAGTAGGACCGAGCAGCCGCATGCGAAAGGCGCTCCCGGGTTTTCCGAGAGCGCCTTCGCAGTTTTGTGCGCCATGAGGGGATCGAACCCCCGACCTACTGGGTGTAAACCAGTTGCTCTTCCAGCTGAGCTAACGGCGCGAGTTGTTTCATCGTAGCAGACCGCCAGCGGCGTCAACAAAAGGGCCGGGTCGGTAATAGCGGGTAACTCGCGGACCCGCCGACGGCGACCTGCGGAAACGGGGAAGCAGCCCGGAGTTACCCGCTATCAACGTGGGTCGCCGGCGCGCCGCTAGGCGAACTCTGCCTCGATCGCGTCGATGAGCGCGTCGACCGCGTCCTCGTCGGCGCCGGCGGGGAGGAAAAGGGTGACGTCGCGGCCGTCCGGGGTGGGGAAGGTTGCCGCCATCGCACCCACCGGCAGGGCGGCGGCGACGACGTCCAGCTCGAAGTCCTGGCCAGAACCGGAGAAGTCGTAGTCGATGTCGGCGACGTCCCACTCGTCGAAGCGGATGCGGACGGAACCGGAAGCGCCGTCGGAACCCGGGTCGGACATGACGGCGATGTCGTGGGCGGACACGCCGGCGGCGCGGGCGAAGCGCTCGACCACGGCGGGGATACCGGCGTCGCCGCCCGAGATGACGGCGTTGTGGATGAGGGGGTGGGCGTCGGGGTCGCAAAGCCCGGCAAGCGTGGTCAGTGGGGCGGTGCGGAAGCCCGCGGGGTCGTCGGCAATCGCGTCCTCGATGTCGTCCGGCTCGATATCCTCGGCGAGGCGGACGCCGGCGCGCGTTAAAAGGGAGAAGGCGTGGTCGAGTTTGGCGTGGTCGTCGTTAGTCAAAATGTGCTCCACGGGTGACAATCCTAGCGGCGGAATCACGGGGCCGATAGAGTCTGTGAACCATGATTGACCACCGCTACCGCGAAGAGCTGGACAAGCGCGCGGGCGCGAAAGCCCCGAGTATTACCACCCCGATCACGGACGACCCGTGGGAGCCGATCAAGCCGCGCGAGCCGTTTTCCCGCAGCACCGAGATCCTCGTCGTTGGTGCCGGGTTCGCGGGCATGATCCTAGGCGCGCAGCTCACGCAGGTGGGCCACAGCGATTTCATGATCGTCGACCAAGCCGGCGACTTCGGCGGCACCTGGTACTGGAATCGCTACCCGGGCGCGCAGTGTGATGTGGAGAGCTACATCTACTACCCGCTTCTGGAGGAGACCGGCTACGTGCCGTCCTCGCGCTACCCGATGGCGCACGAGACCCTCGACTACTGCCGCCACTTCGGGCGCCACTTCAGCCTCTACGACCGCGCGGTCTTCCACACCGGCGCGATCCGTGCGGCGTGGGACGATAAGAACGAAGAGTGGGTCGTTGAGACTAACCGCGGAGATGAGATCCGTGCGCGCTTCCTCATCCGCTCCAACGGCGCGTTCGGCGCGCCGGCATTGCCGCAGATCAGCGGCATGGACACCTTTACCGGGACCGCTTTCCACTCCTCGCGCTGGGACTACAACTACACCGGCGGCTCGCCGGAGAATCCGGTTTTGGACAAGCTCGTGGACAAGACGGTCGCGGTCGTCGGCTCCGGAGCGAGCGCGGTGCAGATCATCCCCGCGCTCGTCGGCCAGGCCAAGCACGTCTACGCGGTGCAGCGCACGCCGGGGCCCGCGGTGGGCGAGCGTGACACGACGCCGACAGACCCCGAGTGGTTCACCGCCCAGCCCGCGGGGTGGCAGCGCGAGCGCATCCTCACCTACGACCTCAACACCTCCGGCTTCCTCCAGCCGCACGACGAGGTGCAGGACAACTTCACCGTCCACGCCCGCCGCCTGCTCACCGCCGACAACCCGCAGGACGAGGACGCCGCGATCATGGGCGAGATCCGCGACCTGATTGACGCACAAGTCACCGATCCCGCCACCGCCGACGCCCTCAAGCCCTTCTACAGCCGCCGCTGCAAGCGCGTGACCTTTGATAACGGCTACTACGAGGCATTCAACGACGAGAGCATCACGCTTATCGACGCCCCCTCAACCGGCCTGAGCCACATCCAAGGGACAACCCTCCACGCGGGCGACCGCACCTTCGACGCGGACTGCATCATCTTCGCCACCGGCTTCGACACCACCGGCAACCCGTTGACGCGCACCGGTTTCGACGTGCGCGGCCGCGGCGACGAGCGTCTTACCGACCACTACGCCAACGGCCTGCAAACCCTCCACGGCGCCATGGCCGACGGCTTTCCCAACCACTTCCAGATCGGCACCGGCCAAAACGCGCTGACGGCGAACAACACCTCGGGCCTGACCACGCAGGCCGAGCACATCCTAGACATCATCGCGGAAACGAAGCGGCGCGGCGCCATCACCGTCGAGCCGACCGCCGAGGCGACCGAGACGTGGGCTACAACCGTGCGCGAGAGGGGCGAAGGCGTGCGCGCCGCATTCGAGACCTGCGTGCCCGGCTACTACACCGGCTACGAGCACGGCGACGGCGCCTACACAAACCAGCTCTTCCCCGAGGGCATCACGGTGTTCCGAAAGCTGCTGGATGCGTGGCGGGCGGAGGGCTCGTACGCGGGGCTGCGCTTCAGCTAAACCCGAGCTAGACGCGCTGGTCGTCGTCCTCGGCCCAGTGGTTGCGCCGCGCGTGGCCGTAGCGCGAACGCGCTGGGGCGGCCGTGGGCTCAGCGGGCTCGGCCGGCGCGGTCTCTGCGGTCAGCGCCGCGAGCTCGTCCTGCTCGTCGCGGTAGCGGCGGCGCTCCTTGGTCTCCGCGGCGATGAAGTAGATCAGGCCAGCCGGCGCGAGGAGGCCGAACGCGATCCACTGCAGGCCGTAGGAGAGGTGGTTGCCCGTCTCCAGCTGCGGTAGCGGGATTGCGTTCAGCACCGCGGCCGAGTCGCTGGTGAGCTGGATGTAGGGGCTGACAACGTCGATCCCGGTCAGCTCCCCGATCTGGTGGGGGCTGATGGAGTAGACCATCTGGTGGCCTTGGTCGATGTTGGGGGTGGTGGGGTGGACGCCTTCGTCGGCAAGCAGCATGCCCTGAACCGTCACATCACCGGTTGGCGCGGCGTCGTACTCCGGCACCTTTGTGGAGTCGACTGCGGGCACCCACCCGCGGTTGACCACGACGGTTTCGCCGGAGGTGAGCTGAAACGGGGTCAGGACTTGGAACGCGGGCACGCGGTCGACCGGGCGCAGGCGCAGCAGCACCTCACCTTCGGGGAGGAAGCGGCCGGTGGCGGTGACGCGCGACCACTCGTTGTCCGCCTCGAGCGTGCCGCCGGGGCCGAGTTTGGTCGCCACCGGCACCGGGTCGTGCTCGAAGGCCTCGACGATGTGCTCGTTTCGCTGCTCGAGGCGCTCGTTTTTGCCGAGCTGCCAGGGAGCGAGGAACGTGAACGCGAAATAGGAGAACGTGATGATCAGCAGCGCGGCGATGACCCAGCCGGGCGTGAGGAACGTCCGCGCCCATGATTTGCCGTTTTTCGCTGCCACGGGTGCCTAGTCTAGTTGCTCGCGCACCCAGGCAATAATGCCGGCGGACGCCGCCTCGATCTGCTCGCGGGTGAGCGTGAAGCCTTCGGGCCCGCCGTAGTACGGGTCTTTGACCCCTTCCTCGGCCGCTGCCGGGTCCGGGTCGAAGGAGCGCAAAAGGCGTACCTTGTGCTCCGGCACGCCGCGTGCGACCAGCTCCGAGACGTGGTTGGTGTCCAGCGCCACGATGAGGTCCGCCGACTCCTGCTCGAAGCCGAACTGCTGCGCGCGGTGGGCGGAGCCGTCGTAGCCGTGCGCGGCAAGCTCAGCCAGCGCGCGTGTGTCCGCCGGGCGGCCGACGTGCCAGTCGCCGATGCCGCTGGAGGTGACTTGGACCTCGCCGCCAAGGCCCGCCTCTTCCAACTTCTGGCGCACGATCACCTCGGCCATGGGGGAGCGGCAGATGTTGCCGGTGCAAACGAAATCAATGCGCATGGTTTCTCACAATCCCTTCCAGCTCGCTTGCGTCGCGGGCCACGTGGGTGGCGCGCGACCACTCGTCCTCGTCACCGTAGCCCCAGGTGACGGCCACGGAATCGAGGCCGAACTCGGCGGCGCCTTCGTAGTCGTGCATCCGATCGCCGATCATCAGCGGGTTGACTACCTCCACGTTATCCAGCACGTGGCGGATGACGTCGATTTTGGTCACGCGGCCCACGTCGGCATTCGCGGCGCCCAAGAACTCCACGTGCTTGAGAATGCCTGCGCGCTCCAAGGCCAGGGAAGCAAACTTTTCGCTTTTGGACGTCGCCGTCACCACCCCAAACCCCTCACCGCGAAGCTTCGCCACAAGATCAGCCATGCCCTTGTAGACGGTGAAATCCTGCCACCCCTCGCCGCTCATGAAGTCGGAGTAGACCTCCATGGCGCGCTCTACCTGATCGCCGTCCAACCCGGCGTTTGTCATGGACTCGCGCATCGGCGGGCCGGGGATGCGCTTGAGAAAGCTCTCGTCGGGCACCGGGTGGCCGATCGCGTTAAGCGCCCGGACGAAGCCTTCGCGGATACCGGGGTAGGAGTCGATCAGGGTGCCGTCGACGTCAAAAAGCAACGTCGCTTTATGGTTGAGGTCATGCACACAGTTCAGGATATCGCTGACAAGCTGGAAGCCGCCTACCCGCCGCACCTGGCTGAAAGCTGGGACCACGTCGGGCTGATCTGCGGCGACCCTGAGGCTGAGGTGACCCGCGTGGCGTTCGCCCTCGACTGCACGCTGGCCGTCGCCGAGGAGGCGGTGGCCCGCGGCGCGCAGATGCTGGTCGTGCACCACCCGCTGCTGCTCAAGGGCGTGCACTCCGTCGCTGCGAACACGCCGAAGGGCAAGGTCATCCACACGCTCTTAAGCGGCGGGGTGGCGCTGTTCGCCGCGCACACCAACGCCGATTCCGCCCGCCCCGGCGTGAGCGACCGCTTGGCTGAGCTGGTCGGCATCACCCCGGGCCGGCCGATCAAACCGGTGTTTACCGGAGGCATCGACCACTGGGGCGTGCACATCCCGCCGGCCGACGTGGAGCGCGTGATGCGCCCGCTATTCGACGCCGGCGCTGGCGAGATCGGCGATTACCGCGAGTGCGCGTTCCACACCGACGGCCGCGGCACGTTCACGCCCGTCGACGGCGCGAACCCCACCGAGGGCGAGATTGGGAAGGCGCACAGCGCGACCGAGACCCGCGTCGAGTTCGTCGCGCCGACGCGCTTGCGCCGCACGCTGGTTGAGACGCTTCGCGCTTGCCACCCCTACGAAGAGCCGGCGTTCGACGTGGTCCAGATGGAGGAGACGCGCGACTTGTCCAACGCCACGGGCCTGGGCCGCATCGGCGAGCTGCCTGAGGCCATGACGCTTCGCCAGTTCACCCAGCAAGTCGCCGACGCGCTTCCCGAGACCGCGTGGGGCGTGCGCGCCGCCGGCGACCCGGACAGAAAAGTGAAGAAGGTGGCGGTCTCTTCGGGCGCGGGCGACTCGTTCCTCGCCGACGTCGCCCGCCTGGGCGTGGACGTGTACGTCACCTCCGACCTGCGCCACCACCCGGTGGACGAGCACCTGCGCGCCGGCGGACCGGCTGTGATCGACACCGCCCACTGGGCCAGCGAGTTTCCGTGGACCCAGCAGGCCGCGGGTATCGTGGCAGGCCTAGACGTTGAAACCGAGATCATCCCGATCCGCACTGATCCGTGGACCATCTCCGCGCACCCGTCCGTAAAGGAGTAGTCACGTGCACTTAAGCCCAAACCTTCAACCGGTCCTGCTTGAGCTGGCCAACGCCGACCGCGCGCGCCGCAGGCCCGTGCACCGTCCGGAGGAGCAGGAGCTTTCCAAGCTTATCGACGCCCGCGACCGCCTCCAGCTCGCCTCCTCGTCCGCCCAACTCGCCGTCGACGACATGGAGCTTGAGATCCGCCGCATCCAGGAGGACTCGCGCAAACTCGAGCGGCGCAAGAAGGACGACGTCGCGCAGCTGGGTGCAGAGACCGACAACGAGCGCCGCAAGGACCTGCAGCACGATCTGTCTGCCACCGAGGCGCGCCTGACCGACCTTCGCTACGAGCTCAAAGAGGCCCACAACGAGATCGCGGCGCTGCGCAACAACCGCGACGTCCACGGCGCCCAGCTTGATGAGGCGACCCGCAAGGTCGAGGCGGCCCAGCGCACCGTCGACGCACTGCCGGAGCCCGAGGTTGTGGACACCGAGGAGCTGCGCACCCAGCTGCCGGCGGACGTGCTGGACGTCTACGACCGCGTCGGCGCCGCCTCCTTCAACGGCCGCACCTGCAACTCCTGCTACATCCAGCTCCCGCCCTCCGAGCGCGCCGAAGTGATGGCAGCCGAAGACGACGAGCTACCCACCTGCCCGAACTGCGGCACCCTGCTCGTGCGCGTTTCCCCGGACGCGTCTTCCCCGGAGGCGTAATGCGCGTCTCGCTCTTCTGCGACGGCGGTTCTCGCGGGAACCCCGGCGTCGCCGGCTCCGGCTCCGTGATCTACGACGACTCCGGCGCAACGCTCGCGGAGATCGCCTACGTCGTCGGCGCCAAGGCCTCAAACAACGTCGCCGAGTACTACGGCCTTGTCCGCGGCCTCGAGGCCGCGAAGGATCTGGGGGCCACCGAGGTCCGCGTCTCGATGGACTCCAAGTTGGTCGTCGAGCAGATGAACGGGCGCTGGAAGATCAAGCACCCGGACATGAAGCAGCTCGCCCTCGAGGCCCGCGAGCTGGCCAAAGGATTTGAGCGCGTCACCTACACCTGGGTGCCGCGCGCGAAGAACAAGAAGGCCGACGAGCTGTCGAACGTGGCTATGGACGCCGCCGCGAAGGACGGCACGCCCCGCATCCTGGACACCCCGTCGGCCGCGCCCGCCGCTTCCGCATCGGCCAAGCCCGCCGCACACCAGACAGCCTCGCCCGCGCACTGGTCCGGCACCGACGCCCCGCGCACCCGCTTCGTGCTGCTGCGCCACGGCCAAACCGAGCACTCCGCCCAGAAGCGTTTCTCCGGCTCCTCGGATCCCGAGCTCACCGAGGTCGGCCGCGCCCAGGCTAAGCGCGCCGCCGAGGCGATCGCGGCCATGGGCACGATCGACGCGATCGTCTCCTCGCCGAAAAAGCGCGCGCTGGAAACCGCGCGCTACTGTGCCGACGCGCTCGGCATCGACCATGACGGTATCGAGACCGTCGACGGCTTCCGCGAGATCGACTTCGGCGACCTCGAGGGCCTGACCAAGGACGAGGCCGCCGCGCGCCTCGGCGCCGAGTGGGAGGGACCGCACGCGGACGCGCCGGGCGGCGAGACCGTCGCCGCGCTCCACCGCCGTGTCACCCGCGCGCGCCTGAAAACGCTCGAGGCGCATGAGGGCCAGACCATCCTGGTGGTCACGCACATGATGCCGATCAAGTCCGTTATCCGCCAGGCGCTCGGCTCCAACGCGGAGAGCTTCAAGCACATGTTCTTGGACCTTGCGAGTGTCAGCGTGGTGGAGTTCTACGGCGACTACGGCGTGGTGCGCACGTTCAATGACGTCGCCCACCACCGCTAGCGCTTTGCATCCGGTTACGCTCGGCGTAACATTTCAGGGCGCGAATGAGTTGGTCGGGTGATCGCGGCGCTGTGAACCGTCGCTCAAGCGAAAAGGCACAGGTCGAGGAAAGTCCGGACTCCGTAGGGCACGGTGGTTGCTAACGGCAACCCGGAGCGATCCGCGGGAAAGTGCAACAGAGAGCAAACCGCCCGCGCGTTTTGCGTGCGGGTAAGGGTGAAAGGGTGCGGTAAGAGCGCACCGGCGTTTGTGGTGACACAGGCGGCCAGGTAAACCCCACCGGGAGCAAGGCAAGAGCCCCCGCCTGCAACACGGCGGAGGTCGTCGGACGCGATGAGGCTGCCCGCCCAGTCCGAAGGTAGCTGCTTGAGGCGCCCAGCAATGGGTGGCCCAGATGGATGATCGCCGCCCGAGGGGCAAACCCCGAGGGAGACAGAATCCGGCTCATAGACCAACTCATTCGCCACACTTCTGGCACCATGGCAACGTATGAAGCTCTACGCCGCGCCCTTGAACTTCCGCCCGCTGGCCGAGGAGTTCAACGTGCGCACGGCGTTCGATCCAGAGGTTGTCGCAGAGGCAGGCATGCTTGCCGACGCCCACGCCAACCACCGCACCGACGCCCGCGATATCCCACTCGTCACCATCGACCCGCCGGGCTCCAAAGACTTAGACCAAGCGGTGCATATCGCCCCGCGCGGCGACGGGTACCGGGTGCAGTACGCGATTGCAGACGTCGCCGCCTTCGTCGAACCCAGCTCGCTGGTGAAGGGCGAGTCGCTTATCCGCGGCCAGACCATCTACCTGCCAGACGAGCCGGCCCGCCTGCACCCGGCAGTGCTTTCCGAAGGCTCGGCGTCGCTACTTCCCAACGTGGATCGTCCGGCTGTGCTCTGGACGTTTGACCTGGACGGCGCCGGCGAGGTGGAACACGCCCACGTTCAGCGCGCGCTGGTGCACTCGGTGGCGCGGCTGGACTACGACGGTGTGCAGGAGGCGTTGGAAAGGGGGGATGAGCATCCGTCGATAAGCAACCTGCCCCACGTCGGCCAGCTGCGGCAGCAATCCTCCCTGCGTCGCGCCGCGATCAACCTGCGGCTGCCGTCGATCCGCGTGGTCGAAACCGCCGACGGCGCCTTTGAGCTGATGATCGAGCCGCGGCACGCTGTGATGGACTACAACTCGGAGATTTCGCTGCTCACAGGCATGGTGGCGGGGCGGATGATGGTCGAGGCAGGCGAGGGGTTTTTGCGCACGCTCGGGCCGGCGCCGGCCGAGGCGGAAGCCGAGTTTCGGCGCGAGGCGCGCAACCTGGGCTACGAGGTGACCGGCGGCATCGGCGAGTTCCTCGCCGGGGTGGACGCGGACACGCCGCGCGGCGCCGCCGTGATGCGGGAGGCGAAGAAGCTGCTGCGCGGCTCCGGGTACGTGGACCTAAGCGAGAAGGCTCCCGAGGTGCACGCCGGTATCGGCGGGTACTACAGCCACGTCACCGCGCCGCTGCGCAGGCTGATTGATCGCTACGCAACCGAAGTCTGCCTCGCCATCTGCGGCGGCTACGAGGTGCCGTCTTGGGTCCGCGACGGCGCGCCAACCGTCCTGCAGACCATGGCGCGCACCAGCCAACTGGCGAACATGGTGGAAAAGGCGGCGCTGAACCTTACCGAGGCGACCGTGCTCGCGCCGTGGGTCGGCCACAACTTCGGCGGGATCGTGCTCAAACGTGGCGCCGAACCGAGCGATCCTGCCCGCATCTTTGTCACGCAGCCGCCGCTTTTGGCGCCGTCCATTGGCGCGCCGGCCGAGGGCATCGAGGCGATGTTCTCGCTGATCCGCGCCGACGCGAAAGAGCGCGAGGTGGAGTTCGCCTGGCCGGCTGACTAGCTGGTGGGTTCTTCCACGCGCGCCGGCGCGCCGGGCACGACCTCCACCACCTCGAAGTCCTCGGCGAACTGGTGGGCAAAGCCGTCCGCCTCGCGCACCGGCACAAACGCGATCACGGCCTGCGACGTGCCGGCGGCCGCGGGGCGCGCCGCCACCGCGCCGCGCTCGAGTGCCAAGGCGACGAGCGCATCGGGGGTGGCGATATCGTGCGCTTCGTTCGGCGAGTTCAGCAGCGTAAACAGCTCGTTTCCGCGGCGCGAGCGCAGCGCCTTGGCAGTGGCCATGCTGCGCAGCGTCTCAGACTCGCAGAACTGCACCCACTGGCGCGCGGTCGCCGGCTCCGGCGCGTCCGCATCCCCCGTATCGCGCCGCGCTTGGACCCAATCGACGACCCGCTCCACGTTGTCGGGGAGCTCTCTTAACGACGCCACCCCAAAATTCGCCACCGCAGCGTCGATGAAGTCGCGTCGTAAAGCAATCTGCTCCCTCTGCTCGCCGTGGGGGAGGCCCAGCTTTTCCGACACCGAGAAGATGCGCACGCCCAGCTTGCCCGGGTGCGGAGCCGGCGCAACCGAGCCGTCCGCGTAATCGACGACGCTGACCTGCCCCTCGGCGCCGCGCAGCGCGACCGTGTGGCGCGCGCGCAACACCGCGAGCGACGAGTAGGTGGCGGCGGCGTGGGAGCAGATCTCGGCCAAGCGCGCGCGCATCGGCGGCTCGTTGAGCTCCGGGTTCGCGCCCGCAAGCGCCAGCGCGATCGCGGCGTCGGCGGCGTAGAGCGCACCAAGGCCTGCGCCCATCGGCACGTCCGAGACCACCGTGATGTCGAGTCCGGCCGTGTCGCGGGAGAGCACCTGGCGGTGGATCAGCGTCTGGACAAGCCCCGTGATGCGGCGCATCAGCGGGTCTTCGATCTCCCCGGCGCCGAGCTGGGCGAGTGTGGCCTCGCGCTCAATCGTCGCCGCGTAGGGCGCCTCGGCGTGCAGCGCGATCGTGCCGTCCTCGCGCGGGCTCACGCTCGCCGCGGCGCGAAGGCTGGACAGCCCCATGATGGTCACGCCGCCGAAATGGTCGACGTTTTCCCCGATGAGCACCCACGTCCCCGGCGCGGACGCAGTGTGCGCCGGGGCCTTCTTGGTGCGGTTCTGATGCGCCGCCGCGGCGCGCTCGGCGGGGGAATGAGCAGGGGGATTCCACATCGGCATGCGCACCACACTACCAACCGGCGAGGGTAGAGTAAGCGGCCATGAGCGACGAGCAGTTTTACTACAACCCCGCCACCGGCGAAGTGACCCAGGGCAAAGTTGCCTCGTGGGACAACCGCATGGGCCCCTACGCCACCCGCGAGGAGGCGGAGCAGGCGCTTGCTATCGCCGCCGAGCGCACCAAGCGCGCCGACGACGCAGATGAGGCCGAGGAGGCCGACGATGACTGGGGCGAGCCGGCCTCCTGGGAGCGCTAAAGCGTTCTAGGAAAGCTTCTTGAAGGCTTTCTTCACTTCGCGCATTGCCTCGTCGTACCCGGCGAGCGCCTTGTTGCCGCGGGCGAGCTCGCGCTCGTAGAGCATGCCGTAGGCGAACGTGTCCTCGCCGCGCTCGCGCGCCTCTTCGGCGAGCCGCATGATGCGGTCGCGCGAGGTGACCGCGTCCTGGAAGTCGCCCAGCACCGTCTGCAGCTGCTTGGTCGCCTTGGCTAGGCGCTTCGTCTTGATGCCGGCAGACTCCGCCGCGGCCGTCGCGTAGCGCAGTTTTTTCACAGCCTTGCGCACGTCGTGGACGTACTCCTCGCGCTCGTGCAACGGAAGCTCGGTGTCGTGGTAGTGCTCCTGGACCTTTGCGTCGCGCTTGCGCACCTTCTTAAACGCCTTCTCCAGGTGCTCCACCATGATCTCGCGCGATTCTTTCTCGCTGAGGTCCTTGTTGTCGCTGTCCTCGTCCTCGTCTTCGGAGTCGCCGTCGGCCTTGGCCACCGGCGGCTCGGCCAAGAGGTTGTCGATCGCGTCGAGCAGGTTCAGGAACCGCTCCGAGTTCAGCATCTCCACGATCTCGCCGTGGGCTTTTTCGTAGTCGCGTCGCATGTCCTGTTCGATGTGGGAGGACGCGGTGGCGTCGATAAGACCGCTCTCGTCGCTCTCTAGCAGCTCTAAGAACCGCTCCTCGACCACCTCGGCGTCGCGCGCCACGCCGAGCACGGCGGCGGTTTCCTTCAGCTCGCCCTCAAGTTCCTCCAGCGTGTCGCCCTCGAGGATGCCCTCGAAGGTCTCGAGCAGCGAGCGCATCTCGCGCGTGGCCACGCGGAGCTGGTGCACCGAATCGAACTCGTCGGCGCGCACGCGCGGCTCCCAGTCGACGATCGCGTTGCGCTGCGCGCGAAGGGCGTCGATGACCGCGGCGGCGGGCGAGTCCTTCTCCAGCTCCGCCTCCACCAGGTGCGGCGGCAGGGGCGCGGTGTTGATCGTCTCGCCCAGGGCGGTGGCCAGCTTCGACGGCGACGAGGACTTGCGGGCGCCGGAGTTGATCAGAAACGACGTGGCTTGCCTAATGATGGAGTCACCCTCGTCGGTCTCCGCCACCGACTCAGCCAACTCGAGCTCCCACTCGCGCCACGACGTGCGCTCGCCGCCGGGCAGCAGAGACCAGGCGGTGACGTGGTCGTCGCAAAACTCCGCGATCTGGTTGCCGTCCTCGCCGGCGAGCTTCGACTCGACGCGGCGGTTATCCACCTGCGCCACAGGCTCGAGCGGCTCGTTGCGCACGATGATGCGCACCGGCTCGATGAGCTCCTCCGGGATCGCGCCGGGCTCTCCGAGTGGGGCACGGAGTTCTTGGCGACCGTCGTCAAGCGGAAGCTTCATGTGCCAACCGTCATCCTCCCCGCCGGTGCGGCGGCGAAGCGTGATCTTGGAGCGCGTCAGGCGCAGGTCGGCGGTGTCGTAATACACGGCGGAGAGGTTGTGCTGCGTGGTGCCCAAGAGGGATTCCACGCCCGGCAGCTGCGTCAGGTCCGGGACAGAGGTCGACTCGTCCACGGCCAGCTTGATCTCCACCTCGAGGTGGCGCTCGGCTTTGGCTTTCTCACCCATAGTTACCCTCCTAATTCGTTGGTTCACCACAACCATAGTCACGGCTGGGTTATGTAGCTGCTGCTTCGCCAGTCGACGCCGCGGGTCGGGCGGCGGTGAGTCGCTTCGGTGAGTGGGGGAGGAAGTTTGAGCGAGCGCTCGTGCATCTCGACGATGCGGCGCACGCACTCTTCCTCGTCGGTCTTGATGAGGTGCGTGGTCAGGCGCACCACCTCGTAGTTCTGCGAGCGAAGCCAGTTCTCGCGCTCAAGCTGGTCAATCGCAGTTTGTTTTGGGTTGTCGTCGAGTTTGACCTGGCCGTCGATCTCTATGATGACCTGGCCCCAGAGTAGGTCGGCGCGCGCAAACTGGCCTATCCACATCTGCTCCTGGACGACGATGTCGCGCTCCTGGAGGAAGAGGCGCACAAGCGTTTCGTACGGCGACTCGGAAAGGGTGGAGCTCCACTCCAGCGCTTGGCGAGCGTCATCGATCCCCATCTTCCCGCTCATCCTGTCAATGGTTGTCTCGAGCTTTGCCTTGATTTGGTTGCGCTCCTTTTTGGTTTGCGCGGTGGTGAAGAGCGAATCCATGGCGACGACGCCAGCGCGCACCCCGTGTAGCCGCGCGATATCGACGGCCGTTCGCACGGTAGTGGTGAGACGCAGCGTGTCCTCGGTGCCTTTGGGATTGAACTCGTACAGGTCTATCTCTGGGATGCTCATCCGCACATACTCGACACCGGTTGGCCAGGACTTTTTGCCCCGTGGACGGCTCTTCGGGTTCGCAAGATAGACCGGTGTTTCCGCCGCCCCTGAGACTGGCATCGTCCACATGTTGTGCACCGCCGCGGCCGAGCGCAGTACTAGCGCGGATGTGGGGGAGCCTGCGCCCATCGCGTACGCGCGGAGAAACTCCGCTTCGTGGCGCTTCAGCGCCTCCCAGTCAGATAGGGCGATGAATTTGTTTCTGGAAAGTTTCTTGCACGGTTGCTTATCAGCGTCGCCAGGGCGGACCAACAGGTTGATCAGCGCAGCCTTGTCCATATTTCCCATTTCCCATTTCCCCCGAAATAGTTCCCCACTTGTGTTTCCCCGAGTGTGTTCCCCCGAGTGCGTTCCCCTGCGAGGTCGATGCGTATCGGCTCTCTCCGGTGGCAGATTAACCCACTTGCGGGCTGGGCGCTCGGCAATGGGCGGGTTTGAGCGTCTAGGGGGCGTTTGACGGAGGGCGTCCGGCGGATGGCGTCTAGCGGATGGCGTCCGGCGGATGGCGGATATGCCCCTTTTTGGCCGTACTTCCGCCATCCTTCATCCGCCCCCCTGGGATGGAAGCGGGTGGCGGGGCAGCCGGAGTCGACGCCGGAGCCAGCTGAAGCCGCTGCCCATGTCCCCGGAGCCGCGTGGCGAAATCGCTTGGGGCCGGTCTTCACCGTGCAGGGGGGCGTCTGGAGGAGGGCGTCTAGCGGATGGCGGATATGCCCCTTCTTGGCGGTACTTCCGCCATCCTTCATCCGCCCCCCTGGGATGGAAGCGGGTGGCGGGGCAGCCGGAGCCGACGCCCGAGCCAGCTGAAGCCGCTGCCCATGTCCCCGGAGCCGCGTGGCGAAATCGCTTGGGGCCGGTCTTCACCGTGCAAGGGGGCGTCTAGCGGAGGGCGTCCGGCGGATGGCGGATATGCCCCTTCTTGGCCGTACTTCCGCCATCCTTCATCCGCCCCCCGCGCCAGCGCGCCAGAAGCGGGCAAAGCGACCCGCTCGAAAGCTAAACTGCCCCCTATGAGCTCTCAGACCGATAACGTGCTGCGACTGGTGGAACAGCAGGACATTGCGTTCATCCGACTCTGGTTCACGGACATCTTCGGAAGTCTGAAAACAGTGATGATGTCGCCGGCGGAACTGGAGAGCGCCTTCGAGGAGGGCGTGGGGTTCGACGGTAGCTCGATTGAGGGCTTCTCCCGCATCTCAGAGTCGGACACGCTGCTGCGGCCGGACCCGAGTACGTACCAGCCGCTGCCGTTCGATGAGAACGCCGGCCTGCAAACGGCCCGTATGTTTTGCGACATCACGATGCCGGACGGCGACCCGCTGTACGCGGACCCGCGGCAAGTGCTGCGCCGCCAGATGAACGCCGCCCGCGAGATGGGCTTCGAGTTCTTCGCCAGCCCCGAAATTGAGTTCTACGTGGTCAAACCTGACGGTGAGGGGATCACACCCGCGGACAAAGGTGGGTACTTTGACCAGGCGAAGCGTAATGAGGCGCCGAAGTTGCGTCGTCAAGCAATTTCTGCCCTTGAATACATGGGTATCACCACGGAGTTCTCCCACCACGAGGCCAGCCCGGGGCAGCAGGAGATCGACCTGCGGCACACGGACGCGCTGACAATGGCGGACAACATCGTGACGTTTAAGTACATCGTGAAGACGGTGGCGGAGTCGAACGGCGTGCACGCGACGTTCATGCCGAAGCCGTTCCCGGACCTGGACGGCTCAGCGATGCACACGCACTTTTCCCTGTTCGAGGGGGAGACGAACGCGTTCCACGACCCGGACGATGAGATCAGCATGTCCAAGGTGGGCCGCCAGTTCATCGCCGGCATCATCGAGCACGCGAACGAGATCTCCGCGGTGACCAACCAGTGGGTGAACTCGTACAAGCGCCTGCAGTTCGGCTCCGAGGCGCCGACGGCCGCGACGTGGGGCATTTCCAACCGTTCCGCGATGGTGCGCGTGCCCACGTACCGCCTGCACAAGGCGGAGTCGCGGCGCATTGAGGTGCGGTCCTTGGACTCCGCGTGCAACCCGTACCTGGCGTTCGCGGCCGTGCTCGCCGCGGGGCTGAAGGGCATCGAAAACGGCTACGAGCTGGACGAACCGGCCCGCGACGACGTGTTCGCGCTGACCCGGCGCGAGCGCCGCGCGATGGGCTACCGCGACCTGCCGAACTCGCTCGACCAGGCGCTGCGGCACCTGGAGAAGTCCGAGTTCATGGCCGAGGTGCTCGGCGAGCAGGTCTTCGAGTTCTTCCTCCGCTCGAAGTGGGACGAATGGCACGACTACACCTCCCAGATCACGCCGTGGGAGATCGACTCCGGGCTGGACCTGTGATCAGCCCCGCAAAGCTCGGCCTCACCAGCCCCCGCGCCGCCGAGGACCTCGAAGAGCTCGGCTTTGACAGCGATGAGCTGCTGTGGACCCTCGCCGGCTCCAGCGACCCGGACTTGGCGCTGAACAACACGCACCGGTTCATGCAGGCGTGCGGCAGCTGGCCGGCCGTGAAGCAGTTGCTTATCGACGACCCCTTATACCGCACCCGCTTTTTCGCCCTGATGGGCGGATCGACGGCGCTGGCGGATCACCTCATCGCCAACCCCGACATCGCCCCCGCGCTGGCGCAGCCGGTGCCGAGCGCGGAGGAGTCGCTCGTGTTCATGCGCGCGGCCGCGAGCGCGGACGGCGCCGACGAGGCCAGCCTGAAAAGCGCCTACCGCACTCTGATCACGCGGGTGGCGGCCGCCGACTTGGCCGGCACGTTTGCCAAGGTGAAAGGCCACGGCGAGGGCGAACACTTGGGCTACCTCGCGGTGACGGAGACGCTGACTTCAATCGCGGACGCGGCGCTGACTGCAGCCCTCGACATGGCGCTCGCGCGCGTCTACGGCGACGAGGAGCCGGACAGCCGTCTCGCGGTGATCGCGATGGGCAAGTGCGGCGCCCGCGAGCTGAACTACATCTCCGACGTCGACGTCATCTTCGTCGCCGAACCCGTCACGCCGAAGATCACGCGCGCGGCCGCCGAGTTCATGAAAGTCGGCTCCGCCGCGTTCTTCGAAGTCGACGCCAACCTGCGCCCCGAAGGCAAGTCCGGGGCGCTGGTGCGCACCGTCGATTCCCACCGCGCGTACTACAAACGATGGGCCGAGACCTGGGAGTTCCAGGCGCTGCTGAAGGCCCGCCCGATGGCCGGCGACATGGAGCTCGGCGAGGCGTACCTCGAGGCGGTGTCGCCGATGGTGTGGGAGGCGTCGCAACGCGAAAGCTTCGTCGAGGACGTCCAAGCGATGCGTCGGCGCGTGCTGGCGAATGTGCCGAAAGATGAGCGCGCCCGCGAGCTCAAACTGGGCAACGGGGGGCTGCGGGATGTGGAGTTCGCCGTCCAGCTCCTCCAGCTCGTGCACGGTCGTATCGATGAAACGCTGCGCACCCCGAACACCATCGACGCGCTCGAGGCGCTCAAAGACGGCGGTTACGTCGGCCGCGACGACGCCAGCCAGCTCATCGAGGCCTACGAGTTCCTCCGCCTGCTCGAGCACCGGCTCCAGCTGCAGCGCTTCCGCCGCACCCACCAGCTGCCGGCGGACGACGACGAGAAGCGCAAGCGGTGGCTCGCGCGCGCGAGCGGGTTCACCCCCAGCAAGGCGAAGACCTCAATCGACGAGATGGAAGCAGAGCTCAAGCGGGTGCGCGGCACCGTCTCGACGCTGCACGAGCGCCTCTTCTACCGCCCGCTGCTTGGCGCCGTTGTGGATCTGAGCGTCGGCGAAGCGGAGCTCAGCGCCGACGCCGTGAAGGCGCGCCTGGCGGCGCTGGGCTACCGCCACCCGGCCCGCGCGTACGACCACCTGACCGCGCTGGTCAAGGGCACCTCTCGCAAAGCGAAGCTGCAAGCAATCTTGCTGCCCACGCTGATGACGTGGCTTGCCGGCACCGCCGACCCCGGCGCGGGCCTTCTGAACTACCGCAAGCTGTCCGAGGCAGCCGAGGACAAGAGCTGGTTTTTGCGCATGCTTCGCGACGAAGGCGTTGTCGGCATGCGGCTCATGAAAATCCTGGGCAACTCGCCGTACACATCCGACCTGATCATCGCCGCGCCGGAAGTGGTGAAGCTGCTCGGAGACGGTTCTAACGGACCGCGCTTGCTCGAGCCAGCGCCGGACCAGGTGTCGAAGGCGATCATCTCCGCGTCGAAGCGCTACCAGGACGACGCGGACAAGGCTGTCAGTGTTGCGCGTTCGCTTCGGCGCGCGGAACTGGCCCGAATCGCCTCCGCCGATCTTTTGCAGATGATGGACGTGCGCCAGGTCTGCTTGGAGCTGACCATCGTGTGGGAGGCGGTGCTGCAGGCGGCGCTGGTCGCCGAGATCCGCTCCGACCTTCAAGAGCGCGGCGTTGACGACGCGCCGGCGCGCATCGCGATCATCGGCATGGGCCGCCTCGGCGGGGCGGAGCTGGGCTACGGCTCCGATGCAGACGTGATGGTCGTCGCCGAGCCGGTCGCTGGCGAGGACGAGTCGGAGGCGCTCGCGTGGGCGTCGCGAATCGTCGACCAGATGCGCACCCGCCTGTCCAAGCCGTCCGGCGACCCGCCGCTCGAGGTCGACCTGGGCCTTCGGCCGGAGGGGCGCTCCGGGGCGGTGGTGCGCACCACCGCCTCCTACGAGCGCTACTACCGCGAGTGGGGCGAAGTCTGGGAAAAGCAGGCGCTGCTGCGCGCCACCACCGTCGCCGGCGACGAGGAGGTGGGGCTGAAGTTCCTCCACATGATCGACGAGTTCCGCTACCCGGCCGGCGGCGCGAACAAGAGCGATGTGCGCGAGATCCGCCGCATCAAGGCGCGCGTGGACAACGAGCGCCTGCCGCGCGGGGCTGACCGCTCCGTGCACACCAAGCTGGGCCGCGGCGCGCTCGCGGACGTGGAGTGGACCGTCCAGCTTTTAACCATGATGCACGCCCACGAGCACGCCGAGCTGCACACCACGTCCACCCTGGCCGCGCTGGACTACCTCGCCGAGTTAGACGATCCGGACGTGATCAGCGGTTCCGACGCGCGCGTTCTGCGCAGCGCGTGGCTCACCGCCACCCGCGCGCGCAACGCGCTCGTGCTCGTCGCCGGCAAGCGCACCGACCAGCTGCCCGCGCCGGGCCCGCACCTGGCCCAGGTTGCCGGCTCCGCCGGCTACGACCCGGACAACCAGCAGGAGTTTCTCGAGGACTACCTGCGCATCACTCGCCGGGCCCACGGCGTGGTGGAGGGAGTGTTCTGGGGTGAGGCGCCTTCGCTTGAGTTCGAGTAGAAGTGGGGTATGGCAGTGAACATGAGTATTGACCTCGACAACGCGACCTTCGCCGACCTCGTGGCGCTTGTGGACGCGGCGCGCGTTGCCGGCGTGGCCGACGCCGCGCCGGTGAAACTCGACGGCGCGGCGCTTTCGATCGAGGTAGACACCTCGGCGCGCGCAAGCCAGGCCAAGCCGGCGCGCACCAGCGCCCCCGCGGAGTCCGCGGACACGTCCCACCGCCCGCTGCCGCAGTTGGGCGACGCGGCGATTCGCTCGGTGGTGGATATCCTCACGGGGAGGCAGGAACCGCCGCGTCGGTAAGCAGTGCCAAGGTAAGCTAGACACCCGTGGATTACATCTCGACGCGCGATACGCAGGCGACTAGGCAGACCTTCACCGACATCCTGCTGGGTGGCTTAAGCCCCGACGGCGGGCTTTACATGCCTGCTGTGTACCCGCAGATCACGGATGAGACGCTCACGCAGTGGCGCGAGCTGCTGGCGTCGTCTGGCTACGCTGCGCTGGCCGCCGAGGTGGTCAAGCTTTTTGCCGACGACATCCCGCCGGCGAAGGTCGAGGAGCTCACGGCGAACGCCTACACCACCGAGGGCGGCAAGTTCGCCGATGAAGAGATCGTGCCGGTGACCAAGCTGGGCGACGAGCTCTACATCGCGCACCTCTCCGAGGGCCCCACCGCCGCGTTCAAGGATATGGCGATGCAGCTTTTGGGCGAGCTGTTCGAGTTCGAGCTCGGCCGCCGCGGCGAAGAGATCAACATCTTGGGCGCCACCTCCGGCGACACCGGTTCCTCAGCCGAGTACGCGATGCGCGGTCGCGACAACATCCGCGTTTTCATGCTCACCCCGGCGGGCCGCATGACGCCGTTCCAGCAGGCGCAGATGTTCGGTCTCGACGACCCGAACATCTTCAACATCGCGCTCGACGGCGTCTTCGACGACTGCCAGGACGTGGTCAAGGAGGTCAGCGCTGACGCCGGCTTCAAGTCGAAGTACTCCATCGGCGCGGTGAACTCCATCAACTGGGCGCGCCTGATGGCCCAGATCGTCTACTACATTTCGAGTTACCTCAAGGTCACGGAGTCGAACGACGAGAAGGTGAGCTTCTGCGTGCCCACCGGCAACTTCGGCGACGTGTGCGCGGGCCACATTGCCAAGCAAATGGGCCTGCCGATTGACAAGCTCATCGTCGCAACCAACGAGAACGACGTGCTGCACGAGTTTTTCCAAACGGGCCAGTACCGCCCGCGCTCCGCGGCGGAGACGCACGCGACCTCCTCGCCGTCGATGGACATCTCCAAGGCGAGCAACTTCGAGCGGATGCTTTTCGACGCAACGTTGCGCGACCCCAGCCTCACCGCCGAGTACTTCGGCACCAAGGTCAAAGAGGGCGGATTCGACGTGAGTGAGGAGGTCCTCGAGCGCATCCGAAACGAATACGGGTTCCTCTCCGGCACGTCGACGCACGCGGACCGACTCGCCACGATCAAGGCAGTGAAGGACGAGTACGGGGTGCTGGTGGATCCGCATACGGCGGATGGGGTGGGCGTCGCTAAGCAACATGCCCTTGACACGCCAATCATTGTTCTTGAGACCGCCCTGCCGGTGAAGTTCGCCGACACGATCGTGGAGGCGGTCGGGGCCGCACCCGAGGTCCCGGAGCGGTTTGCGGAGATTATGAACGCGGGCCGGCACGTGGCTGACCTGCCGAACGACGTGGACGCGGTGAAGCAGTTCATCGCAGACGCGATCGAGAACACCGAGGTCTAAGGAGCGAAAGCCGTGGCGCAGGAGCAATTTGCCGGACCGGATTACTTCACCGAGTTCGACCCCGAGAAGTTCATCCGCGACTTGAAGATCCAGGCCGCGGAGACCGACGCCGCCGCCTCGGACAAGGCGGCGGACGAGGCGGGCGAGTAGCACGTACTCGAACGAGCCGAACGGCTACGACGCGGCGAAGAAGTACCAAACCGCGGACGGGCCGCAGTGGACGTATCCGGACAAGACGTGGCCCGAAGCCGCGCCCGCCGGTGCGCCGCCGACGCGCCGCAAAGGCCTGGGCGCATTCTGGGTTTTCGCCGTCGTCGCGGTGTTGATGCTGGTCGCCGCTGTGACCTGGATGGGGGTCACCATGTCGCAGGCGCCGACCGGCACAGTGGCTGAGCGTCAAGCGCAAGAAGAGGTGCGCACCCCGCCAAGCGAGGCGCCGGCAGGTGCGCCAGCGGGTGCGCCTGCGGGTGATGCGGTGCCGGGCAACCGGATCCTCGTTCCCGAGTACGCGCTGTGGGCGCCGGGAACAAAGATCCAGACCACAGACCACTATCCGCAGCCGGGGGAGAGCTTCACCGCGCAGGCCTGCACCGTTGCGTTTTCTTTCTCCGACACGTCCGGCCGGAATTTCGCCGTCACCGCCAGCCACTGCGGCAAGGTGGGCGACTTGGTGTGGCCGACGAACGCCGAGTACGCCACCGACTACCAGGTCGAGGCGGGCAGGTTTGTGTACTCCGGCCTGTTTGCTGAGGACGGCGACGGTGTGGACGTGGGCATTATCGAGATCACCGACCCGCAGCGGTTTATGGATGTCATCGGCGCGCCAATCCCGACCGGCATCGGCGAGGACATCCCGGAGCTCGGCCGTGTGTGCAAGACCGGCAGCACCACCGGCTACACGTGCGGGCCGTTCTTGGAGACGCAGCGCGTGCAGATCACCGACACCGACGTCGACATCCCGCGCTCCACGTTCGGCGATATTGCAGAGGTGTGTGTCTCGCCGGGCGACTCAGGCGGCCCAGTGTTCAGCGAGGTGAACGGGCGCGCCGTGATCGTTGGCGTGGTGTCCGGCACCGAGGCCGGCCGCTCCGACGAGGAATGCTTCGAGGGCATGGAGAACCCGAAGCGGATGAGCTACTCCAACGTCGAGCAGGTTATGAGTGCGATTCACGCCGCGGTTCCTGATCCGGCGTGGGTGAGCCAGTCGTGGTAGCCGAGGGCGCGGTGCTGAGCATGTACGCGGTCGGCTGCGGCGTGGTGGTGCGCTCGGCGGTCTCGTCGACCGCGGTGAACCGCGGGCCGCGGGCCACGCGGACGCCCACGTCCTTCACATCGTCGCGCACGTACGCTTCGTTCGGCGTGTAGGCGGTGAACCGCAGCTGGTTGAACCCGGCGGGGCGCTCGGTTTTGTCCCACTGCTTATCCAGCTGCTCGAGCTTGGCGTCAGACGCGAGGTTCAACCAGTTTATCCCGATTTCTTTGCCGTCTTTGCCGTAGTAATCCACGAACGCGATTGAATCCGCGTCTTCTTCAAGCGCGTAGCTGGTGAACTCCGTTAACGGTTCGAGGTCCGGCGAGGCGAAACAGTAACCGAGAATTTCCATGCGGAAGTTGTCGGGGGTGGTCAGCACCACGGTGTCCAGGCAGTTTTGCTGCATGAGGCGGGAGAGGTGGCCGGTGAACTCGGCGAGGTTCGCCACCGCGAAGTCCGTAATCTCTCCGCGTAGCATCACGCCGGTGTCCGTCACGCCTGTCTCGACGTCGGTGATCAGGTAGCTGCGGATGCTTTCGCGGACGTTGTCCTCGTCGCGCGGTGCCGGGTTCCACGGTTGCATCGGTTCCTGCTCTTTCGCGGCGGCCGACGTGAGCGGCCCGGTGCCCGAGCCGGACTCGTAGCTTGCGAACATCGCTACCGCGACCACCACGGCGATGAGCAGCGCCCCGTACCCGACCACAAACACCGGACCGGGCAGCCGGGCGATCAAGCTGCGCTTGGGCGCTGCGGGTGCGGTGCCAGGCGCGGTCTCCGCGGGCAGCTCCGGTTCGCTCGTTGGGGTGTGCAGGGTGCTCATGATGCATGGAAGTCTACACTCGAACACCACACGCACCCGGCGCAGGAAGGACCAGGAAGGACGCAGCATGCCAATCCCAGAATTCATCGCGGCGACGCGGGAGAAGATCGGCACCGACCTCATGTGGCTGCCCAGCGTTGCGGCCGTCGTTTTGCGCGACTCCACGGACAATTCCGCCTGGGCCGTGCCGGAGGTGCTGCTGGTCAAGCGCACCGACAACGGCGAGTGGACACCGGTGACCGGCATCGCCGACCCGGGCGAAGAGGCCCACGAAGCGGCCGTGCGCGAGGTGCGCGAGGAGACCGGTGTGGAGGTCGTCCCAGCGGCGATCTTGGGCGTCGGCGCGGTCGGCCCCGTCACCCACAGCAACGGCGATAAAGCCAGCTACATGTCCATTCAGCTGCGCATGGAGCCGGTGGACCCGGCCGCGGCACCAGTTGTCGGCGATGACGAATCCACCGACGTCGGGTGGTTCCCGATCTCCACCATGCCGGTCACGGACCCGAAGTGGCGCTTGGTCATCGGCGACGCCGCCGCCCAGCGCAAGCACCCCGCCGGTTTCGCACCGCGGATGGGTTTCACTAAACGATGAGGCTCGGCGTCGACGTCTCCGAGCACCAGCGCGAATTCGACTTCACCGGCTTCGACTTCGCCATCCTGCGCACGACCGACGGAACTTACCGCGACCACGCCTTCGCCGCGCACCTGGCCAACGCGCGGGCGGCCAGGGTCGAGGTCGCCGCGTACCACTATTTGAGGGCTCCGGGGGAGGGGGAGGGCGTCGACAAGCAAATCAGCGCAGCGCTTGAGGTGATGGGGGACGCGCGCCTGCCTGTCTGGATCGACGTCGAATCGCCCGCGGGGCTCACGCTCGCAGACGTCAGCGCAGCCCACCGCGCCTTGACCACCGCGGGGGTTGCGGTCGAGGGGATCTACACCACCGCACGGTACTGGCGGGGGCACATGTTGCTTGCCGACGCCCACGCCTTCGGCAAACTCTGGCTTGCCCACTGGGGCACCAACCCCACAACCGACCCGTTTCGAGACCAGCTGCCGTCTTCATCCGACTGGCCGAAGAAGCTCGGCATGCCCGAGCCCGCGGTCTGGCAATTCACCTCGCGAGGACGCGTCGGCGGCGTCGAGGTGGATCTGAATCTCGCGCGGTAGCTCTGGGTTACTGTCGGCCTACTTCACCGTGATAGTGAACTCGATGTCCTCGCCGGTCGCCGGGTTAGTCAGGTGCGCGCCCGTCGTGCCGCTGCCCACGGCGTGAAACCCCGGGTTCGTTTCCGTGTTCCCGTCTTTCGATCCCGGCACGAACGTAGCCACTGTCTCGTCGTCCACCCCGCCGCTCGTCCACGCCGAGGCGTCCTGGTCGTAGCCGACCGGGATCACCAGCGGTTGGCGCTTCGTGATCTCCACGTCAGCTCCGTGAAGGTTATCCAGCGTGACAAACGTCGGCGCCTCAAGCGCGGTCTGTCCGGCGCTGCCCGCCCCGCCGCCGCAGGCGCCCGTGCTTAGTGCGAGGGCGACCACCGCGGCCGCGCCTATTTTGGAGTGCTTCACTGCCCTAATGCCCCTGGCCCCACTGGCCCTGCTGGCCCTGCTGGTTCGGGTACTGCTGACCCCACTGCTGTGGCGCCGGTTGGGCCGGTGCGCCCGGGTTCGCGTACGGGTTCTGCGGAGCAGCGATCTTCTTGCCGCGGCCGGTGGCGAGGAGGTAAATGGAGATCGCCAGGCCAGCCAGCGCCGCGACCAGCCAGATGAACCAGCCCAGACCCATGTGCATGCCGAAGTTGGTGTCGATCTCGGCGAAGGAGACGATCACAATCACCAGCTGCGCCGCGGAGGCGACGATGCCTAGAATCGCGCCCGGGCGGATGCGTCCGAGGAACATCAGAACGCACGTAGCGGCAAGAAGGAGCAGGACGGCGACGGTGGAAACCACCATGCCGCTGTCGTAACCGAGCTCGGCGGGGATGTACTCGGTGGCCATCGATCCGAGCCCGGTGCCCTCGTATGAGAAGGCGCCCCACCAGTTCCAGCTCACGCCGGCGGAGCCGATGCCCTCGAGGCCGGCCGCCCACGTCACCACGGTGAAGAAGCTGCCGACAAAAGTAAGCAGCGTCAGGCCGAGGTACGCCCACGCGGGCCACCCGAGATCTAGGTTGCGCTTCGCTGCAGGCGCCTGCTGCGGCTGCTGCGGGTGCTGGAAGTTTACGCCCCACTGTGGCTGCCCCGGCTGACCCGGTTGCCCGCCGCCATTCCAGGCTGTGGAACCGCCGAATTGGGGGTTGCTGTAGTTGTTTCCGCTGGGACCGGGGCCGTGCGGGCCACCGAAGTTGGGCGAGGTCATGGCTACCTTTCGCGGGGCGCAGTTGCTGTAGTCAGCGCGGACAGGAACGAAAGTGAGTCTAACCCAGCTGTGTGTCACACGCTTTGGCCGAAGAGCGACCCAACGATGAACGTCGCCGCCAAGGCGAGCGATCCACCGATGACGATTCGCATAACGCTGCGACCCATCTTCGCGTTGCCGAGCTTGGCGCTGAGCGCACCCGTGAGCGCGAGCGAAACCAAGGTCAGCGCAAAGATTGCGCCAATCCGCCACGAGGCGGGGGCGAGCATCGCCGCGCCGAAAGGCAGCATTGCCCCCAGCAGGAACGCGAAGAACGAAGCGACTCCTGCC
This sequence comes from Corynebacterium sp. Marseille-Q4381, assembly GCF_036881695.1. NCBI lineage: Bacteria > Bacillati > Actinomycetota > Actinomycetes > Mycobacteriales > Corynebacteriaceae > Corynebacterium > Corynebacterium sp. Marseille-Q4381. The sequence continues at coordinate 101,671 of NZ_JBAJNR010000008.1, read as the reverse complement.
GACCACGGGTTCACCCGCTCGTGGGCTTCCACGCCCATTGTTTCCTCGGAGTCTCTTTGCGACGACACCGACACATACTCACCAAGCGCCATCGACACCGCACCGCCGACTACCGCCGCCAGGCCCGCCGTGGCGATCGCCTTCGTGTCGTTCGTGGCGCCTGCGACACCGACGAGCACCGCCGCGGTGGAGACAATGCCGTCGTTCGCGCCCAGCACCGCGGCGCGGAGGCGGTTGAGCTTCTCGCCGACGCTCGCAGTGCCGGATGGCGCCGACTGTCGAGTTTCCATGCCGCACATTGTGACGGCCAACGCGACCCCGAGCAAGCAAGCCGAGGGTAACTTTGCGCAGGGTAAGGTACCTTTTTCTAGCCTTACCTAACTAACTCGCGGCACCCGTTTTCCGCTCTTCCAGCACCCAGGTGACGAACCGGCTCGAGCACAGCGTCCAGTGGATAATCAGCAGGACCGGGATGCTCAGCGCGACCGCATCAAGCCACTTAGAACCGTTGACCAGCGCCACTTGGTGGCCGCCCATGCTCACCGTTCCCGGCGGGAACGTGCACGACCACCACGCGGGGGAGTAGTCCACCCAGCGCGCCACGTTCGGGTAGAACGTGATCATCGCGTAGATCGCAAGCGGAATCGCCAGGATGAGCGCCACATAGCCGTAGTAGATGGAAACGCGGCCCGGGAATAAAATCTGCAGCGCGGTGGTGGATTGCCCGATAACGCCCAGAGGCACCCACGCTGTCGCAGACTTCGGACCCGACAAATCGACCCTGCCGTGCCAAGCAGCCCAGTACACGCGGATAAACGTTGGCACTGCGGTGAGCAGCGACATGAAGAACAGTGTCGTGCCCATCACGTGATAGATGTGGCCGTAGTCGCGCGAGAGCCACCCAGCAACCGAGGCTGAGATCATCGGCCCGACAAGTGGCAGACCCCACGTGAATTTCGGGTCGCCCTCAAAGCGCGTCAGCTGGATCACCCACGTGATAACGGTGACTGGAGCGCCAATCCAAAAACCAACGAGGCGGTACACGCTGTTGTCCGTCAACCCGGACAGCGCCGCACCAAGCGCCAAGATGCCGATGAAGTACATTGACCACTCCGCAACGGTGGCGCGCTCGAACGACGGCTCCCGGTATCTCAAAAACCCAACTGTTAGCGCCACCATGATGGCGCAGGAGATGACGGCGAACACCCCGGCCGCCACCATCATGTCTTCCTCGACCAACAGACGGGCAACGATGGAGGTACCCATGAGGCTGCCGCCCCACGCAGGACCCGGCGCAGGCAATCCGCGAAAACGTTCAGTCACGGCGAATATGGTAGTTTCTTTTGCTTCACGACGCCCCTTCAACCCCTCAACCCACCTCCACACCACCCGCCCACACGCGCCCGCAGAGTGCAAGTCACCCAAAGGGCGTCCGTAGGAGGGCGGATATACGTTCAAGAACCCGCACTTCCGCCCTCCGGCTGACGCCCTCCTACGGACGCCCTTTGGAGTGTGGGGCAACGTGGCGAGTCTAGGTCGTCCTAATCGATCACTAATCGCATGAAGCGGGCGAAGGCCTCCGCTTGATCTTGAAACTGATCGAGGTTTGGGTCGCGAACCTGCAGATATTCGATGTCTTTAAGCTGGTTGCCGCCACGTCGGTTCTGTGCTGGTTCCATGCCCTCGATAAGCAGCGCCTCGAACGCGTCGATGAGCTGTTTCACCATAACCGTCGGGTCGCTTTCGTAGCCGAGCAACGGTTCAAGCCTTGATGCGTTCGGGTCCACTGACTTCAGACCAAACCACGAGAACCGATCCCAGCGGGACTTCAAGCGGTCGCGCGTGTGGTCGCCGATCCTGTCGCTAAGTCGCCCGTCTTTCGCTTGTCCCACGTAGATCGGCTTCTCGCCGTTGTACAGAATGTAGATACCGGGCTGATCACCAAAATCGATCTCCGGTGCCCTGTCGTTCGATCTGCCCAGCATTCGGGTAGCGGTGCGCGAGCTGCCCTGGCTCGCTTTCCAAATTACGTCGGATCGGCTCCAGAAGATCCCGAATGAGCGGATGATACGGTCGCTGTTCTCTTTGGCGATCTCGCGCGAGACCTCCGCGTCTTCCGCAATGGCAGTGTTCGTCGACGGGGTGTTGTAGAACTCCTCTAGACGCACTGCGGCCGCAGCCTCGTCCGTAAGGCGGTACTTACTATCCTGGTCCTGCTCTACCTCAGCCTTGAGCTGAATACGCAGCGCGTTGTTGACCGCTTGCACCGGGTTGGAAATCTGGCTGCTGCGTAGGTTCCACTCGCTAATGCGGTCGGAGATTGCGGTGGTGCTCATCGGGCCGCCGCTCACCTTCAGCACGTAACGCACGGCGTCTTTCCAACTCAACCCAGTGGGGTGAGAAACGACATCATTGTCGACGTCGGCGCTTTCGCTGCCAGGTCGCTCAGCACTGTGCCGGGTTTCCGCATTCTCAGCGCTTTCGTTTGGGTGGTTCCCTGGGGAAGAACTGACGACTTCTTCATGCATAACCCGATAATAGGCTCGTCAACTCGACGGCGCTCGGCGTCTGAGCCGCGTTGCGAGCGGCCCAGCCACGCCGACACGCCGAGCTCCGCGCGTTTTAGCAGTCGAAGTACATCTCGAACTCGAGCGGCGTCGGGCGCAGGCGCGCCGGGGCGATCTCGTTGTCGTACTTGAGGCGCACGTAGGTCTCGATCAGGTCGTCGGTGAAGACGTCGCCTTCGGTCAGGAAGTCGTGGTCCGCTTCCAGAGCCGCGAGGGATGCCTCGAGGGACGTCGGTGCCTGCGGGATTTCCTTGGCCTCTTCCGGCGGCAGCTCGTAAAGGTCCTTGTCCACCGGGGCGTGCGGCTCGATGCGGTTCTTCACGCCGTCGAGACCAGCCATCATCATCGCGGCGAAGCCGAAGTACGGGTTGCCCGACGGATCCGGAGCGCGGAACTCGATGCGCTTGGCCTTCGGGTTCGTACCGGTGATCGGGATGCGGATGGCTGCGGAGCGGTTGCGCTGCGAGTAGACGAGGTTGATCGGGGCCTCGAAGCCCGGTACCAGGCGGTGGTAGGAGTTGAGCGTCGGGTTCGTGAACGCCAGCACGGCGCCGGCGTGCTCGAGGATGCCGCCGATGTACCAGCGGGCGATGTCGGAAAGACCGCCGTAGCCGGACTCGTCGTAAAACAGTGGCTCGCCGTCCTTCCACAGCGACTGGTGGGCGTGCATGCCGGAGCCGTTGTCACCGGCGAGCGGTTTCGGCATAAACGTGGCGGTTTTGCCGAACTGCAGGGCGGTGTTCTTCACGATGTACTTGAAGTCCTGCAGGTCATCTGCGGCGTGCAGCAGCGTGTTGAAGCGGTAGTTGATCTCCTGCTGGCCACCGTTACCCACTTCGCGGTGGAAGCGCTCAACCGTGAAGCCGGAGCGGGCCAGGTTGTGCACCATCGCGTCGCGCACCTCGACCGTCTTGTCGTGCGGCGCGACGGGGAAGTAGCCGCCCTTCTCGCGGTTCTTGTAGCCCAAGTTCGGGCCGCCGTCGATGTCGGTCTCTTTGCCGCGGTTCCACCAGCCTTCCTCGGCATCGATCTCGAAGAAGGAGCGGTGGGGTTCGACCTCGTAGCGGATGGAGTCGAAGAGGTAGAACTCCGCTTCCGCGCCGAAGCTGCAGGTGTCGGCGATGCCGGTGGAGGCGAGGTACTGCTCTGCCTTGCGGGCGACGTTGCGCGGGTCGCGGCTGAACGGCTCGTGGGTGAACGGGTCGTTGACGAAGAACTTGAGGTTCAGCGTCTTCGTGGAGCGGAACAGGTCTAGCTTGGCCGTCGCCAAGTCCGGCATAAGCACCATGTCGGATTCCTCGATGGTGGTAAAGCCGCGGATGGAGGAGCCGTCGAACGCCAGGCCTTCTTCCATCTCTTCCTCACCGAACTCGGACGCCGGAATAGAGAAGTGGTGTTCAATACCCGGTACGTCGGTGAACCTCACATCAATGAATTCCACGTCTTCGTCGGTGATGAATTTCTGTACGTCGTCGATGGACTCGAAGGCCACGTGCCTCTCCTTAGAACGAAAATTGAACGTCACCGATTCTATCGGAATCGATGCAGCCAGCTACGCTACATCGCATGGCTGAAAAGAGGGGAAGCTGGCGCGAAGGACCGGAAATTCCGAACCAATTCAGCGGGGAGCCCGGTCTGCCGGAGTACCCGGGCGAATTCTTTGGTATGCCCAGAACTGGTCCTGGATCGCAGGCGTCTGTCGCGCGCCGCATGGCAGCTGTGTTGATTGACTGGCTTCTCTGCCTCGCTGTTGCGACGCTTCTGACCGCGAACACCGACCGCCTCGGCGACACGGCGACGCTGACCTACCTGATCTGGGTCGCGATGGGCATCCTCACTGGCTGGCTGTTTGCGCGCACCCCCGGCATGGCGCTGCTGCGCATGGGCGTGGCTCGCGTAGACGCGGAAGCACCGGTGGGCTTTTGGCGGGCCGCGGTGCGCACGATCTTGACCGGGTTCATTTTGCCCGCCGCGATGGTGGACGCGGACGGCCGCGGCATGCACGACCGGGCAACGAACACCACCGTCATCAACGGTTAATCGGCACTGCCTCCCCGTCGAGGGGCTTGTGAAAGTCGATGTGCCGGTTGAAAGCCCAAGCCTGGTCAGTCAGCATCCGGGCGATAGTCAGCCCTGCGGCGATGAACAAGACGGTGAGGGCAACGTCGGTAAACGCGTAGAGCGCGTCCGGCGTGTTGCCCTGCGCGAACCCGTGCACAGCCGTGTAGATCGTGGTTCCCGGAATCATCACCACAGACGCCGGGATGGTCACGGTCACACGCGGGATGGTGGCGAGGCGACCGAGCTGGGAACCGAAGAGGCCGATGAACAGCGCCGCGACGAAGGCCGCCAAAAACGGCGCGATGTCCTGTGTCAGCAGGGCGAGGCGGCCCAAGTTCGCCATGAAACCGACGGACGCGGCGATGAGCGCCATGCGGCGCGAGGAGTTGAACAGCAGCGCGAAGCACCCGACGGCCACGAAGGAGGCGATGCCCCCCGAGACGAAGTACTCCAAACTCGGCTCGCGCGACGCGGGCACCGGCTGCGGGGTGCCGGAGAGCATCGCCACCACGACGACGGTGAGCATGATGACGGTGATGATCTCGAGGGCGAAAAACAGCCGGGGGATGCCTGAGGTGAAGTCGAAGCGGGCCAGATCCACGAACGACGAGAAGAGCGGAAAACCGGGGATGAGAAAGAGCACTGCGGCGATGAATCCGGCGGAAAGATCCGTCGCGGTGGGCGCAAAATGCGCCAAGATGAGGTAGAGCACCGAGGTGGTAAACGCGCTGCATCCGATGACCCCGAGGACGTTCAAGTGCGTGTGGTGCAACTTCACACGCACGTAGTGGCCGACGGCGGCGGCGATAAACACGAGGCACGCCGCGTCGTAGCCGAACTGGTTAATCACGGCGAACCCGGCGCACGCGAGCCCGGCGGCGATCATGGCTAACCACAGGGGCCAGCGGGGGGTGGGGATGCGCTCGATGTCATCGAGGGCAGCGTTGATCTCCTGCGCCGAGTGCGGGCTCTGCATCATGGAGTGGGCTACAGTCTCGAGTGCCTCGATGCGGCTGGCGTTAACACCCGGCAGCGGAACGTCGGCTACCACGGTGCGGAAATCCGCTCCGTGGTGGAAGGTAGCGCTGATGGAGTTGAACCCGACGAGCACGTCCGCTTCGTCGAACCCGAGCGAGCGCGCGCAGCGTTTCATGCCGCGGATCACCCGGTAACCGGACGCACCTGCGGCGAGCAGCATCATGCCGAATCGAAGCGTCGTGTTTGCTTCGGCGGCGAAATCTGTCTGGTCAGCCACGGGCGCGGTGGGGGAGGAGGCGCTACTTGCCGCCCTGGCGCTGCTGCATGCGGCGCATCTTGCGGTTCATGCCCGCCATGTTCTGCGCCTGCCGTGGCATCGGACCGCCGGGCAGGCCCGGCATGTTGCCGCCGCGGGTTCGGTTGTCCATGGCCTCAAGCTTTGCCGACATCCCGTAGACCTGGTCCTTCTGGTAGTTCTTCGGCAGCTTCAGAAGGTGCTTCTGCAGGTCGCGGACGCGTACCTGGCCTTCGCCCTCACCGGCGTAGACCTCGTAGACCGGCACGCCGGCGAGCAGGCGTTCAGTGCGCTTGTGCTCCTTGTTCATGAGTTGCTTGAGGCGCTTCGGATCGCCTTCGCCGACGAGCACGACACCCGGGTTGCCCACGACTCGGTGGACTGTGTCCATCTGCGGGGTCGCCTGAACGGCGGTCTTCGTCAGCCACACGATGCCCATGGTGTTGCGCATGTTCTCCAGCGTCCATCCCGCGGCGCCGGGGGTATCGCCCACCTCGTCGTACATCGAGCCTTCGAGGCGGCGGGAGAAGATGAACATCGCCAAAACCGCGCCCGCGAGCAGGCCCAGCACCAGCATGAACCACTGGCCGTTGAAAAGCAGGCCGATGAGGAAGAACAGCAGACCCAACCCGAGAACAGAGGCCACCATAAGCGGGATGAGCTTCTTGTCGCGCTTGCGCTGCAGGGAAAACGCCTGGCGGATCTGGCCGCGGGTGGCCTTCCCCTTCTCGCGCTTCGCTTGTCGCTGCTCCTTCTTGGCAGCCTTCTGCGCCGCCTTCGCTGCTGACTTCTGGGCTTGTGCCTTCGCGTCCTTGGCCATGGGAAATACTCTAGGTCACAGCGCGCCGGCTGCCAAAGCTAACGAGTGGTAACCGGGTGGTCGGCGCTCTCGCCGTACTTTGCCAGCAGGGTGGAGGCCTCTTGGGCAGTATCGCCTTGCGACGTCTGCGCCAAGTGCTTCAGGTTTTCCGGGAGTTCGAGACCGCGGTGCTCCATCGCCTCGACGTAAAGCTTGCCTGCGCGGTAGGAGGAGCGGACCAGCGGGCCAGACATGACGGCGCCGAAGCCCATCTCGTACGCGGCGTCGCGGTACTCGATGAACTCTTCCGGCTTCACCCAGCGCTCGATCGGGTGGTACATCGGGCCCGGGCGCAGGTACTGGGTGATCGTGATGATGTCGGTGCCGGCGTCGACGAGGTCGTGGAGGGCCTCCATGACCTCGTCCTGGGTCTCGCCCATGCCGAGGATCAGGTTCGACTTGGTGATGAGTCCGAAATCGCGGGCCTGGCGGATCACATCGAGCGAGCGCTCGTAGCGGAAGGCCGGACGGATGCGCTTGAAAATGCGCGGCACAGTTTCCACGTTGTGGGCGAACACCTCGGGGCGAGCCTCAAAGACCTCGGCCAAAAGATCCGGCTTGCCGGAGAAGTCCGGGGTCAGGTTCTCCACGCCGGTGTGCGGGTTGAGTTCGTGGATTTTGCGCACCACCTCGGCGTAGAGCCACGCGCCCTCGTCCTCGAGGTCGTCGCGGGTCACACCGGTGATGGTGGAGTAGTTCAGGTTCATCTCGCGGACCGACTCGGCCACGCGCTGCGGCTCCTCACGGTCGAGCGGCTCCGGCTTCGCGGAGTTGATCTGGCAGAAGTCGCAGCGGCGGGAGCAGTTCGCCCCGCCGATCAGGAACGTGGCCTCGCGGGACTCCCAGCACTCGTGGATGTTGGGGCAGCCTGCCTCCTGGCACACGGTGTGCAGGGACGCACCCTTGACCTTTTGCTTCATGTCCTCGTACTCGGGACCTGTTTTCACCGCGTTGCGGATCCACCGCGGTTTCGACTCGATTGGGGTCTGCGCATTTCGCTTCTCAATGCGCAACATCTTGCGGCCTTCAGGTGCAACAGTCACACCTTCACCGTAGTGGATGTGTCAAGCGACACGTCAGGGACGGCGCTTGCGCAGGCCCTTGGACGGATCGGGGGCGGAGCCGAAGGAATGGTCTGCGACGACGAGCTCGCCGCTTAGGGCGCGCAGGAGGGCGTCGATAAGCAACTGCTCCATGTCGCTTGGGGTGACGTCGCGGCCGAGCTCCAAGCTCATCGTGGTCACATCGGCGTCGTCGATGCCGCAGGCGACGATGTGGGAGTAGTGCTCGAGGGTGTTGTTGCAGTTGAGGCTGAGCCCGTGCATGGTCACGCCGCGGGTGATGCGGATGCCAAGAGCCGCGACCTTGCGGTCGCGCGTGGAGGCGGACGGGTCGGCCGCGCGGGTTTGAGCGGGCACCCACACGCCGGAGCGGCCGTCAATGCGCCCGGCGGTTTCCACTCCTGCGATGCGAACCGCCTCAATCAGCGCCTCTTCGAGGCGGCGGACGTAGTCGACGACGTCCACCGGCTCGGCGAGTTTGATAATCGGGTAGACCACCAGCTGGCCCTCGCCGTGCCAGGTGATGCGGCCGCCGCGGTCGACGGCGACCACGGGGACCGGGTAGGACTCGTCTGGCATGTCCTCCGGCTGGGTGCGTTTGCCGGCCGTGAACGTGCTCGGGTGCTCGAGCACTAAGATGGTGTCGCCGATCTCGCCGGCTGCCCGCTTCGCCGCGAGTTCCGCCTGCATGTCCCACGCCTGTTGGTAGTCCACGACACCCAAGTTGCGCACGTCAACTGGGTCCGCGGAGGCGCGGATGGACTTGTCGGCGGGGAAGAACGGGTCGCGGGGAGCGGTCATGATGTTTTGCGAGAGCCTTACGCCTCGATGCCGTTCGCTTCGGCGTACTCGCCGGCGCTGAGCAGCGGGCCGACCTCCTCAACCTCGACCTCGAAGAGCCAGCCGGCGCCGAACGGGTCGTTGTTGATCGCCTCGTAGGCGCCGTCGATGTCCTCGTTCACCGCGGTGACAGTGCCGGTGACTGGGGAGTAGAGGTCGGAGACGCTCTTCGTGGACTCGATCTCGCCGCAGGTCTCGCCCGCAGTCACGGTGTCGCCGACGGCCGGCAGCTCAGCGAAGACAACCTCGCCCAGGCGGTCAGCTGCCACGTTGGTGATGCCCACGCGGACCTTCTGGCCGACAGCGGTGTCCGGGGTCGCGTTGATCCACTCGTGGTCCTCGGAGTAGAAGTAGTCCTGGTTCAGTGCCATGGTGCGTTACGCGTCCTTTCGCTTGTAAAACGGGGTTGCAGTAATGGTAAACGGGTAGCGGCGCCCGCGGATGTCAATCTCTACGTCAGTTCCGATCTCCGCGTGTGCGGGATCGAGGTGCGCCAGCGCCACCGGGTGGCCCAGGGTAGGCGAGGGCTGGCCGGAGGTGACCACGCCGATCTTGTCGTCCGAGCCGGGCAGGAAAATCTCCGCGCCCTCGCGGGCTGCGCGGCGCGCGGTAGAAGTCAGGCCCGCGATGACTATCGACGGCTCGCGGCCCGTGAGGGCTTGCTTGCCCACGAAGTCCGCCTCCTTCTTCGCGTACGCGCGTCCCATCCCCGCCTCGACGGGGGTGATTCCGGTGGTCAGCTCGTGGCCGTAGAGGGGCATTGATGCTTCAAGACGCAGCGAATCACGCGCAGCCAACCCACACGGGGTGCCGTGGTCAATCACGGCGTCCCACACCTTCTGGGCGTCATCGAACATGCAGAACAGCTCGAAGCCGTCCTCGCCGGTGTAGCCCGTGCGGGCGACGAAGACCTCGATGTCCTCGCCGCCGGAGCGAAGCGTGTTCCATGCTCCGGAATAGTAGGAGAGGTTCGACGGGTCGTCGGCAAGCAACTGCCCCAACACCTCGAGCGAACCTGGACCCTGGACCGCAACGAGCGCCACGGTCTGCGAATCGTTGCGCAGCTCGACGTTGAAGTCGCCCTTGCGCGCCTGGAACGCTTCCCACACTGTGTCGGTGTTGGCAGCGTTGGGCACGACCATGAAGTGGTGCTCGCCGAAGCGGTAGGTGATCAGGTCGTCCAGGATGCCGCCGTCCTCGCCAACGATCATGGAGTACTTCGCCTTGCCCTCCTTGAGCGAGGAGAAGTTGGAGATCAGCGCGTAGTCCAAAAACGCGGCGGCGTCGGGGCCCATCACGTCGATCTCGCCCATGTGGGAGAGGTCGAAAATACCGACGCCGGTTCGCACGGCGCGGTGTTCCTCCAGCTCGGAGCCGTACTTCAGCGGCATCGTCCAGCCGCCGAAGTCGGTGAACTGGGCGCCGAGCGCCTCGTGTGTTTGGTGAAGTGGGGTCTGTGGCATGGGTGCTCCTTCGCTTATCTAGTACTTCGCGTTCTTCTCTGAGATCTCGACGTCGACGTCCTCGACTACTTCGGGGGTGATGTCGAACGCCTCCGGCGGCGGGCAGGCGCACTGCAGGTTGCGGTCGCCGAACGCCTCGTCAATGCGGCGCACCGGCGGGAAGTACTTGCGGTGCACAAGCGTGTCGACGGGGTAGGCCGCTTGCTCGCGGGTGAACTCGTACGGCCACTCGTTGCGGATCACGCTCTGCGCGGTGAACGGCGCGTTGTGGACGACGGAGGACTCGTAGTCCACGCGGCCGTCGATAATCTCCTGAATCTCGGCGCGGATGGAGCGCATCGCCTCGATGAAGCGGTCCAACTCCTCCAAGTCCTCCGACTCGGTCGGCTCCACCATAAGCGTGCCCGCCACGGGGAAAGCCAGCGTGGGGGCGTGGAAGCCGTAGTCGATCAGGCGCTTGGCCACATCGGCCGCGGTCACGCCGGACTGCTCGGTGATGCCGCGCAAGTCCAGGATGCACTCGTGGCCCACCAGCTCCTCGTTGCCGGTGTAGAGAATCGGGAACGAGTCGCGCAGCGAACGCGCGATGTAGTTGGCGTTCAGCACAGCGTGCTCGGTTGCTGCGCGCAGCCCGGCAGCGCCCGACATCGCGATGTAGGACCAGGAGATCGGCAGCACACCCGCCGAGCCGTACAGCGTGGAGGCTACCGGCACGCCTTCGCGAATGTCGATCTCGCCCGCGGCCTGCTCGAGCGGCACGTTCGGGTTCGACGGCAGGAAGGGAATCAAGTGCTCCGCCACGCCGATCGGGCCCACACCCGGGCCGCCGCCGCCGTGCGGGATGGTGAAGGTCTTGTGCAGGTTGAGGTGGCTCACGTCGCCGCCGAAGTCGCCCGGCCGGGCGATGCCGGTCAGCGCGTTCATGTTCGCGCCGTCGATGTAGACCTGGCCGCCCGCCGCGTGCACCTTCTCGCACACCGTGCGCACATCGGTCTCGTACACGCCGTGCGTGGAGGGGTAAGTGAGCATGATCGCGGCGACGTGATCGGCGTGCTTGGCCAGCTTCTCGTCCAGGTCCGCGATGTCGATCGATCCGTCGTCGGCGGTTTTCACCACCACTACGCGCAGGTTCGCCAGGGTGGCAGACGCCGCGTTGGTGCCGTGGGCGGAAGCCGGGATCAGGCAGATATCGCGCTCCGTGTCACCGTTTGCCACGTGGTAGCGGCGGATGGCCAGAAGGCCCGCCAGCTCGCCGGTCGCGCCCGAGTTCGGCTGTACCGACACCTCGGCGTAGCCGGTGACCTCAACTAGCCAGGAGCGGATCTCCTCAATCAGCTCGCGCCAGCCCTCGGTGTACTCGTCCGGGGTGAACGGGTGCACGTTGGCGAACCCCGGCCAGGTGATCGCCTCGAGCCCCGCGGTGGGGTTGAGCTTCATGGTGCAGGAGCCCAGCGGGATCATGGTGCGGTCCAGCGCGAGGTCCTTGTCGCCGAGCTCCCGGATGTAGCGCATCATCTGCGTCTCGGAGTGGATGCGGTTGAACGTCTCGTGGGTGAGGAAATCGGTGGTGCGGGCAAGCTCCTCCGGAATGCGGCTGTCGCCGGTCGCCCCGGCAGACGCGCCGAAGCCCTCGAGCAATGTGGCAACATCGGCGTCCGTGGTGTCCTCGCCGAAGGAAACACCCACGGTCTGCGCATCGATGGCGCGCACCAAGTAGCCGGCTTGAGCAAGCTTGCCGACGCACCCTTCAACATCCCCAACTTCAACCGCCACAGTGTCGAAGAACTCGGAGTGCTTGACCTTCACACCCGCCTTCTCAAGCGCCGCAGCAAAATCGGTCGCGCGCTGGTGCACTGCGCGGGCGATCTCGGTCAGCCCTTGCGGGCCGTGGTAGACGGCGTACATCGACGCCGTGACCGCGAGCAGCGCCTGCGCGGTGCAGATGTTGGAGGTGGCGCGCTCGCGGCGGATGTGCTGCTCACGCGTCTGCAGGGCGAGGCGGTAGGCGGGGTAGCCTTCGGCGTCCTTGGACACGCCGACAAGACGGCCCGGCAGCTGGCGCTGCAGCTTCTCTTTGACTGCCATGTATGCCGCGTGCGGGCCGCCGTAGAACAACGGCACACCGAAGCGCTGGGTAGTGCCGATGGCGATATCGGCGCCGAGCTCACCCGGCGATTCAAGCAGCGTCAGCGCGAGGATGTCGGCGTCGATTGCGACGAGACCGCCGCGCTCGTGAATCGCCTCGATGACGGGGCGGGGATCAGCGATGTCGCCCTCGGTACCCGGGTACGCGAACACAGCGCCGACCAAGTCTTCGCCGACAACGCTTTGGGTAAGGTCGGTGACCTCCACCTCCAGATCGATGGCGCGGGCGCGCTCCGCGGCGACGTTGACCACTTGGGGGTGCAGGCGCGAATCCAGTAGCACGCGGCGGCCCTTCTTCACCACCCGCGACATCAGGCCGACTGCCTCCGCTGCGGCGGAAGCCTCGTCGAGCAACGAGGCGTTCGCGATGTCGAGACCGGTGAGGTCCTGCACCATTGTCTGGAAGTTCAACAGCGCCTCAAGGCGGCCTTGGGAGATTTCAGCTTGGTACGGGGTGTAAGCGGTGTACCAGCCAGCGTCCTCCACCACGCCGCGGCGGATCACCGGCGGGGTGAGTGTGGAGTTGAACCCCTGGCCGTGGAAGGCGCGCAGGACGCGGTTCTTATCCGCGAGCTCACGCAACCGGGCCTGCGCCTCGTACTCCGTCAAGGCTTCCGGCAAGTCGAGCGCGCCGTCCATCAAGATCCCGCCTGGCACCGCAGCCGCAATCAGCGCATCGATGCTCTCGTACCCCAAAATGTCGAGCATTTTCTGCCGCTCGTCCTGGTTTGGGCCGACATGACGGGAGATGTAATCCAACTGAAGCTCCTTATCCATAGAGGCGAGTGACCACGGATCAGTGTAACGCTTCAGCTCGGTCACCAAGCGGCATTTGCGCACGAAAAACCCGGCGCCGGAAGCATCCGGCGCCGGGTTAACCGGCTACAAGTGGGGGGTTAGAGGCCCAAGTCGTCCTCGAAGTTGCCCGCCTCGATGCGGTCCTTGATCGTGGTGACGAAACGTCCTGCATCTGCACCGTCGATCAACTGGTGATCGTAGGTGAACGGCAGGTAGCACATCTGGCGGATTGCGATCGAGTCGATGCCGTCCTCGGTCACGATGACCGGGCGCTTCTCAATCGCGGCGGTGCCCAGGATGCCGGCCTGCGGCGGGGTGAGCACCGGGGTATCCAGCAGGGCGCCCTCGGAACCGATGTTGGTCACCGTGAAGGTTGCGCCGGAAAGGTCGTCCGGGCGCAGCTTCTTGTTGCGCGCGCGCTCAGCCAGGTCGGCGATCGCCTTGGCAATGTCCGCTAGGTTCATGTCCTGAACCTTCTTAATCACCGGCACAAGCAGGCCCTGCGGGGTGTCCACGGCGATGCCGATGTTGACGTCCTCGTGGTAGGTGATCGTCTTCTCGTCCGCGTTGTAGGACGCGTTGACGTTCGGGTGGGAAACGAGCGCCTCAGCGGTGGCCTTGATAAAGAACGCCAGGTAAGTGATGTTCGCGCCGTGCTTGTCCACGAAGGCCGGCTTGACCTTCTTGCGCAGCTCGGCGACGCGGGTGACGTCGACTTCTTGCACGTGGGTCAGCTGGGCAGTGGTCTGCAGCGACTCGACCATCTTCGCGGCGGTGATCTCGCGGATGCGGTTGACCTTCTGGGTGGTGCCGATCAGCTCCTGCTTCGCCGGGTCCACGGACTTGGTGGACCAGTTGGCGCGCTCGCCCTTCGGCGCCTGGCTCTCGGTCTTGGCCTCAGTGGCGTCTGCAGCCTTGCCGCCCTCAGCGCCGGTGCCCTCAGCGGCTGCGAGCACGTCCTGCTTGCGGATGCGGCCACCAACGCCGGTGCCCTCGATGGAGTTCAGGTCAACGCCGTGCTTCTCGGCCAGCTTGCGCACCAGCGGGGTGACGTACGGTACCTTGTCGCCGCGGTTCTCCAGCTTCTCGGAAGCGTTGGAACCCGGCTTGGTGTCGTCCTCGGACTTCTTGGCGTCCTTCTCGGAACGCTCGTTCGCTGCGGAGCCCTTCTCAGCCTTCGGCTCCTCAGCTTCCTCGGTCTCCTTCTCCTTCGGAGCCTCTTCCTTCTTCGGCTCCTCAGCCTCTTCCGCCTCGTCGGCAGTGTCAGCGTCGTCTGCGGCGGCCGCCTCAGCGTCGCCGATCACCACGATTGCCTGGCCGACCTCGACGGTGTCGTCCTCTTCGGCGAGGATCTCGAGGATGGTGCCCTCGACCGGGGACGGGATCTCGGTGTCGACCTTATCGGTGGAGACCTCGAGCAGCGGCTCATCAACCTCGACCATGTCGCCGACCGACTTCAGCCAGGTGGTGATGGTGCCCTCGGTGACAGACTCGCCGAGCTCCGGCATCTCGACGGTGGTGGACTCGCCGGAGCCCTTCTTGTTCTTGGAGGAGGACTTCTCCTCGGACTTCTTCGGGGCGTCCTCTGGGTTGGTGCCCTCACCCTCAGCGGAGTTGGACTCGGTGACTTCCTCGTCCTCGTCGGCGACGTTGTCCTCGCCGCGGTTCTCTTCGTCGTCGCTGTCGTCCTCGTCGCCGGACGCAGCTGCATCGGCGTCGCCAATGCGGGCGATAACGTCGCCAACCTCGACGGTGTCGTCCTCTTCAGCGAGGATTTCGATGAGCGTGCCGGCAACCGGGGATGGGATCTCGGTGTCGACCTTGTCGGTGGAGACCTCGAGCAGCGGCTCGTCGACCTCGACGGTGTCGCCGACTTCCTTCAGCCATGTGGTGATCGTGCCCTCGGTGACGGATTCGCCGAGCTCAGGCATCTCAACGTCGGTGGCGGAAGCGGAGGAGGAACCCTTGGCGGACTTCTCCACCTTCTTCTTGGTGTCCTCGTCGGTGTCCTCGACCTTCTTGGACTCCTCAGCGTCAGCCTTTTCCTCAGCGTCTGCGGTGTCCTCGTCGTCCGAGGAGGAGGAAGCGGCCTCTTCGCCTTCCTCGCCGATAATGACGATCACGTCGCCAACCTCGACGGTGTCGTCTTCCTCAGCCTTGATCTCAAGGATGACGCCTGCGACAGGGGACGGAATTTCGGTGTCGACCTTGTCGGTGGAGACCTCGAGCAGCGGCTCGTCGACCTCGACGGTGTCGCCGACTTCCTTCAGCCAGGTGGTGATCGTGCCTTCGGTTACCGACTCGCCCAGCTCGGGCATCTCAACTGAGTGCGCCATGTTTTCTCAAGTCTCCTCATCAAAATTGATTGGTTATACGTCCCCCGAGAATACCCGCTAACGCTCGCGCCCGTTGTTTGAATACGGGGCTGAAGTAATATGTCTGCCGTGTTCAATCTCTTCGGCAAAGGCAAACGGAATTCGCAGTTCGCCCCTCCGCGCGCCCCAGGGGAGACCATCCGCGATGACGATGCCGCTTACCTGCGCCAATGGGTGCAGGGTCGGGTGTTTGTTGAGGGGTTCGTGGAGCCAGAGACGATGGTCAACGAGATGTCGGTCGTGCTGGTGGACGAGAAGGGCAACTACACCCGCCGGCGTATCGGGGGACCGAAGGGCATCGATGCGGTTCGGTCGCAGTTGGGCATTGCGCTTTACGACGTTGAGGAGACCGGGTACCCGGACCGCATGCGCAAACGCATCGAGCAAGAGCGCATCCTGCGCAAGCGAGCCGAGCAGAAGGAACGCCGCGCCAAGTTCGAGCGCGGCGAAAACCCGTACGAGTAGAAGCTCTTTACGCTTCGGCGAGCTGGGTCAGCGTCGCCACAATTGTGCGCACCGGCGCACCCGTCGCCCGCGCCGGCGTGTAGCCGTAGGCCTTGCCGCCGTTCCAGGCGGGCCCGGCGATGTCGATGTGTACCCACTGGGTGCCTTCCGGCACGAAGCGCGAAAGGTAGAGGCCCGCGAACAGCATGCCGCCGGTTCGCGCGTTGTGCGTGTTGCGGATGTCGGCGACCGGGGATTTGAGCTCGTCGTTCTGCTCCTCGAGCAACGGCATCGCCCAGGCCGGCTCGCCGACCTCGCGGCCGGTCGCGGCGACGCTGTCGCGGAACTCGTCGGTGCCCATCACACCCGCAGTGCGGGTGCCCAGCGCCACCAGCTGCGCGCCGGTCAGAGTCGCGGTTTCAATGAGGTAGTCGGGTTGTCCTTCGCCGGTGTCCTCGCAGGCACGGGCGAT
This sequence comes from Corynebacterium sp. Marseille-Q4381, assembly GCF_036881695.1. Classification (NCBI taxonomy): domain Bacteria; kingdom Bacillati; phylum Actinomycetota; class Actinomycetes; order Mycobacteriales; family Corynebacteriaceae; genus Corynebacterium; species Corynebacterium sp. Marseille-Q4381. The sequence continues at coordinate 85,313 of NZ_JBAJNR010000008.1, read as the reverse complement.
GGCGTCGGCAAGCACGAGGCGGCCCTCGGCGTCGGTGTTGAGCACCTCGGAGGTGGTACCGCCGTAGTGGGTGATCACGTCGCCCGGGCGCGTTGCCGAGCCGGACGGCATGTTCTCCGCCAGCGGCAGCCACGCGTCCACCGCGACCGGCAGGTTCAGGCGAGCCGCCGCGATCACGGCGCCGAGCTGCGCCGCGGAGCCGCCCATGTCCGAAATCATCTCCTCCATCTTTGCGGCGGGCTTGAGCGAAATGCCGCCTGTGTCGAAGGTGATGCCTTTACCGACCAGGGCAACACGCTTCTGCGCGCCCTCCGGGCGCCACCCAACGTGCACCAAGTGGGGAGCGTTTGCGGAGCCAGCCCCAACCGCGAGGATGCCCCCGAAGCCCTGGGCGCGCAGCTCGTCAACGCCGAAGTCCTCGACTTCAAGCCCAAACGGCGCGGCCGCGTGCTTGATCGCGTCCGCGTAGGCGGCTGGAGCGAGGAAGTTGCCGGGGGTGTTGACCAGGTCGCGCGCGAGGTTAACCGAGTCGGCGATGATTGCGGCGCGCTCAAACTCGGCGCGGTGCTCCGCGTCGCCCACGACTGTGATGGCGGGGGAGCCTTCCTCAGCGTCGTCCTCGTCTTTCGACTTCAGCCCCTGGTAGGCGTAGGAGCCGAGAAGAAGGCCCTCAGCAACGGCGGCGACACCGAACTCGCAGGAGGCTGCCGCCACTGCGCCTGCCTTGAGCGAGCGCGCCGCGGCACCGTACGCGCGGCGCACGGCTTCGTCGGTGATGTCTTTGCCGAGGCCGGTGGTGAGGTACACGCGGCCGTCGACAAGCAGCCGCACCGTTTCCCCCGCACTGCCGGTGGCGCCGACAGCTGAAAGAGCCTCGAGCAGGCCTCCAGCCGCGAAGCGGGTGACCGGGACCTCGAGCCCGTCCTCGCCCCGGGAGACGGGCACGATCAGCGTCGCGTTTTCGGGGGCGGTGTCGGAGAAATCCACCGTCGCGGACGCGCCGCGAGCGGGGAGCAAAGTGTTGATAGCCATGCTCCGAGCCTACATATGGCTCTCGGCGCTACCGAGTAGGGTGAAACCATGGCAGCAACGGAATTCAACGTAACCCGCAACGAGCACCCGGCGTCCGACGAGGAGCGCCGCGAGATCCTCGCCGACCCGGCGTTCGGCCAGAAGTTCACCGACCACATGGTCTCCATCGAATGGACCGAGGGGGAAGGCTGGCACAACGCGCAGGTGCGCCCGTTCGGACCGATTGAGCTGGGCCCGGCCACCAGCGTTGTGCACTACGGGCAAGCGATCTTCGAGGGCTTGAAGGCGTACCGCCACGAAGACGGCACTATCACCACGTTCCGCCCCGACCAGAACGCCGCGCGCTTCCAGCACTCGGCGCACCGCCTGGCTATGCCGGAGCTGCCCGAGGAGCTGTTCATCGAGTCGCTGCGCCAGCTGGTGGAGATCGACCAGGACTGGGTCCCCGAAGCCGGCGGCGAGGCGGCGCTGTACCTGCGCCCGTTCATGATTTCCACCGAGGAGACCCTCGGTGTGAAGCCGAGCAGCTCCTACACGTACTACGTCATCGCCTCGCCGGCCGGCGCCTACTTCAAGGGCGGCGTGAAGCCGGTGAGTGTGTGGATCTCCGAGGAGTATGTCCGCGCGGCTCCCGGCGGCACCGGCGACGCGAAGTTCGCCGGCAACTACGCGGCCAGCCTGCTCGCTCAGAAGGAAGCGGAGCAGAAAGGCTGCGACCAAGTTGTGTGGCTGGACGCGATCGAGCGCAAGTACATCGAGGAAATGGGCGGCATGAACCTCATGTTCGTTGAGAAGCTCGCCGACGAGGTCAAGCTGGTCACCCCGGCGCTGTCCGGCTCGCTGCTCGCAGGCATCACCCGCAAGTCGTTGCTGCAGGTCGCCGAGGATCTCGGTTACGCCACCGAGGAGCGCCGCATCACCGTGGACGAGTGGCGCGACGGTGCAGAGAGCGGCCGCTTCAGTGAGACCCTGGCCTGCGGCACGGCGGCCGTGATCACGCCGGTCGGGCGTGTGCTGTCGGCTGAGGGCGAGTTCACTGTGAACGGCAACGAGGCCGGACCGGTGTCGATGGAGCTGCGCGAGCGTCTGCGCGGCATCCAAAACGGCGCCGTGGAAGACACCCACGGCTGGAACTACCGCCTGGTGTAGCCGCTAGCTGGCCAGGTCCGCCACGAGTTCCGCGGCCAGGTTGATCGTCGGTAGCGCTGCGAGCGCTCCGACGCCTTGGCCTGCGGTGGCGTCGAGCGCCAAAACGGGGGTAAGGCCCAGCGCTTGGGCGCTGCCCACGTGGCAGGGTTCCGGGGTGACCTGGCCTGCGATAAGCCACTGGCGCGTGCCAGGGGCCATGCGCTCGGCGGTGAGGGCGGCGGTGGTGGTCAACGCTCCGTCGATAAGCAGCGGCGTCCTACGCGCGGCCGACTGCGCGATGAGCCCCACGAGGAACGCGACGTCGGGGCCGCCGATCTCCGCGATGACGCGCGCTTCATCGTCTCGGAAGGTGCGGACGCGGAACATGGCGTCGCGGATCGCTTCGACCTTGACTTTCCACACCTCGTCGTTGATGCCGGAGCCGCGGCCGATGGCGCTGACCGGCTCGGTGCGGGTGAATACGCCGTACAGCGCTGCGGCCACCGTGGTGCTGGCCACCCCGATGTCGCCTGGGACGATGAGGTCTGTGCCCGCGTCGATTTCCTGGTCGGCGACCGCGATGCCAGCTTCGAACGCAGCTTCGCACGCCTCGGGGGTCATAGCGGGCTCGACGTCGATGAATCCGGTGGGGGAGTCCAGGTAGTCCGTGATGAGGCGTACACCCGCGCCCGCGAGGCGCGCCGCCGCGTTGACCGCGCCGCCGCCCGCCTCTATCTCTTCGACCTGCGCGCGGGCCGCGTCCGTGGTCCACGCGGACACCCCCCGCTGAGCAACGCCGTGATTGCCTGCGACAACCACAGCACGCGCGCGGCCGAACGGCTGCGGCTGCGGTGAGTCCTGCACGCCGGCGACCCACGCGCCGATGGACCCGAGCCTGCCGAGCGCGCGGCCGGCGGTTGAGGAGTCGAGCATGTCGATCACCTCGCGCCGCAGCGACTCGTTGGGGGAGGCAACGGGCGGAAACGTCACGGACACGGTCGCACTCCTACACCTTGGCGCCGACGGCGACCTGCGGCTTGGGCGATCGCCAGCTGCGCGGCTGGGAAGCGCGGCTGAACGCGTACATGCCGAGGCCGAAGCCGGTGTCGGTGGTGTCTGGGAAACGCTTGCGTACCGCAGCATTGGCGCGACGACCGATGATGAACATCTCAATCAGGATGGTGAGAATGAACAGCATCGCCACCACACTCAACACCGCTGCGACGCGGGGCAAGAACGTACCGAAGAACATGACCGCGAGCAGCACCATCGCGAACGGGAACGCGTAGTTGTTGAAGAAGCGGCGGGCATCGACCCAGTCGCGCACGTAGCGGCGCACCTCGCCTTGGTCGCGCTGCTGCAGGTAGCGCTCGTCGCCAGCGTCGATGCGCTCCTGAATTTTGCGGTTGCTTTCGCGCCGCTCGTCGCGCTCAGTCTTCTTGTACGCCTTCCACTCGTCCTTGCTCATGGTCTTCTTGAGCTCTTTGCGCTGCTGCCGCGCCTGCTCCGGAGTCTTGGCGTTCGGGTCGCGCACCACGCCGCGCTTGACCTCCTGGTCGTGGCGCTTCGGCGTCGGGCGGCCCTTCGGCGGCGTGTAGCCCTTCGGAAGCTCAGGGGCATCACGCTTGTCGACGCCCCCCTCAACCACCCCAGCCCCCTTCTTCGGCTCACTTGCCGACGGGAGCTCCACCTTGGTCGACCCGGATGTGGTCTGTTCGGATTTCTGCCAGGGTTTTTTCACGCCCTCAAGGCTACAAGGCGACCTCAACAGATGGAATATCGCCCGCCTTCGTCCGGTTGCATGGCTTGGATCTTTCCGACGATCTACCAGACGTGGAGTAAGGTGGGGCCGAACTCCACGACAGCTAAGTGAGGAGAACCTAATGACTGCACCTACGTCCGCAACCGGCGTTATCTTGACCGAGGCAGCAGCAGCGAAGGCCAAGGCGCTGCTCGACCAGGAGGGCCGCGACGACCTCTCCCTGCGCATCGCTGTGCAGCCCGGCGGCTGCGCGGGCCTGCGCTACCAGCTTTACTTCGACGACCGCGAGCTCGACGGCGACAAGGCCGACGTCGTGGGCGGCGTGCGCCTCGTTGTCGACCGCATGAGCGTGCCGTACCTGATGGGCGCGACCATCGATTTCGCCGACACGATCGAGCAGCAGGGCTTCACTATCGACAACCCGAACGCCGGTAGCGCCTGCGCCTGCGGCGACTCGTTTAACTAAACGCGATAGCGACGAAACACAGAAAAGCCCGAGCATTGCGCTCGGGCTTTTCTGTGTCTCTTTACAGCTTCACCGGGTAGTCCTTGTGCTCGATCTGCGGATCGATGCGCTCTTCCACAAAGATGCCGTGCCAGACCATGAACGCGAGCACCGTCCACAAGCGCCTGGAGTGGTCGGACACGCCGTCGCGGTGCTCCTTCAGCATCTCCAGCACCTGCGGCTTGTTGAAGATGTCGTCGGTTTCGGACTCGTTGATCGTGTCCTGCGCCCAGCCGTAGAGCTCGTCGCCGGCCAGCCAGTGGCGCATCGGCACTGGGAAGCCGAGCTTCTTGCGGTGCAGCACGTGCGGCGGCACGATCTGCTCCATCGCCTTGCGCAGCGCGTACTTGGTGGTGCCGCCGGCGATCTTCTGGTCGAACGGAATGGTTTGCGCCACCTCGAAGACCTCTTTATCCAGGAACGGCACGCGCAGCTCAAGGGAGTTCGCCATGTTCATCTTGTCGGCCTTGACCAAGATGTCGCCGCGCATCCAGGTGAACAGGTCGAGGTTCTGCATCCGCGCCACAGGGTCCATGCTTGTCGACGCCGCGTAAATCGGCGCCGTCACCTCCCTGTGGTCCCACTCGCGCTTCGCCCACGGCAGCACACGTTCCAGCTGCGCGAAGTTGAACGAGCGCGCGTTGCCGTAGTAGCGGTCCTCGATCGGGGTGGTGCCGCGCTCAAGCAGGCTCTTGCCCTTGACACCTTCCGGCAGGACCCGGCTGAGGCGGTTGAGCCCCCTTGCCAGCGGCGAGGGGAGCTTCTCAAACGGCGCGAGCGACAACGGCTCCTTGTAGATGGTGTAGCCACCGAAGAGTTCGTCGGCGCCCTCGCCGGAGAGCACGACTTTGACGTGCTTGCGCGCCTCCTGGGCGACGAAGAACAGCGGGACGAGGGAGGGGTCCGCGACCGGGTCGTCGAGGTACCACATGATCTTCGGGATCGCGTCCGCGTACTCTTCGGGGGAGACGATCTTCACGATGTGCTCCACACCGATCGCAGCGGCGGACTCCGCCGCCACGTCGACCTCGGAGTAGCCCTCGCGCTCGAAGCCGGTGGTGAAGGTGAGCAGGTTCGGGTTGTGGCGCTTCGCCAGCGCCGCGATCGCGGTGGAGTCGATGCCGCCGGAGAGGAAAGATCCCACGGTGACGTCGGCACGCATGTGCTTCTCCACACTGTCCTCCAGCGCGCGCGCGATGCGGTCGTAGAGGTCCTGCTCTTTGCCCTTTACCACCGGCTGCGGAGTGAAGTGCGGTTTGAAGTAGCGCTCGGACACGACCTCGCCGCCGGGCGTCAGCGAAACCGTGCAGCCGGACTCGACGCGCCGGATCTCAGTGTGCAAGCTCTCCGGCTCCGGCACGTACTGCAGGTCGACGTAGTGTTCGATAGCTCGGCGGTCAAGCTCCAGGCCGAGACCAATATGCTCAGCCATGTCCAGGATCGACTTCTTCTCCGAGGCGAACACCGTACCGGCCGCCGTGGTGGCGTAGTACAGCGGCTTGATGCCGAACTGGTCGCGCGCAGCAAACATCGTGTTCGTCTCCGTGTCCCAAATGACGAAGGCGAACATGCCGCGCAGGTGGTTGACCACATCCGCGCCCCAGTGGTGGTAACCCACGACGATGGGCTCGCCGTCGCCGGAGGTGGCGAACGTGTAGCCCTCCTTCGTCAGCTCGTCGCGCAGCTCGAGGTAGTTGTAGATCTCGCCGTTAAACGTCAGCGCGTAGCGATCCGGGTTGCCCTCCGGTCCCCAGCGCAGCGGTTGGTGCGAGTGCTCAATGTCGATAATTGCCAAGCGATTGAACCCGAACACGGCGTTCTCGTCGTGCCAGGTGCCCGCCGCGTCGGGGCCGCGGTGGTACATGCAGGGGAGCGCTTGCTCGACGGATTGGGCGTAGCGTTGGGCATCCGCACCCGCGGTGAGCATTGCTAACAGGCCACACATGTCGGTATGAATCCTCTCCTATATATAAGGTGCGCGTCGACGCTGAAACGAAAGCGGCCGACGCGCCGAATTGCTCCCTCAAGAATAGAGTCGCCCGGCCGCGTCTCGTGCATCGCGTGAGCGCTGGGCGCGTCGCCGCTGCGTCCACCTTTTGCCGTGCCCCGAAAGGGGGCCAACTTTCGGAGGAACTACCCCAGGGTGGCCGCAGCGCCACTTGCGGATCAAGCGTGGGGGAGGGGATAAATCCAAGTTCAGGCCCAGATTTCCTTGCCGGGCGATCGCAAACTCTGCAACGCGGAAGCAAACGTCGCGGGGGAACTGTTGAATTCCAACGGCGTATTCCATTTGAACTATTCTGACTGGGTAGGAATGTTCAGGTATTTCCATGGGCATTCATGGTTAAGAGTGTGGACAGGAAGGCAAACACACGTGGAAAAGCAAACGAACCGCAGCTTTGCCAAGAAGGCTGGCGTCGCGGCTTCGCTCATTTTCGGGGGGCTCGCGCTTACGGGCTGCGAGGTCGCTCCTCCGGAAGCGATGTCCCGCGTACTCGGTATGGGCTGGCCGGATCCGGTCACCCCGGAGGGCGTGCAGTTGCACAACTTCTGGGTCTGGGTCTGGCTCGCGGCGTGGATCATCGGCATCATCATGTGGGGCCTGTTCCTCGTGGCGATCTTCGCGTGGAACAACAAGAAGCGCGAGAAGCAGGGCGCCTCGGAGTTTCCGAAGCAGCTGCAGTACAACGTGCCACTCGAGCTCGGCCTGACGATTGTGCCGATCGTCATCGTGATGGTGCTGTTCTTCTTCACCGTCCAGGCGCAGACGCGCACCACGGCCCTGAACAAGGACCCGAAGGTTGCGGTCGACGTCACCGCGTACCAGTGGAACTGGAAGTTTGGCTACGCAGAGATCGACGGCGAGTTCACTGCAAACGGTCAGCAGTACGACGGCCGCGACGAGGAGCGCCAGGCAATCGCCGACGCGACCAAGTACGACCCGGAGGACATGCACAACGCGAACCCGATTCACGGGACCTCCGCCGGCGACATCTCCTACCTGAACTTCAACGAGATCGAAACCCTCGGCACCACTGAAGAGGTTCCGGTTCTCGTGCTGCCGACCGAGACCGCGATCGAGTTCCGCCTCGCGTCCGGCGACGTGAACCACGCGTTCTGGGTTCCGGAGTTCCTGTTCAAGCGCGACGTGTACGCGCACCCGGAGAACAACCAGCAGCAGCGCGCGTTCCAGATTGAGCGCATCGACCGCGAGGGCGCGTTCGTCGGCCGCTGCGCTGAGATGTGCGGTACCTACCACGCAATGATGAACTTCGAGGTTCGCGCTGTGAGCCCGGAGAAGTTCCGCGACTACGTTGCCTTCCGCACCGCTAACCCTCAGGCGCCGAACTCCGAAGCGCTCGAGGCGATCGGCGAGGCCCCGTACGCAACCTCCACCCGCCCGTTCGTGTCTGACCGCACCGGCACCCGCGACGGCGAGAACACCACCGACCCGAACGCGAACGTTTAGAAAGAAGGAACGACAATGGGAACTGGCGCAAGAGTTTTCTACGCAATCGGCACCTTCTTGGCCCTGATGGCGGTGTTCTACATTCTCGCCACCTCGTGGGTCGGCGAGGACGCGTGGCTCTACGGCATCGAGTGGATCGGTGCTGTCGCCTTGGTGCTTGCCACGGCTATGTCCTTCATGCTCGGCGTCTACTTGGACTTCACCGAGCGCCGCATGGACATCGTCCCGGAGGACTGGGAAGAGGCGGAGATCGAGGACGGCGCTGGCGTGCTCGGCTTCTTCTCCCCGAGCTCCATCTGGCCGTTCGCGATGTCCGGCGCGGTCTTCTTCCTGGGCCTCGGTATCGCCTTCTACCAGCTGTGGCTGATCGCCTTCGGTGCGGTCTTCCTGATCTGGACCACCACGCAGCTGAACCTGCAGTACGGTATCCCGCGCGAGAAGCACTAAGCTTTTCGACGGCACCGTGACCCGCCGGCCCGCCTCCGCCGACGGACACACCCCGTCACCTCCCCGCAACAATGCGGGAGGTGGCGGGGTTTTGCTGTCTGTGCCCGTTGGCGCCGCGGGGGTCAACCGAAAGTTGGGGGCAGCGCGCGCACGGCGCGACTGAGGTGTGAGTTTGGTCACGTTTGGGAACTGGCGGGGGCGTCGATAAGCAGCGAAGAGCCTTCGCGCCGGATGCTTGGACCCGGGAATTCTCCGCGGCTCGCGGAAGCGCCGCCAACTGACCTGCAGCGATAGCGGTCGGAAACGGGGTAAGAAAAGTTCCCGTTAGTTTCGAAAAATTTCGCAAGCACCGCGGCGGCGCCGAAAGTGGCAGGTTGTGCCCCTCTACCCAGAAAACTTTCGGGGGTATACGAGGTGACTTTACGGGCGCGAGGGGGGATAATCACACCCGTGACGACCGCAATTTCTAACCAAGGTATGGCGACACCGCAAGATCGCGTCGCAGCGCTGAACCGACCAAACATCGTCAGCGTTGGCACGATTGCGTTCCTCGCCCAAGAGTTGATGTTCTTCGCCGGCTTGTTCGCGATGTACTTCGTGTCGCGAGCGAACGGCCTGACCGCAGGTGACTGGGACAACCAGACCGCGCACCTCAATGTTCTCTTTGGCACGATCATTACGGTCGTGCTGCTGACGTCCTCTGTGACTTCGCAGATGGGCGTTTTCGCCGCTGAGCGGGGAGACGTGTTCGGGCTGCGCAAGTGGTTCGGCGTGACCATTCTGCTCGGCGTGATCTTCTTGGGTCTCGTCGCGTTCGAGTGGTCCGAGATGATCCACGCCGGCGTGACCATTCAGGCCAGCGTCTACGGCTCGATGTTCTACATCATCACCGGCTTCCACATGGCGCACGTGACCGCCGGCATCATCGCGTTCGTTGTGGTGATGCTGCGCGTGGCCAAGTCGAAGTTCACCCCGGCGCAGGCAACGGCCGCCATGGCGACGTCCTACTACTGGCACTTCGTTGACGTCATCTGGGTTGGCGTGTTCATCACGCTGTACATCGTCCAGTAACACCGGCTGATCCGGAACTGAATCTGAAACTTTTCTATTAAGGAAACAAGATGGAAAACACACCTAAAAAGATGCGCAGCCGTCGCAAGACGCAGCGCACCGTCGCCGGTGCCGCAGCGCTTACCTTGGGTCTGACCGGTGCAGGTTTCCTCGCCTCCGCTCTCGCGCCGAACGCTCAGGTCGCCAACGCCCAGCGCGACGAGCAGGCGATGATCCAGGAAGGCAAGGACATCTACGACGTTGCTTGCATCACCTGCCACGGCGCGAACCTGCAGGGCGTTGAGGACCGCGGCCCGTCCCTGATCGGTACCGGCGAAGGCGCCGTGTACTTCCAGGTGAACTCCGGCCGAATGCCGATGATGTCCAACGACGCGCAGGCAGAGCGTAAGCGCCCGCGCTACACCGAGTCCCAGGCTCTCGCTCTGGCCGCGTACGTCGCAGCCAACGGCGGCGGCCCGGCGCTGGTGTACAACGAAGACGGCTCTATTGCGATGGAGGAGCTGCGCGGCAAGAACTACGACGGCCAGATCCAGGCTGCCGATGTCGCGCGCGGCGGCGAGCTGTTCCGGCTGAACTGCGCGTCCTGCCACAGCTTTACCGGCCGCGGCGGCGCACTTTCTTCCGGTAAGTACGCGCCCGTGCTGGATCCCGCCAATGAGCAGGAGATCTACCAGGCGATGCTGACCGGCCCGCAGAACATGCCGAAGTTCTCCGACCGCCAGCTGTCCGCTGACGAGAAGAAGGACATCATCGCCTTCATCAAGTCCTCCAAGGAAACCCCGAGCCCGGGCGGCTGGAGCCTCGGCGGTCTCGGCCCGGTCTCTGAGGGTATGGCGATGTGGATGATCGGTGTGACCCTCGTGGCCGCCGCTGCTATTTGGATTGGATCCCGTTCATGAGTGAAGTGAAGAAGAATTACACGACAGAAGAGCTCGACCGCATGAACAATGCGGAGCTCGCCGCACTCGGCACCGAGCTCGACGACGTTACCGTCGCCTACCGCAAGGAGCGCTTCCCGGTCGAGGGTGATCCCCACGAGAAGGCAGCTGCCGCCGGCGTCATCACTTGGCTGGTTGTCTCGGTCATCGCCGCGCTCGCCTTCCTTGGCATTTACCTGTTCTGGCCGTGGGAGCCGAAGTTCCACGGTGACGAGGGCTTGTGGACGTACACCCTGTACACCCCGCTTCTCGGCCTGACCGCGATGCTGAGCTTTGGCGCTCTGGGTATCGCCGTCATCCAGTACGTGAAGAAGTTCATCCCGGAAGAGATTTCGGTGCAGCGCCGCCACGACGGCCGCTCCTCCGAGCTCGACCGCCGTACTACCACAGCGCTTTTGAACGACGCTTGGGAGACCTCGACACTGGGGCGCCGCTCCGCGATAAAGGGCCTCCTCGGCACCGCTGCTGTGCTCTCCGGTTTGGTCGTCATTGCTCCGCTCGGTGGTTTGATCAAGAACCCGTGGCGTCCGCGCCACGAGCTTGACTACCACGGCGACGGCACTCTGTGGACTCACGGCTGGACCATCCAGGACAAGGGCGTGAAGGTTTACCTCGGCCGCGACACCGGCGCGATCGCTGAGCGCCACTCCGGCGTCACCGGCGAGCACTACACCACCGCCGGCGTGTCCCGACTCGTCCGCATGCGCCCGGAGGACCTGGCGGCTGCTGCCATGGAGACCGTGTTCCCGCTTTACGAAGAGGACGTCAACGACGGCAACCTCTACGATCCGAAGCGCGACGTCTACGAGCACCACATGCACTCCATCCACGGTCCGCGCAACGCGGTCATGCTGATTCGCCTGCGCTCGCAGGACGCCAAGCGCGTCATCGAGCGCGAGGGTCAGGAGGACTTCCACTACGGCGACTACTACGCCTACTCGAAGATTTGTACCCACATTGGTTGCCCGACCTCGCTGTACGAGGCGCAGACCAACCGAATCCTGTGTCCTTGCCACCAGTCGCAGTTCGACGCGCTGCAGCACGGTAAGCCGATCTTCGGCCCCGCCGCCCGCGCGCTTCCGCAGCTGCCGGTGTCAATTGACGAAGAAGGTTACCTCATCGCCAACGGCAACTTCATCGAACCCGTTGGCCCGGCATTCTGGGAGCGTCAATCCTAATGAGCACGAGACTCGCAAAAGCCGCGGACAACGCTGATTCGCGCTACTCGGGCGCAGGCTTCCTCCGCCCGCAGCTGAACAAAGTATTCCCGAGCCACTGGTCGTTCATGCTGGGTGAAATGGCGCTGTACAGCTTCATCATCCTGCTTCTTACCGGTGTGTACTTGGCACTGTTTTTCGACCCGTCGATCACCAAGGTGATTTACGACGGTGCGTACCTGCCTCTCAACGGCGTCGAGATGTCTCGCGCCTACGCCACCGCGCTGGACCTCTCCTTCGACGTCCGCGGCGGCCTGTTCGTTCGTCAGATGCACCACTGGGCCGCGCTGATGTTCATGATGTCCATGTTCGCCCACATGATGCGCATCTTCTTCACCGGCGCATTCCGCCGCCCGCGCGAGGCGAACTGGGTTATCGGTGTCACCCTGATCCTGCTCGGCATGATCGAGGGCTTCATGGGCTACTCGCTGCCGGACGACCTGCTCTCCGGCGTCGGCCTGCGAATCATGTCCGCGATTATTCTGTCCGTGCCTATCATCGGCACCTGGATCCACTGGGCCATCTTCGGCGGCGACTTCCCGTCCGACCTGATGCTGGACCGCTTCTACATCCTGCACGTGCTTGTGCTGCCGGGCATCATCCTCGCGCTGATCGCCGGCCACCTGCTCATGGTCTGGTTCCAGAAGCACACCCAGTTCCCGGGCCCGGGCCGCACCGAGAACAACGTCATCGGCATCCGCATCCTCCCGGTCTTCGCAGTGAAGGCTATCGGCTTCATGCTGATCGTCTTCGCAGTCCTCGCGGGCATGGCGGGCCTAACCTCGATCAACGCGATCTGGAACCTTGGCCCCTACAACCCGTCGCAGGTTTCTGCTGGTTCCCAGCCGGACGTCTACATGCTCTGGACTGACGGTGCCGCCCGTGTCATGCCGGCGTGGGAGCTCTACCTCGGCCGCTACACCATTCCGGGCGCCTTCTGGGTCGCCCTGATGGCGCTGGTCATGGTGATCGTCTTGCTGACCTACCCGTTCATTGAAAAGAAGGTCACCGGCGACGATGCTCACCACAACCTGCTGCAGCGACCACGCGACGTTCCGGCCCGCACGGGTCTGGGTGTCATGGGCATCGTGTTCTTCATGCTGCTGACCATCTCCGGCGGTAACGACCACGTGGCGCACTTCTTCCAGATCTCGCTGAACGCGATGACCTGGTTCGGCCGCATCGGTCTGATTGTCCTGCCGCCGCTGGCGTACTTCATCACCTACCGCATCTGCGTTGGCCTCCAGCGCTCCGACCGCGAGGTCCTGGAGCACGGTATCGAGACCGGTGTGATCAAGAAGCTGCCGAACGGCGCCTTCGTCGAGATCCACCAGCCGCTCGGCCCGGTGGACGAGCACGGTCACCCGGTGCCGCTCGAGTACGCAGGCGCTCCGGTGCCGAAGCAGCTCAACCAGCTCGGTTTCGCGGACGCCGAGACGATCGGCGCCTTCTCCCCGGCTGAGATCGGTGTTACCGAGCGCGTGCGCGACGTTGCGGACGAGTACCACCACGAGGAGATTGAGACCCTGCGCCGTCTCGAGGAGACGAAGCACCTCACCGATCGTGACGCAACTCCGCGCGACTAGGCTTTCCTAGTCCAGCGACAAGCCCCTTCCTTCGCGGGAGGGGCTTTCGTTATGTCACAAAACGGTTAAGAGATGGAGATCACGCCGGAGGACGATTTCGGTGCCAGTCTCAACCACCGTGGCGGGGGACTGGGCGCGAGCATCTGAGTGTGTCCAGGTAGCGGCCATTTTTAGACCGCGTCCGTATCGCCCGGTGGTGAAGTGGCCACATGCCGCGCACCCCGAATTGGGGTAACTTTGTCTTGTAACGAAAAGATAACGGCGTGGGAAATGGACATCGCTGTTGCCGTTTTGTAATCTTCTCGAGACATTGCGATAACGAACGTTGACGCAAGGTACGAAACAACAACATATGACGCCGAGTCCCACTCGCTCGAGGTGCAACACCGCAGCGGAGAGAAAGAGGGGAGCCGGGGGCCCATACGGAAACGGTCGATACCGTTTCGCCCCTGGGGTGAATGGCCGCGAGGACGGCGCGATGGTAATCGCGCTGCGGAGCGCGCTAGGGCTGTCTCGAGCCCAACCCGTCAGCTAACCCGGTAGGCGCAGAGATTGATATGGAGAACACTTTCGTGGCTAAGCACCGTCGCCAGGACAACAACACCGCTGCACGCACCGTCGCAGCAGCAACCGCCGTCGTTGCAGGCGCAACCATGATGGCCCCGACCGCTGAGGCGGCCGAGGTTCGCGTTCCGAACACCCCGATCGCAGTTGAGGTTCCTGGCATCGAGTCCGTTCCGGGCATCGCCGCTATCCCGGGCATCGAGCAGTGGGTTCCCTCTCTCGCAGGCCAGACCTCGAACGCTGACGTCAACGCAGCTGTCCAGGCTGCCCGCGCCCTGCCGGGTGTCGCCAACGTCCCGAGCTTCAACAACTTCCTGAACAACGTCGAGGCGCAGCAGGCTCCCGCACCGGCAGCTGCCCAGGCTCAGGCTTACGCCGCGCCGGCCCCGGCGCCTGCAGTGAACAAGGGTCAGCAGATCGCTGACATTGCACGCTCCAAGGTTGGCGCTCCGTACGTCTACGGCGCTGCCGGCCCGAACGCGTTCGACTGCTCCGGCTTCACCTCCTGGGTCTACTCCCAGGCAGGTATCTCCATCCCGCGCACCTCCCAGGCGCAGGCTGCAGCCGGCTACCGCGTTCCGCTTGACCAGTTGCAGCCGGGCGACATTGTCGCCTACTACGGCGGCGCTTCCCACGTGGCGATCTACGTCGGCAACGGCCAGATCATCGACGCGTTGAACTCTGGCATTCCGGTGGGCTACCGCTCGCTGCACATGATGCCGGTTCACTCCGCTTTCCGCTTCTACTAGAGTAGCTTTCCCGCTGACGCGGGCACGATAGGCCTAGCCCACTGGGGCTGGGCCTTTCACTTTTGCCGCCCCGCGCGTAGTTTCCCGTTTGTCCCACCCTTCTCTGCTATCACTGCAGTTCACCAGGTTTTCTTGGGTGCCGAAGGCGGGTTGGCGGGGGTTGCGGCCAGCGCTATAGTGGTAACGGTTTTGTAAAGGCGCAGTAACAACGGGAGTTATGGGCGTGGGAAAGCATTCGCGGCGCAGGGCGGTTTCGGGCCTCCGGTACACGGCAGCAATTGCGGCTGCAGCGGCTGTTTGGGCACCGGTAGTGAGCCCGCCTGCGGGCGCGGATGAGGTGGACGACCTCATCGCGGAGCTCGACTCCATCTCGCACGACGCGACCGCCAAGGTCGAGGAGATCAAGAAGCTGGAGGACGAGATCGCGGCGGCGCAGCACCGCGTCGACGATCTGAACCACCAGGCGGACCTTGCGCGCGGCGACGTGGAGCGCGCTAGCGGCGCTCGCCAGGGGTTCCAGCAGAACGTCAACGGGATTGCCCAGTCGCGCTACCGCAACACGCAGTCGGAGCTCCTCCTCAACACGCTTGAGTCCGGTAGCCCGCAGGCTGCAATTGACCGCGCGGCATACTTGGGAGCGCTGTCGCGTAACGCTGGCCGCACGATCGACAACCTCAACGCTGCGAGCCGCGACGCGTCCGAGCGGTCCGACGCCGCTAACCGCGCCGCCGATGAGGCCCGCCGCCAGCGCGAGGAACTAGATAAGAAGCGCAGTGTGCTCGAGCGTGAGCGCGAGGACTTGGACAAGCGGGTGCACGACATCGAGGCTCGCGTTGACGGGCTTGCGCCTGAAGCCCGCGCCCGATGGGTGAACAAAGACAATCCGGTCGACACCGCAGGGATGGTGCTCTCCGGCACTGGCACCGGCGTGGTCTCCGCGGCGCTGGCACAGCTGGGCAAACCCTACGGCTGGGGAGCGACCGGCCCGAACCAGTTCGACTGCTCGGGGCTGATGGTGTACGCGTACGCCCAGAACGGTGTTGCCATTCCGCGCACCTCACAGGCGCAGCTTGCCGGCGGCACACCGGTGTCCCTGGGCGACCTGCAGCCGGGCGACATTATCGGCTACTTCCCGGGCACCACACACGTGGGCATGTACATCGGAGACGGCATGATTGTTCACTCCTCCGACTACGGGATTCCAATTCAGGTGGTGCCGTACAACTCGATGCCGATCACTGGGGCGGTGCGCTACTAGCCGGCCGATGACAACGCTTCTGGTCACGAACGATTTCCCGCCCACCGTGGGCGGGATTCAATCGTATCTGCGCGACTTCGCCGCTGAGGTGGTCGCCCGCGAGGGCGCGGACTCGATCGTCGTGTTCGCCTCCACGCAAGACGCCCGTGAGGCCGCCGCCTTCGACGCCGAGCAGCCGTACACCGTTGTCCGCTGGCCACGCAACGTCATGCTGCCCACGCCAGCGACAGCGCGCCGGATGAGCGAGTTGATCGCCGACTACGGCATCGACACGGTCTGGTTCGGTGCGGCGGCGCCGCTCGGGCTTCTGGGCGCGGCGGCGAAAAGGGCGGGCGCGCGCCGCGTTGTCGCTACGACCCACGGCCACGAAGTGGGGTGGTCGATGCTGCCGGGGGCTCGGCAGGCGCTGCGCCGCATCGGCAACAGCGCCGACGTGGTGACGTACATCTCCGAATACACTTTGAGGAGGCTGCGGCCGGCGTTCGGTGCGGGGCCTGAGTATGTGGCGCTGCCGTCGGGGGTGGATGTGGGGTATTTTCGCCCCGTCGACAAGCAAAGGCGCAGTGCTACCCGCGATCTTTTGGGGGTAGGCGAAGCGCCGCTTGTGGTGTGCGCCTCGCGCCTGGTGGCCCGGAAGGGTCAAGACCAGCTGATTCGCGCGCTGCCGACGGTGCGCGAGCGGGTGCCGGGTGCGCAGCTGGTCATTGTCGGCGACGGACCGTACCGCGGCAGACTTCAGCGCATGGCGCGTGGGGTCGACGGGGTGCACTTCACGGGCAAGGTCGAGCGCGATCTGCTGCGCGACATTGTCGCCTCAGCGGACGTCTTTGCCATGCCCGCGCGCACCCGCGGCGGCGGGCTCGACGTCGAGGGCTTGGGTATTGTCTACCTCGAAGCGCAGGCCTGCGAGGTGCCGGTCATCGCAGGCACCTCTGGCGGCGCACCCGAGACGGTCACGCCGGAAACCGGTGTGGTGGTCGGGGGGAGGGACACAGCAGGGCTGGCGGACGCGTTGAGCAGGTTGCTTGATCACGCCCCCTCAAACCGCATGGGCTCCGCCGGCCGCGCCCACGTCGCTTCGAACTACTCGTGGTCGGTGCTGGGCGATCGCCTCGTCGACGCGCTCCGTGCGTAATGTGTTCTGCTATGACCCTGCCATCCACGCCGTCACCTTCGCCATTGACCGTAGGCTTCGATATCGGCGGCACGAATATGCGCGCCGCGGTGGTCGACGCGGACGGCACTGTTGTGCACGTGCGCTCCACAGAAACACCTCACGCGGCGGACGACTTAGACCGCGCGATCGTGGAGACGGTCGAGAATCTGCGGGCCGACTACCCGGTCGAGGCAGTGGGCCTGGCCATTGCGGGTTTCCTCGACCCGGAGTGCGAGATTGTCCGGTTTGCTCCGCACTTGCCGTGGCGCGACGACCGGCCGGTGCGCACGGAGCTTGAGGACGCGATCGGGCTGCCGGTGCGGCTTGAGCACGACGCGAACGCCGCCGCCTGGGGCGAGTACCGGTACGGGGCGGCGCGCGACGCCGAGACGTGGGTGTTCTTCGCCGTGGGCACGGGCATCGGAGCCACCTTGATGCACCGCGGGGAGATCTACCGCGGCTCTTTCGGCACCGCGCCGGAGTTCGGGCACATCACCGTCGTCCCCGGCGGGCGCGTGTGCTCGTGCGGCAAGAAGGGCTGCCTCGAGCGCTACGCCTCCGGCACGTCACTGATCGACTGCGCGATTGAGAAAGCCACCCACGGTGCGTTCACCGACTGCGCGCTCTACCGCAAGGTGGTGGACAAGC
Source organism: Corynebacterium sp. Marseille-Q4381 (assembly GCF_036881695.1). Classification (NCBI taxonomy): domain Bacteria; kingdom Bacillati; phylum Actinomycetota; class Actinomycetes; order Mycobacteriales; family Corynebacteriaceae; genus Corynebacterium; species Corynebacterium sp. Marseille-Q4381. Next base: position 67,783 of record NZ_JBAJNR010000008.1, on the reverse strand, counting down.
GAGCGGACGGTCACGACGTGATGGAGGCTGCGCGCCGCGGAGACAAGTTAGGTGTGGCCGCCCTCGACAGCTTCGCCACCTGGCTAGGCAGGGGACTTTCCATCGTCGCCGACGTGTTGGACCCCGCGCTGATCGTGCTCGGCGGGGGAGTCAGTGCCGACGCAGACCTCTATTTAGACCAGGCCCGCGCGGAGATGGCGGCGAACATGGTGGGCTCCGGCTACCGGCCCGTGCCCGAGGTGCTGCGGGCGGAGCTGGGACCCCAGGCAGGTATGATCGGCGTAGCTGATTTGGCCCGCACCCTGCTGGCCTAGGGGTCGCGAAAGAAAGGCACAAGGAGCGTTTCCAATGCAGAACAAGTGGTACTCCTTCTTCAAAGCGATCCTCGGCCCGCCGCTTCTGGTGTACAACCGCCCGACGATCACCGGAAGCGAGCACGTGCCGGACGAGGGGCCGGTGATCTTGGTGTCCAACCACCAAGCGGTGATGGATTCCTTCTACCTGCCGTTGATGATGCGCAGGCAAATCCAGTTCCCGGCGAAGAAGGAGTACTTCACCTCTCCGGGGATAAGCGGGCGCATTCAGAAGTTCTTCTTCTCCTCGGTGGGTCAGATCCCGGTGGACCGCTCCAGCTCCACAGCTGGCGACGCGCTGCAGGAAGCCGCGGAGAAGGTGCTTGCTGACGGCGACGTGTTCGGCATCTATCCCGAGGGCACCCGCTCGCCGGACGGTCGCATTTACAAAGGCCGCACCGGCATGGCGCGCATCGCCATGGCCACTGGTGCGCCTGTTGTCTTGGTCGCCATGGTCGGCTCGCGCGACGCGAACCCGATCGGGACGACCGTTCCGCGCCCCGCCAAGGTGAAGATCCACTTGAGCGAGCAGATTGACCCGCACCAGTGGGCCCGCGACAACGGCTACGACCCGCACTCGCGCGAGGTCGCGCGCCCCTTCACCGACTACTGCATGCGCAAGCTGTCCGAGCTGTCCGGCTACCCCTACGTCGACATGTACGCCACCGACGTGAAGAAGTCGCTGGATAAGACGGGCACGTACCCCGAAGGCGCTGAGCCGGGCGGTGACCTGGAAACCGCGCCGGTCGGGAAGGAGGGCACCCGTGGATAGGGATCTGGTTACCCGCATCGCTGCTGTTGTAGTTATCGTTGCGGCCTACCTTGTGGCGTCGCGGCTCGAGTTCCACAACGAGATCGCGGCCCCGCTCGCCGTGGTCGCGGTGGCTGTTGTCATGTTCTGGCCGCGCCGCGGCGAGCATACTCCTTCGACCCGCGCGGAGATCAAGGAAATCCGGGAAGAGCAGAAGCGGTAAGGGCAGTGAAGTACTTCTACGACACTGAGTTCATCGAGGACGGCTCCACTATTGAGTTGATCTCCATCGGCGTCGTGGCCGAGGACGGCAGGGAGTACTACGCCGTCTCCACCGAGTTCGACGCAGCTGCGGCGAACGAGTGGGTGCGCGAGAACGTGCTCGACAAGCTGCCGCCGGCGCACAACCCGGCGTGGAAGTCACTTGGGGTCATCCGCGACGAGCTCTTCGCCTTCCTCACCTCCCGCCCCGAACCTGAGCTGTGGGCGTGGGTCGGCGCCTACGACCACGTCGTTTTCGCCCAGCTTTGGGGCGACATGCAGGGCTTGCCGCGCGAGTTGCCGCGGTACACCCGCGAGCTCAAGCAATACTGGATCATGGCGGGCCGCCCGCGCTTGCCGCGACTGCCAGACGGCAACCACGACGCGCTGGTGGATGCGCGCCACAACCTCAAGAAGTACCGCGCCTGCGCTGAAGCTTTGCCGCTTGACCGCAACGGCAAGGTGTCCACTATGCGGAACAACCATTCCGCCCGATGAATTGTGTGGTAGGAATAGAGCTGTGAGTTGGACAATCGACATCCCCAAAGACGTGCTGCCCGATCTCCCGCCGATGCCGGGGGACCTGAATCAGCGCTGGCTCGACGTGCTGGCCCGCGACGCGAAGCAGCAGCCGTCCTGGGACCAGGACGCGGCGAACGCGGTCCGCAAGATCCTCGAGTCTGTCCCGCCGGTCGTGCTGGCGCCGGAGGTTGAGGAGCTCAAAGCCAAGCTTGCCGACGTCGCGCTGGGCAAAGCCTTCCTCCTCCAGGGAGGCGACTGCGCGGAGACGTTCGAGTCCAACACCGAACCGCACATCCGCGCCAACATCCGCACCCTGCTGCAGATGGCCGCGGTGCTGACCTACGGCGCATCCCTGCCGGTGGTCAAGATCGGCCGCATCGCCGGCCAGTACGCGAAACCGCGTTCTTCCGACCGCGACTCCAACGGTCTTCTGAACTACCGCGGCGACATCGTCAACGGCGTGGAGCCGACCGAGGAGTCCCGCCGCCACGACCCGGCCCGCATGGTCCGCGCGTACGCGAACTCTTCGGCCGCGATGAACTTGGTGCGTGCGCTCGTCTCCTCCGGCACCGCCGACCTGCACCATATCAACGACTGGAACCGCGAGTTCGTCGCCAACTCCCCGGCAGGCGCGCGCTACGAAGCGCTCGGCCGCGAGATTTCGCGCTCGCTCGCGTTCATGGACGCCTGCGGCGTGAACGACGAGAACCTGCGCAGCTCCGAGTTCTACGCCTCCCACGAGGCGCTTTTGGTGGACTACGAGCGCGCGATGCTGCGTCTCGCTGAGAACGAGCGCGGCGAGACCAAGCTCTACGACCTCTCCGCGCACCAGCTGTGGATCGGCGAGCGCACCCGCGGCATCGACGACTTCCACGTCAACTTCGCGGCGCTCATCGACAACCCGGTGGGCATCAAGCTCGGCCCCTCCACCACGCCGGAAGAGGCGGTGGCGTACGCCGACAAGATCGACCCGAACCGCGAGCCGGGCCGGTTGACCATGATCACCCGCATGGGCCACGACAACATCCGCTCGGTGCTGCCGGGCATTGTCAAGGCCGTCGAAGCGTCGGGCCACAAGGTGGTCTGGCAGTCCGACCCGATGCACGGCAACACCTTCACCGCCTCCAACGGGTACAAGACCCGCCACTTCGACAAGATCATCGACGAGGTGCAGGGCTTCTTCGAAGTGCACCGCGAGTTGGGCACCCACCCGGGCGGCATCCACGTTGAGGCGACCGGCGAGAACGTCACTGAGTGCCTCGGCGGCGCGCAGGACATCACCGACGTCGACCTGCCGGGCCGCTACGAGTCTGCTGTTGACCCGCGCCTGAACACCGAACAAGCGCTGGAACTCGCGTTCCTCGTCGCGGAGATGCTCCGCTACTAACGCTTCGGGGTGAACCTAGCCGGCGAGGATCGGCGGGAACATCCCGTACAGCCCGGAGCCGAACCACCAGGCGCCCACGAGCACCGCGGCGAGTGCTGCGATGGAAACGGCGACAAACAGCGCCAGCCCGATGCCACCCCGGTTCGTCACCGGGTTGATGCGCGGGCGTTCCGCAGGCACAGCGCCCGGCGAAGCGGGGGCCTCGAGTTGGGGGCGCGGCGCAGGCTGAGGTTGCCTGCGCGCAGGTGGCGCTGGCTCATACCGCACCTCCTGTGTCTGATCGGGGAAGAGCCGCTGCTGGCTTGCGCGCGGCTCCACCCGCGGCTCCACCTTGCGGGACGGCCCGTTCAGGGTGCCGAAGCTCGTCGGCACGGCCGCGGCGCGGTTCGCCGCGGAGTTGCGCGGCACCGGGACGGTGTAGGCGGGCAGCTGGAGCGCATCAGCGACATCGTCGAGCGCGCCGAGGAACTCGCGGGCGTCGCGGAAGCGGTCTTCCGGGCGGCGCGCGGTGGCTGTGGCTACGAGCTCGTCGAAAAGCTTCGGCACCCCAGCAATCAGCGACGACGGCGCCGCTACGTCGTGGTGGAGGCGAGCGTAGGCGTGGGCGAGCGGGGAGTCGCCGTGGAACGGCGTGCGGCCGGTCAGCAGTTCGAAGAAGACGATGCCGGCGGAGTAGACGTCGGATGCGGCCGTCAGGTGCGTCCCGTCGACTTGCTCGGGGGAGAGGTAGGCCACCGTGCCCACGATCTGGTCGGTGGAGTGCGTCGCGTCGGAGGCGGCGCGCACCAGGCCGAAGTCGGCGAGCTTGACCCGGTGGTCGGCGTTGATTAGCACGTTGTCCGGCTTGATGTCCCGGTGAATCAGGCCCTTCGCGTGCGCCACAGACAGGCCCGTGAGCATGCCGCGCATCACGGAGGCGGCGGCGTGCGCAGGCATGGGGCCGCGCTCGTCGAGAAGCTCGCGCAGCGTGCCCCCGGTAATCAACTCCATGATGAGAAAGATCGTGTCGCCGTCGGCGGAAAAGTCGTAGACGTTGACCAGGTTGGGGTGACTGAGTTGCGCCATTGCCCGTGCTTCGCGCCGGAACCGCTCCGAGAACACCGGGTCGTGCACGTACTGCTCGTGCATCACCTTCGCCGCCACCTCGCGGCCCAGCCTGGTGTCAACGCAGCGGTACACCGTGGCCATCCCGCCGCGCGCGATGGGGCGGTCGATGATGTACCGGCCCTCCAAGGAATCGCCCACTGCCAAACGCATGCAACCAGTATGATCACCCGCCGCGGTGTTGGCCAACAGCGCCCGCGACAAGGGCAGTAGAATGTGGGCTTGTGACTACACCGCAACAGCCAACCCTGGACGAACTGCTGGTAGGCGAGGAGCTCCTCCCGGTTCCTGACGTCGCGGAGATCCTCGGCGTTCCCGTGACGAAGGTCCACGACATCGTCAACTCTGGGAAGCTGGCCGTGTACCGCAAGGACGGCGTGCGCTACATTCCGGCGTCGCTGCTCGGCGACGGCGAGTTGTCCAAGTTTGTCGGCGGGGCTATTACCGTGCTGGCGGACGGCGGCTACGACCCCGACGAGATCCTCCACTTTCTCTACACGCCGGACGATTCCCTCCCGGGCCGGCCGATCGACGCGCTTCACGGCCACGGCGCGCGCGAAGTTATCCGCCGCGCGCAGGCTATGGCGTTTTAGCTTCGGCGCTCGGTCGAGCGGATCGCGAGATCGCGCAGGGTCTTCGCCACCGCGGCGTTGATGTTCGCGGTTTCGAGGTGCGCAAGTCCCGATTCGGTGAGGGAAGCAATCCGCTTTTCGACGGCCTCCACAGCCCCACTTTCCCGAATCACCCCGGCAAGCGCGTCCAACGCCTCTGGGTCGGAAGTCGCGCCGATGCCCTCTCGGAGGGTGCGCGCGGAGGGGTTGCCGGCGGCGTCGAGAAGCGAAAGTGCCTCGGCGTAAAGCACGGTGCGCTTGCCTTCCCGGATGTCGTCGCCGGCGGGCTTGCCGGTGACGGCGGAGTCGCCGAACACGCCGAGAAGATCGTCGCGCAGCTGGAAGGCAATGCCGATGTCGCGGCCGTAGCCGCGGAACGCCTCGATCGTCGCCTCGTCCGCGCCGGCGAGCGCGGCACCCAAGTGAAGCGGGCGTTCAATTGTGTACGCGGCAGTTTTGAAGCGGTTGACTTGGTCTGCCATCTCGACCGACTCGCTGCCCGCTGCCTCGAGAGAAATGTCGAGGATCTGGCCGCCGATGACCTCGGTGCGCATACCGCGCCACGCGCCCTCAGCGCGCGCGAGCGCTTCCGCGGTCACACCGGAGGAGCGCCACATGTCCTCGGCCCAAGCGAGTGCGAGGTCGCCGATCAAAATGGCGGTGTTCTGGCCGAACAAGGCTGCGTCGCCAAGCAGCTGCTCCTTGTTGTGCTCCGCCTCAATTGCCCGGTGTACCGTTGGGTTGCCGCGGCGGGTGTCGGAGGCGTCAATGATGTCGTCGTGGATGAGGGCGCAGGCCTGGATGAGTTCGAGCGAGCTGACCGCGCGCATCACCGCTTCCGGGTCCTCGGCTGCGCGCTCGATGCCGCCGCCGCCGACGAATCCGGCCCAGCCGTAAAGCGGGCGGATGCGTTTGCCGCCGCCGAGAACGAAGCGCTCGAGGTGGAGCACTGCGCTTTGCACCGGCGCGCCTAAGCGGCCGATCTCCGCCGAGCGCTCAGCGAAGAATCGTTGCAGCTGGTGGCCGACTTCTTCTGGCACCCGTGACAAATCAAGCGCGTTTGCGTCCACGTGCGAACTCCTTGCAGCAATCGTGCGGTGGCTCCCCACCCTACCTGGTTCACGTGCCCCCACTTTTAAAGCGGCAGCGGGCGGCCCAGGATAGCGAACGGCCTGTGGTCGCCGGGGTAGCGGTAGCCGCGCGCGATATCTGTAAAGCCGAAGCGGCGGTACAGGTGGAAGGCGTGGTTGGCCTCGTTATCCACCTCAGGCGTCGAAAGCAGCGCCCACTCGGCGGAGGCGTTGCGAAGAAGCTCCTGAAGCAGAGCTGCGCCGATGCCCGCGCCCTGCCGGCCGGGAGCCACGTGGACCTCAGTGACCTCGAAGTAGCTGTCAAGGATCGCTCGGTGCTGCTCGGTCAGCTGGCCGGAACCGCGCATGGCGCGCACGAGCTGGCGGTCCCACCACCGCTCCCTGCTGCCGAGGAACCCGTACGCGACGCCGACCACCTCGTCCCCGTCAACCGCGGCAACCGCGGTGAATCCGGGCCAGGTCACCTCGTCTTTCCACACGCGGATTCGCTGGTCGCGGATTTGCGGGTTGTACTCCATTGCGGCGAGGTAGATGTCCACGAGCTGGGGGACAAGCAGGGTGAACTCCCCAGGAGTTAAGCGGCGGATTTCAACTGGCACACCACTACCTAACCACGCGGGAGTATGCCGGCGGGTGGTTTTCGATGCCCGCTAATCGAACGCGTGTTCTAATGTCGGCGGTGTGGTGTCGAACGCGTGTTTTACAGTGAGCGCAATCGTTGTAAACACCACTGGAAGAGAAGGGGAAACACAATGCAAAGCGTCATTTCCGCCACCACGTCCCGAGCCTACGGTGCCCCCGCGAAGGTCTCGCGCCGCGACGCGTTCCTCGCCTCGGCGGAGTCTCTTCTTGTTGCGGCGCACGAGGAATTTGAAGACGGCCGGGCAGACCTGGCCATGGAAAGCGCCTACCGGGCGGCGCTTCGGGTCGCCGGTGCCGTTGTCGCCGATTCGGAAGCGCTGCGGAAAAGGAAACGGTTGCCCACTAGCGCGTGGGAGAAGCTGGCGCTTGTCGGCGATAGCGGGAAACTCTGGGCTGCCCGATTCCGCTCCTACTCCCGCCTCCGGGGCCGGGTTGTATCTGGGCTGGAGATGCACCCAGATCCCGCGATTGTCGTTCGGCTGCTCGCCGACGCGGAAGAGTTCTACCACGAGATCCACCCTGGGGAGGCGCCGCTCGCGGCAGCGTAGTGGGTGCGGGGAACAAAACGGCTACGATGTCCGTTGGTTAAGAAATATCGTTCCCGTCAACGTGGAGAGAAATTTCAGTGTCCCTTTCTGAGCAAGAACAGCGCGCGCTCCGCGAGATCGAGCAGTCCCTCTTTGCTGAGGACCCAAAGTTCGCCAGCAGCGTCGCGCACAACGCTGGATTCAGCGAGACCCCGCGGAGGGGGCGTCTCACAATGCGCAGCGTTGCGCTGATTGTGCTGGGGATCGTCCTCTTGCTCGGCGGCGTCGCACTCGCGTCCGCCAGCATGTGGGCAGTTGTCATCAGCATCGTCGGTTTCGGCGTCATGATGCTCGGTGGCGTGATGGCGCTGCGCACCCCGGCCACCACTCCTTCTGCGGGCCCACGCATTAGCGCGAGTGCGCCGAAGCAGCGATCGGCCCGAAGCGTGAGTATGGAAGAGAACTTCCGCCGCCGTTTCGAGGATCCGCAAGCCTAAGACGGTCCCGACCTTTGGAAGCGCCCCGTGTGGGGCGCTTTTTCGTCTTTCCGGCGGCTGGAAACCCGGTGATAGCGGGTAACTCCTCGCGCCACCCGTAGCGACCTGCGGAAACGCGGCGTCTGTCCCGAGTTACCCGCTATCACCGCCGTCTCCCACCTTCCCCCACCTACGCGCCCCACTCCTGCCCACCAGGGTGGCGCGCCACCACGCGAGCAGGGCTTTTCGGCCGTCGATGCAATGTTGGGAGTTCACCGGACACGCGAATCCATGTGCATCTTGAGGTCCAATGTGGCAGCTTTACGCTCCTGGGGCACAGAATCTCCACCTTGTCTCCACCGCTACAACCTGCAGTAACACCGAAATAATCGGGCATTTTCGGCTGTGGTGTAGCCATCGTGGGGAGAAGTGGGTTAAAGTGGGGCGCAGCGGAGAAGTGTGGCGCCCATCTGACTACGTGGGTGCGGCACATCGAAGCGGCAGAAAAACTTCACAAGCCGAAGTCAGACGGCGAAAGGAAAGGTAGGTCGCCCGATGTTCCTGGGAACCTACACTCCCAAGCTCGACGACAAGGGGCGCCTGACGCTGCCCGCGAAGTTCCGGGAGGACTTGGCGGACGGGCTAATGGTGACCAAGGGGCAGGACCACTCGCTAGCGGTCTATCCCCGGGAGGAGTTCGCGCAGCGCGCTCGCAAGGCGGCGGCGGCCTCCCGCACGAACCCGAAGGCGCGCGCCTTCATCCGCAACCTGGCTGCCAGCGCGGATGAGCAGACGCTCGACGGTTCTGGTCGCATTACGTTGTCGCCGGCGCACCGCGAGTACGCAAACCTGTCCAAGGAGTGCGTGGTTATCGGCTCGGTTGATTTTCTGGAGATCTGGGACGCGAAGTCCTGGGCCGACTATCAGGAACAGACGGAAGCCGCCTTCTCGGCGGCGGACGACGACGACATTCTCTCCGGTCTGCTGTAAGGACTGACTACCCGCGCAGCAGGCAAACGACTACTGACGGAGAGCGTGTACGGACTCTGTCCGGGGCGTGAGCTTTTCTGGTGTACTTCCCCGACATCAGACCGGCCGCCCCGGGCAGGGCTCTACTCGCTCCCCCTCACCAAGGGAAGCAAGAACTTCAGAGACTTACATCGGACAGGGATTGGGGGTGGCACCCGTGGAATTCACAACTGCAGCGAACCACGGCCACGTCCCTGTCATGCGCGACCGGATGGGGCAGCTGCTCGCCCCTGCGGTTGAGCGCTTCGGCAGCAACGCGGTGATCGTCGACGGCACCTTGGGTGCCGGTGGCCACACCGAGCATTTTCTCACTGTTTTCCCCGGTGCCAGCGTGATCGGCGTCGACCGCGACCCCATCGCGCTCGCGCAGGCGACGGAGCGGCTTGCGCCGTTCGGCGACCGCTTCGTCCCGCTCCAGGCGCGGTTCGACGACATCGCGGGGCCGATCGGGGAGGGGGAGGGCCGCGTTTTCGACACGGTGCGCGAGCACGGTGTCGCGGGCGCCCTGTACGACCTTGGCGTGTCGTCGATGCAGCTGGACCAAGAAGAGCGCGGATTCGCGTACAAAGTTGACGCGCCGCTGGACATGCGCATGGACCCGACGCAGGGCATTACCGCGGCGGACATCCTCAACACCTACTCGCACGGCGACATCGCCCGCATCCTCAAGACGTACGGCGATGAGCGCTTCGCGGGAAAGATCGCCTCTGCGGTGGTGAAGGAGCGCGAGCGCGAGCCGTTCGCGCGAAGCGGCCGCCTCGTGGAGCTTTTGTACGAGACGATTCCGGCGGCGTCGCGGCGCACCGGAGGCCACCCCGCCAAGCGCACCTTTCAAGCGCTGCGCGTCGAGGTCAACCGCGAGCTGGAGGCAGTCGAGAACGCTGTCCCGGTCATCACGGAGCTGCTGGGGCCTGGCGGCCGAGTGGTGTTCATGAGCTACCAGAGCTTGGAAGACAAAATCATCAAAACCGCGTTCGCGGACCTGACAACGTCGAAGACCCCGCCGGGGTTGCCGATGGATCTGCCTGGCACGGCGGCGAAGTTCGCCCCGATCACCAACGGGGCGGAGAAGGCTTCGAAGGACGAAATCGAACTCAACCCCCGCGCTACACCGGTGCGGGTGCGTGGCATTGAAAAACTTTCCGACTTAAGGACAGATTCACCATGGCAGTGATGACTCGCACGGACCAGGCCACTTACGCACCGGCGCCGAAGCGCACCCCGGCCACCCGTCCCGATGTGCGCCCGCACGTCCCGCACCAGAAGTCTCGCGGCGGCCGGTTGGGGTCGCAGCAGGTGGTGTCGGTCCGCGGGCGTCGAGTAGCAACTCCTGCCAAACAGAAAACCGCGCTCGGCAAGGTCGGCGGCTTGGCGGTGACCCTCTTGGTTATCGGCGTCGCCGTGGCCATGGTCCTGTCGGGCCTGTCCACGGCCCAGACGTTCACGGTGCAGCAACTACAGTCCCAGGAGCGCGCGTTAGAGAACGAGGTGGAGTCGCTCAGCCGCGACCTGGAGGACCTGCGTTCCTCGGCGGAGCTCGCGCAGCGCGCCGCGGAGGCCAACATGGTGGTGGCGAATCAGCCCGGCATCGTGGAGGTCGACGCCGACGGCCGGGTCGAGGAGCGGCGCGAGTTCAACCCCGAATCCGTCGCCCCGGTTCTGGACGTCAACGGCCAGCCCACCCGCGCAGGCCGCGCCACCAGCGACCAGCGCGCAACCGATGAGCTGGGCGACAACCTGACCCAGCTGCCCGGCGGCAACATGATGAACCCGCCCGCGGCCGCGCGCACGGACAACCTCGCGCCGTACCAGCCCAACGTTCCCGCAGCGTTCTAGCGTGTGGCGCGCCCTGAAACGAGCGCGCTGCGTGCAATATAAGGGTCGTTACGCAACCCGTCTCCGCAAACGAAGCAAGGTAGGTGAGAACGCACGTGGCCAGGCGCGAGCAACCGATGACGCAGTCGCAGATCACGAACCGCCGCGCCACGTGGCTGGCAGTTGCGTTCCTTGCCGTGGCTGCACTGCTCATCGGCCGGTTGTTCTGGGTGCAAGTGGTGTGGGGGCCGGACCTGCGCGAGCAGGCCAGCGCGCAACGCACCCGCACCTACGTGGACCCGGCGCGCCGCGGCGAGATCGTTGACCGCGAGGGCAACCGGCTCGCCTACACCATGCAGGCGCGCTCGCTCACTGTTTCGCCGGTGACGCTGCGCAAGGAAATCCAGGAGCAGCAGGAGCTCCAGATGCGTGTCGACGGCCTTTCGCAGGACTCCATCGACGCCCAAATAGACGCCCGCGTCGAGGACGTGCTGCGCACCATGGCCAACGAGATTCCAGCCATGATCGGGGAGCAGGCCGCCAAGGAGACCACCTCGCGCGACGCCCGTGCGACCGAGAACGTGAAGGTGGGCAACGTCTCCGCCCGCGAGATCTTGGACAAGCTGCACGCCGAGACGGACTACGAGGTGCTGGTGCGCAACGTCGACCCGGACGTGGCGGCGAAAGTTGCCTCCAACTTCCACGGTGTCGCGGCCGATCACCAAGACATCCGCCAGTACCCGAACGGCGCGATCGGCGAGAACATCTTGGGCAAGGTGTCCATGGACGGCCACGGGCAGTTCGGCCTCGAAGCGTCCAGCGACGCGATGCTCACCGGCATCAACGGACGCTCCACCGAAGACGTCTCCGCGGACGGGTTGGCCATCCCCGGTTCGCTGCGTGACGTGGTGCCCGCCGTCGACGGCTCCCGCATCGAGCTGACTATCGACCTCGACCTGCAGACGTTTGTTCAGCAGACGCTGCAGCAAGCGAAGGAGAACTCGCTGGCCAAGGAGGGGCAAGCGGTCGTCCTGGACGCGCGCACCGGTGAGGTGCTCGCGATGGCGAACACGGACACCATCGACCCGAACGGCGACTTGGAAAAGCAGCTCAAGGAGGGGCGCGATTTCGACAACAACTCGATTTCCCACCCCTTTGAGCCGGGTTCAGTGGCGAAAGTGATCACCGCTGCGGCGGCGATCGAGGAGGGGTTAACCGACCCGACCGAGGTCCACCAAGTGCCCGGCTCTATCGACATGGCAGGCGTTACCGTGAACGACGCGTGGAGTCACGATGTTGCGCCGTACACCACGGCGGGCATCTTTGGTAAGTCCTCTAACGTTGGCACCCTGCAGCTGGCGCAGCGACTCGGAGAGGACAAGTACTGGGAGTACTTGCAGCGATTCGGCATCGGCACCACTACCGGCATCGAGCTGCCCAACGAGTCGCCGGGGCTTCTGCCCGTGCGCGAGCAGTGGTCGGGCGGCACCTTCGCCAACCTGCCCATTGGGCAGGGCATGAGCTGGACGGCGCTGCAGATGGCGGGGGTGTACCAGGCGCTGGCTAACGGCGGCGAGCGCATCGAGCCGCGCATCATCGCCAGCGTGACCGGCCCTGACGGGGAGACTGTGGAGCAGCCGGAGCCGGCGCGCACCAGGGTGGTCAGCGAGGAAACGGCGCGGACCACCGTCGACATGTTCCGCTCTGTGTTCCAGTCGGACCCCTCGGGGCTGCAGTCCGGCACAGCCCAGGGCAGCGGGCTCGAGGGCTACCAGCTGGCCGGCAAGACGGGCACCGCGCAGAAGGTGAACCCCGATACCGGCGCGTACTCGCAGAGCCAGTTCTGGATCACATTCGCGGGCGTGGCACCAGCGGACGACCCGCGGTTCGTGGTGGCTGTGATGCTGGACGAGCCGCAGCGCGGCCCGCTCCGCGGGGGCGCCGGCGGCCAGTCCGCCGCACCGGTGTTCACCGAGATCGCGTCGTGGCTGCTCAACCGCGAGAATGTGCCGCCCAGCCCGCCAGCCGAGCCGTACGTACTTCAGGCGCAGTAAGGAGAGAAGCATGCAGACCACATTGCAGGTGCTTGCAACAATCGCTGGCGCGGAGACCGTCAACCCGCCGGCGGCGCCGCTGACCGTGACGCAGATAACCCTGGACTCGAAGGCGGTGGAGCCGGGCGGGATGTTCGCGGCACTTCCCGGCACGCGGGTCCACGGGGCGGAGTTCGCCGCCGCGTCCCCGGCGGGGTCGATCCTGACAGACCGCGAGGGCCTTCGCATCATCGAGGCTGCGGGCGATACGCGCCCGGTGCTGGTGGTGGACGACGTGCGCGCGGTCCTTGGGGTGGTGGCGGCTGAGGTGTACGGGTGGGCGTCGAAAAGCATGAAGCTCATTGGCGTCACCGGAACGTCGGGCAAAACCACAACCACGTACATGCTTGAGCGGGGGCTTGCGGCCGCCGGGTGCAAGGTGGGGCTGATCGGCACCACAGGCACGCGTATCGACGGCCGCGACGTCCCCTCCCAGCTGACCACCCCCGAGGCGCCGAAGCTGCAGGAGCTGTTCGGGCAGATGCTCGCCAGCGGGGTCACGCACGTAGTGATGGAGGTCTCCTCCCACGCGCTAATGCTGGGGCGCGTCGGGGGCACAGACTTCGACGTCGCCGGGTTCACCAACCTTTCGCAGGACCACCTCGATTTCCACCCTACGATGGAGGACTACTTCGCGGCGAAGGCGCTGTTCTTCGACCCAGCGTCGGACCTCGCCGCCCGGCGAAGCGTGATCTGCGTGGACGACGAGTGGGGCGAGCGGATGGCGGGCGTGGCCCAAACGCCAGACCTTGTTGGCACACGTGGACAGTCCGGGCTGACCGTGGCCGCCGAGCAGCGCGGCACGCACGCGAACGGCGCCCAAGACATCAGGCTCACCGTCGACGGCGCCGCGTACGACCTGCGGCTGCCAATGCCGGGGGAGTTCAACGTGGCGAACGCGGCGCTTGCCGTGGGCCTGGCGAACGCGGTGGGCGCGGACGTCGAAGCGTTCATCCGGGGGCTGGAAAACGCCGCCGTCCCAGGCCGCATGGAGCGCGTCGACGAGGGCCAAGGGTTCGTAGCGGTAGTGGATTACGCTCACAAGCCTGCGGCAATCGCCGCGGTGCTGGACACGCTGCGCAGCCAGGTCGCCGGGCGCGTCGGGGTGGTTGTGGGCGCCGGCGGCGACCGCGACGCCTCCAAGCGCCCCATCATGGGGGCCGAAGCCGCGCGCCGCGCGGATTTGGTGATTGTGACCGACGACAACCCGCGCACCGAGGACCCGGCCACGATCCGCGGCGCGGTGCTTAAAGGCGCCCGCGAGGCAGCTGGCCCGGACACCGAGATCCGCGAAGTCGGCGGCCGCGGCGAGGCGATTGCGCAGCTCGTGGCGTGGGCGCGCCCGGGCGACGCGGTGATCGCGGTAGGCAAGGGCCATGAAGTGGGCCAGATCATCGGCACCACCACACACCACTTCGACGACAGGGAAGCGATGCGCGAAGCGCTCGCTGCATCCAAGGAGGAAAAGGCATGATTCCGCTGACGCTTGCGCAGATCGCGGAGATCACCGGCGGGCAGTTGAGCCCGGAAGCGCAGCCCGGCGCAAGGGTGACCAGCTTCGTCGAGTTCGACTCGCGGAAGATCACCCCGGGCGGCCTGTTCGTCGCGCTTCCCGGTTCGAGGGTGGACGGCCACGACTTCGTCCCGAAGGCGGTTGAGCAGGGAGCCGCCGCGGCGTTGACCACGCGCGAGGTGGGCCAGCCGGCCGTAGTGCTTCAGAAGGTGAAACGCGCCGACGGCGACAACAGCGACCTCGCCACGAACGACCCGGACGGTTCGGCGGCAGGTGTTGTGCGCGGGATGAGCGCGCTGGCCGCCCATGTTGCGCGCGAGTTGGCCGCAAACAGCGGCCTTGTCATTGCCGGTGTCACCGGCTCCGCGGGCAAAACCTCCACCAAGGACCTGTTGGCCGCGGTGCTCTCGCGGGGCGGGGAGACGGTGGCCCCGCCCGGATCCTTCAACAACGAGATCGGCCACCCGTACACGGTGCTGCGATGCACCGAAGACACGCGCTTCTTAGTCGCGGAGATGTCCGCCCGCGGCATCGGCCACATTGCGCACTTAGCGCAGATCGCGCCCCCGAAGATCGGCGTGGTGCTCAACGTCGGCTCCGCCCACCTCGGCGAGTTCGGCTCCCGCGAGAACATCGCCCTGGCAAAGGGAGAGCTGGTGGAGTCGCTGCCCAGCGCCGCGGACGGCGGAGTGGCAGTGCTCAACGCCGACGACGACCTCGTCTCCGCGATGCGCTCGCGCACCAGCGCCCGCGTGGTCACTTTCTCCGCCGACGGCAACAACGACATCGCCTCCGGCAAGCCCGCGGACTACTACGCCACAGACGTCGAACTGGACGAGCTGGCCCGCGCAACCTTTACCCTCCACAGCCCCGGCGCGAAGCCGCAGCCGGTCCGCCTGAACGTCTTCGGCGCGCACCAGGTTTCCAACGCCTTGGCGGCCGCGGCGGTGGGCATCGAGTGTGGCATTGACGCGGCCACGGTGGCGGACGCGCTGAGCAACGCCTACTCGGTGTCGGTGGCCCGCATGGATGTCAACACGCGCCCCGACGGCGTGACGGTGATCAACGACGCCTACAACGCCAACCCGGAGTCCATGCGCGCCGCGATTGCCGCGCTCGGCTTCACCGCCGCCGCGCGCCCCGGGGTGCGCTCCATCGCGGTGCTCGGCGAGATGGCGGAGCTGGGCCAAGACGCCGCCCAGGCGCACGCAGCCATGGCCGAGGAGCTCGCCCGCTACCGCGTCTCCCACCTTGTCACCGTCGGCGACAACGACGCTGTCGGGGCGCTTGCGTCGAGCGCGCGCGAGCACGGCATCGCGGTCGAGGAAGTTTCGAACGCCGCGGCCGCGGCCGAGGCGGTGGAGGCCATTCTCGCCGCCGCGCCGAGCGGCGTCGCCGGCTGGCACGAGCGCGAACACCGCGATGTGGTGCTGGTGAAGGCGTCGAACTCGCTGGGCCTGTGGGCAGTGGCGGAGCGGCTCATGCCTGCGCATACCCTTGAGGGCGAACGATAGGAGAGACATGATTCAGCTCATCATCGCCGGCGTGGTCAGCTTCCTCACCGCTATCTTCACCACGCCCGCGCTCATCCGGTATTTCCACCGCCGCGAGATGGGGCAGGAGATCCGCGAGGACGGCCCGCAGTGGCACGCCAAGAAGCGCGGCACCCCGACGATGGGTGGCATCGCGATTTTGCTCGGCATCACGCTTGGGTATCTAGCCAGCGCCACCTACGCAGTCGCGGGCGGGCACGCGGGATTCACCGCCTCCGGGTTGATTGTGCTCGGGTTGACCCTGGCACTAGGGCTGGTGGGCTTCGCCGACGACGGCATCAAAATCTTCTTCAAGCGCAACCTCGGCTTGAACAAAACCGCGAAGTTGGTCGCACAGTTCCTCATTGCGATTGTGTTCGGGTTGCTGATTACCCGTTTCCCCGACAGCAGCGGCGTGACTCCCGGCTCGACCTTCTTGAGCTTCACGCGCGACATTGAAACGCTCGGCATCGGTGCCACCGGCGGCGTGATCGGCACCGTGGTCTTTTTGCTGTTCATCTACATTCTTTTGGCCGCCTGGTCGAACGCGGTGAACCTCACTGACGGGCTCGACGGGCTTGCCGCGGGCACCACCGCGCTGGTGATGGCCGCGTACACCTTCGTCACATTCTGGCAGTTCCGGAACTCGTGCGAGACCGCCGCGGCCCCAGGCTGCTACACGGTGCGCGACCCGCTGGAGCTTGCGGTGCTCGCCGCCGCCGGCTTCGGCGCGTGCATGGGCTTTTTGTGGTGGAACGCCGCACCGGCCAAGATTTTCATGGGCGACACGGGCTCGCTCGCGCTTGGCGGCCTGGTCGCCGGCCTGTCCGTCTGCTCGCGCACAGAGCTTTTGATGGTCATCATCGGCGCGCTGTTCGTGATCGAGGCTACGTCCGTAGTCATCCAGGTCGCGTCGTTCAAGACCACCGGCAAGCGCGTGTTCAAGATGGCGCCGTTCCACCACCACTTCGAGCGCAAGGGCTGGCCGGAAACCACGGTGGTCATCCGCTTCTGGCTGATCGCGTCGATGGCCGTGGCGCTGGGCCTCGCCGTGTTCTACTCCGAGTGGCTCTTCCAGATCGGGGTGCACCTGTGATTCCGGCCGAGTTCGACCGCGGGGTCATCGTCGCCGGCGCCGGGGTTTCCGGCATCGGCATGACAAAGCTCTTTCAGCACCTCGGCGTGCCGGTGATCGTCGCCGACGACCACGCCGAAGGCCGCGCCCGCGCTGAGGCGCTGGGGGCTGAGGCGGTCACCACAGACGCCGCTCGCGAGCGTTTTGCGGATGTCGGTGTGGTGGTCACGTCCCCAGGTTGGCGCCCCGAAAGCCCGCTGCTTGTCGACGCCGCGTTTGCCTCCCTCCCCGTCGTAGGCGATGTCGAGGCGTGCTACAGGCTCGACCGCGCCGGCTGTTTCGGCGAACCGCGCCAGTGGCTCGTGGTCACCGGGACCAACGGGAAGACCACCACGACCGGCATGCTGGCGGCGATGATGGCCGAGGCCGGCAAGGCAACCGGCAAGCGCGCCGCCGCGTGCGGCAACATCGGGGTGGCCGTCGCTGAAGCACTCATGGCCACCCCCCGAGTCGACGTGCTTGTTGCCGAGCTGTCCAGCTTCCAGCTCTTCTGGTCCGACCAGCTTGTCCCGGATGCGGGCGTGCTGTTGAACCTGGCGGACGACCATATCGACTGGCACGGCTCCTTCGAGCACTACGCGCTGGCGAAAGCGCGCGTGCTGCAAGCGCCGCACGCGGTGGCCGGCATCGACAACGAGCATGTCCGCGAACTTGTCGCCCGCTCGGGGCGCGACGACATCATCGGCTTCACCCTGGGCGAGCCTGGCCAAGGGCAGGTTGGTGTGGTGGACGGGCGCATCGTCGTTAAGCGCAATGCTTCCGCCACCGACCTCGCGTCCGCCGAAGGGATCGAGCCAGCCGGGGCCGCGGGCGTGCTCGACGCGCTGGCCGCGGCCGCTGTGGCGTGGACCCAGGGCGCGGCGCCGGAGCACATCCAGACTGCGCTGGAAGGCTACCGCGTCAGCGGGCACCGCGGTGCGGTCGTGCACTCGGCCCGCGGCGTGCAGTGGGTGGACAACTCCAAGGCGACGAACCCGCACGCGGCAGACTCCGCGCTCTCCGGTGCGGGCGACGTGGTGTGGATCGCCGGCGGGCAGCTTAAAGGTGCCGCGGTGGATGAGCTCGTTGCCGCCCACAAGGACCAGCTGCGCGCAGTTGCGCTCCTTGGCGCCGACCGGGAGGTGCTGCGCGAGGCGCTTGCGCGCATCGCGCCCGAGGTCGACGTCTTTGTCACGGACTCCACCGACCCGGATGCGGCGATGGAGGAGGTCGTGGGCTACGCCGCGGCGAAAGCTCTGCCCGGGGACACGGTGCTTTTGGCGCCGGCGGCGGCGAGCCTGGATATGTATCCGGGAATGTCTGCGCGTGGCGACGCGTTTGCCGCCGCCGCAATGAGACACTGCTAGGCAGCAACCTCAACTAGAGGTTTACACTGACCCCTAACGTAGCGATCTCGAGCGAAAGGCCAGATGCACCCGTGACGGTCCGCAACCCCGCCAGCACACCGGCCCCGCAGTCCGGCGTGGCCCGCCGAAACCGCAAGCTGCACCAGGTCATGGAGTCCTACCCGCAGCTGGACTACACCATGATCCGCACTATTGTGCTCGTGCTCGCGGGCCTTGGCGTGGTGATGGTGATGAGCTCCTCCATGGCCACCTCGTTCGCGCTGTCGGAGTCGCCGTGGGCGCTCGCCGCGCGCCAGACCATGATGGTCTGCGCCGGCCTGTTCGCGTTCTGGGTGGCGTTGAAGACGCACCCGGAACGGCTGTACAAGTGGTCGTCGTGGATCATGCTCGCCGCGGTGGCGCTTTTGATCGCCGTGCTCATCCCCGGCATCGGCACGGGCAGGGAAGAGGTGGGCTCCCAGTCGTGGATCGTCGTCGGCCCGCTGCGCCTCCAGCCGTCGGAGGTTGCCCGCGTCGCCATCGCGATCTGGGGCGCGCAGGTGCTCGCCGGGCGCGACCCGCGTTGGCTGTTCAAGGCCAACAACGGCTTCCCGCAGTTCATCGTCGTCTCGCTGATCTGCGTGTTCCTGATCGCCATGCAGGGCGACCTGGGCATGGCGATGTCTTTTGCCATCGTCGTCGGCTTCATCCTCCTTTTCGCTGGAGTGTCCTGGAAGGCGATCGGCATGATCGCGGCCGCCGGGCTTGTCGCGTTGACCATCGCGTTCCTCTCCGGGGGCTTCCGCTCGCACCGCTTCCACGTTTACTTCGACGCGCTGTTCGGCCACTTCGAGGACACCCGGGGCGTGGCATTCCAGTCGCACCAGGGCTTTTTGTCGCTTGCCGACGGCTCCCTGTTCGGCGTCGGCCTCGGCCAGTCCCGGGCGAAATGGTTCTACCTGCCGGAAGCCCGCAACGATTTCATTTTCGCGGTCATCGGCGAGGAACTTGGCCTGTGGGGCGGCGCACTGGTGATCTCCCTGTTCGCTCTTCTCGGCTACTTCGGTCTGCGCGCGGCGCGCCGCGCGCAGAGCCAGTTCCAATCGCTGATGGCGGCGGCGTTGACCGCTGGCGTGGTCTCGCAGGCGTTCATCAACATCGGCTACGTGGTCGGCCTGCTGCCGGTCACCGGCATCCAGCTGCCGATGCTGTCCGCCGGCGGCACCTCCGCCATTATCACCCTCGCCGCCATGGGCGTGCTCGCCTCGATCGCGCGCCACGAGCCCGACGCTATCTCCTCTATGCAGAACCACGGCCGCCCCGCCTTCGACCGCATGCTTGGCATCCGCGAACCGATGACCTTGGACCAGCTGCGCGGTGCTCGCCCCAAGCGAACCTCGGCCACCCCGCGGGCGTCGCGCCCGGCGCGTGCGCCGCAGGCGCAGCAGCGCCAAGCCCGCTACGGTACCCCGGTAACAGGCGCCCGCCCGCCGCGGCCGCCGCAGCCGGCCCGGCAGGCAACCGCGCGCCCGAACCAGCGCCGCCGCACCACCGCCTACGGTGCCCACGGGGCTAGCGGCGCCCGCGGCGCCCGGGCGAGCCGCGAGAGGGGCTAGAAAAGAAGTATGAGCGAGAAGCACCTAAGCGTTGTCGTCGCCGGCGGCGGCACCGCGGGCCACATCGAGCCTGCGCTTGCCGTCGGCGAAGTGTTGCGCGATATGTACCAAGCTAACGTGGTGGCGCTCGGCACTGAGCGCGGCCTGGAAACCAGCATCGTGCCGGCCCGCGGGTTCGAGTTGCAGCTGATTGACCCGGTACCGATCCCGCGCCGCAAGCCGTGGCTCTTGCCCGGCGTGCCGGTGAAGCTGGCCAAGTCGGTCAACCAGACGCGCCGGGTGCTGAAGAACGCCGGCGCGCAGGCTGTGTTCGGCACCGGCGGCTACGTTGCGGCCTCGGCGTACCTCGCGGCGCGCAGCCTGGGTCTGCCGTTTTACGTGCTGGAGACAAACGCGCTGGCGGGAATGGCCAACAAGCTTGGCGTCAAACTCGGCGGCGTGGGCCTGAACGCCGTGCCGAACTCAGGCATGCCGGGCGACGTGGTGGGCATCCCGGTGCGACCGGGTGTAGGTGTTGACCCCGACGGTGTGAAGGCCGAGCGCGGCCGTAAGATGTGGCACCTCGAGGAGGGCAAGAAGACCCTGCTGGTCACCGGCGGTTCCCAGGGCGCGGTACGCATCAACGACGCGCTTGCTGGTGCGATTGAACGCCTCACCGCCGACGGGTACCAAGTCCTGCACGCCTACGGCCGCAAGAACGATGCGCCGGCAGCGGTAGACGGCTACACCGCCGTGCCCTACATCGACGATATGGAGGCGGCGTACGCCGTGGCAGATGTTGTTTTGTGCCGCTCGGGCGCGATGACGGTGGCGGAAAACTCCGCGGCCTCGCTGCCCGCGATCTATGTGCCGCTGCCGCACGGCAACGGCGAGCAGGGGCTGAATTCTGCGCACCTCGTCGCCACCGGCGCCGCGCTGCGCATCGACGACGCCGACCTTAACCCCGACACGCTGTACCAGGCGGTGTCGCGCACGCTTGGGGACGATGCGGAGCTTGCCCGGATGCGCGCCGCGCTGAAAGAAACCGGCGCCGGCAACGTGGCAGAAGAAATCGCCCGCCGCATCGCCGAAGCGGCGGCGAAGTAAGCGGAAGAAGGAGACCGAAACCTTATGAGCACGAACGACACCCCTGTTGATCTCTCCCGCGTCCACCTCATCGGCATCGGCGGCTCCGGCATGTCCGGCGTCGCGCACATTCTTCTAGACCGCGGCGCGGTGGTGACCGGGTCCGACGTGAAGGACTCCCGCCCAGTGCGCACGTTGCGCAGCCAAGGGGCGCACGTCGCGGTGGGGCACGCTCGCGAAAACCTTGAGCTGGCCGGCGAGCTGCCCACCGTGGTTGTGACCAGCTTTGCGGCAATTCCGAAGGACAACCCCGAGCTGCTGCGCGCCGCGGAGGAGGGCATCCCTGTCATCCGCCGCTCCGACCTTTTGGGCGAGCTGATGGAAGGCCGCACCCAGGTGCTGCTCGCGGGTACCCACGGCAAGACGTCGACGACGTCGATGACGGTGGTCGCCCTGCAGGCCGCGGGCGCTGACCCGTCGTTCGCCATCGGCGGTCAGCTCAACCGGGCAGGCACGAACGCGCACCACGGCCAGGGCGATGTCTTCGTCGCCGAGGCCGACGAGTCGGACGCGTCGCTGTTGCGCTACAAGCCCGATGTCGCCGTGATCACCAACATCGAGCCCGACCACCTCGACTACTTCGGCTCCCGCGAGGCGTACTTCGAAGTTTTCAACGATTTCGCGGACCGCGTGGCACCCGGCGGCCATCTCGTGGTGTGCCTCGACGACGACAACGCGGCCGCATGCGGCAAGCTCGCCGCGGAGCGCGGGGTGCAGGTTGTCGGTTACGGCACCTCGGAGGCCGCGGCGCGCCACCCGGAGATTGCCCCGGGGGCAGTGCTTGTCGACGAAGCCTTGGACACCGCCGCCGTCGCCGTCACGGTGCAGCTGCGCGCGGGGGAGAGCGAGACGCCGCGCCAGCTGCGCTACACGCTCGCTATCCCGGGCCGCCACATGGTGCTCAACTCGCTCGCCGCCCTGCTCGCCGGCGCCCTGACTGGCGCGGACTCGGAGCGCCTCGCCGCGGGCTTGAGCGAGTTCACCGGCGTGCGCCGCCGCTTCGAGCTCAAGGGCGAGGTCACCGGGGGCGCGTTCGCCGGCACCCGCGTATACGACGACTACGCGCACCACCCGACGGAAGTCGCGGCCGTGCTCAACGCTGCCCGCGCTCAGGTTGAGGCCGAGGACGAGGGCGCGCGCGTCGTCGTTTGCTTCCAGCCCCATCTGTACTCCCGCACTCAGGAATTCGCCGTCGAGTTCGCCGAGGCGCTCTCGCTCGCCGACGCCTGCGTGCTCCTCGACATCTACGGCGCCCGCGAAACCCCTGTCGAGGGCGTCAGCTCCCGCATTATTGCGGAGCGGATGGACGCCGCGACCGAGGTCCGCCTCGAGCCGGACTTCTCTGCGGCGCCGGCAACCGTTCGATCGTTGACCCGCCCGGGCGACATGGTGTTCACCATGGGCGCGGGCAGCGTGACCCTGCTCGGCGACGAGATCCTCGCCGAACTCGCGCAGGGATAAGGGCGCGCCGATGTCGACAAAGGTGATCGAAGCGCCGCAGGAAGCCCCGAAGCGCGGCAAGCGGCGCGCGCTGATCTCGCTCGCCGCTTCCGCGGCGGTGCTCGGCGGCCTCGCGGCGGTGGCGCCGTTCACCCCGGTGATGCCGGTGCGCACAGTGGCAGTGGACGGAAACCACATCTTGAGCAGCGAGCGCGTGGAAGAGCTCGCCGCTATCCCGCCGGAGACCCCCATGGGCAAGGTCAACCTAAAGGACGCGGCGAACGGCGTCGCCTCCGACCCCTGGGTGAAGACGGTGACGGTGTCGCGCAACTGGCCGTCAACCATTGACGTTGCCCTCTCAGAGCGCGCTGCGGTGGCGTTCGTGGCGGAATCCGACGGCACGCACCTGATCGACGAGGAGGGGGCAGACTTCCTCATCGCCGACCCGCCGCCGGAGGCCATCGAGCTGGTCAACGCACCTGTGCAGGATCCGGAAGCGATGGCGGATGTGGTGGCTATCGCCGCGTCGATAAGCAACCGTGCTCGAGCTGCGGTAGCCGCAATCGAAGTGCAACCGAACAACTACGTGCTGCGCACGGTGGACGGCAAACGGATCACGTGGGGCGCGTCCGAGGACAACGAGAACAAGTCGTACGCCCTCGAGGCCGTGCTGCAGATGGAGGGCACCGAGTTCAACATCGTGAACCCTCAGCTCGTCGGCGTGAAATAGTTCCGCAAAACCCCAGGTCACAACCCTAAAGTAGAGGTTGAGGGTCGAGACACGCCGACTGGGAACACGAAAATCCGCGCCTTTTCCTTAATGATGGGAACCACGTTAACTACTTGCTTCCCCTCACTACGTTGAAAGGCGAGAATCCTCTCATGACCTCTCCCGCGAACTACCTCGCCATGATCCGCGTTGTCGGTGTCGGTGGCGGCGGCGTCAACGCTGTCAACCGCATGATTGAGGAGGGTTTGAAGGGCGTCGAATTCGTCGCCATCAACACCGACTCTCAGGCGCTGCTGTTCACCGATGCGGACACCAAGCTCGACATTGGCCGCGAGGCCACCCGGGGCTTGGGCGCCGGCGCTAACCCGGAGGTGGGCCGCACCTCCGCGGAGGACCACAAGCAGGAGATCGAGGAGTCGCTCAAGGGCTCCGACATGGTCTTCGTCACCGCCGGCGAGGGCGGCGGCACCGGCACCGGTGCGGCGCCGGTTGTTGCCGGCATTGCCAAGAAGATGGGCGCGCTGACCATCGGTGTTGTCACCCGCCCGTTCTCGTTCGAAGGCAAGCGCCGCACCCGCCAGGCGCTCGAGGGCATTGAGAACCTGAAAGAGGTCTGCGACACCGTCATCGTCATCCCGAACGACCGCTTGCTCCAGCTCGGCGACGCTGAGCTGTCCATGATGGACGCGTTCCGCGCAGCTGACGAGGTGCTCTACAACGGTGTTCAGGGCATCACCAACCTGATCACCATCCCGGGCATGATCAACGTGGACTTCGCCGACGTGCGCTCCGTGATGGCCGACGCAGGCTCCGCGCTCATGGGCGTCGGCTCCGCGCGCGGCGACAACCGCGTGATGACCGCGACCGAGCAGGCGATTAACTCCCCGCTGCTGGAGACCACGATGGAGGGCGCGAAGGGCGTGCTGATCTCCATCGCCGGCGGTTCCGACTTGGGATTGCAGGAAGTTCACACCGCCGCCTCCATCGTCGAGGAGAAGGCCGACGACGACGCCAACATCATCTTCGGCACCATCATTGACGACAACTTGGGCGACGAGGTCCGGGTGACCATCATTGCCACCGGCTTCGACGAGGTCGCCAACAAGCTGCCGCAGCCGAACGAGCCGGCACATCACGGCCAGCAGGCGGCGCAGGCCCCGGGCGCGGACAACGCCGGCGGCTCCACCGCGGTCAACGTCGAGCAGTCCGCCAAGCCCGCCGAGCCCGCGACCCCGGCGCCGGCGCGCGGCTCGCTGTTCGACGACCGCTCCTCCGGCGACGAGTACCAGGCTCGCCACCGCTACGAGGCGGACCGTCCGGGCCTGTTTACCAACCCCGAGACCGAGCGCCGCGAGGTGCCGCGCGAGGAGTACCGCACCGAGACCCGCCGCGGCGGTTTCGACGACGACTTCGACGTCGACGTGCCGGACTTCATGCGCTAGTTTGGCCGCATGGCAGATCTTTCTTCACGCCCCGTCCGCATGGTGTTCACCACCAGAGCAGGCGGGGCGTCGTCGTCCCCGTACGACTCGTTCAACCTCGGTGCCCACGTCGGCGACGATGCCGCGAGTGTGGCAGCCAACCGCGAGCGCCTTGCCCGGGTGTTGGGCATTGCGCCGGAGCAGTTTGTGTGGATGGAGCAGCTGCACACCAACACCGTCACCGTCGTCGACGGTCCGCAGGCGGAACCGGTCGAGGCAACCGACGCCGTGGTGACCCGCGAGGTGGGCCTTGCGCTTACCGTGCTGGTGGCCGACTGCGTGCCAGTCCTTTTGGCTGATCACGCGGCTGGCGTAATAGCAGCCGCCCACGCCGGGCGCCTGGGCGCGCGCAACGGGATCGTGAAGAAGACGGTGGAGACGATGGTGTCGCTGGGTGCCACCCCGGCAAACATCCAGGCGCTTCTGGGCCCGGCTGCGGCTGGAGCGTCGTACGAGGTGCCGGCGGAGATGGCCGCGGACGTCGAAAAGCACCTGCCCGGCTCGCGCACCACCACTGCGAAGGGCACAAGCGGGCTGGACCTGCGCGCGGGTCTCGTGCGGCAGCTGATGTCGTTGGGTGTGACCGCAATCGACGCAGACCCGCGCGACACCGTCACCGACACCGACTTCTTCTCCTACCGCCGCGAAGGAACCACGGGCCGCCAGGCCGGCGTGATCTGGTTGACGGGGGCGAAGTAGATGATTTCGGAAAACCTTGAGCAGGTGCGGGCGCAGATCCGCGAGGCTGAGGCGCGCGCCGGGCGGCCGGAAGGCAGCGTGGCGCTGTTGCCGGTGAGCAAATTCCACCCAGCCGAAGCGATCCGCGAGGTTGCGGCCTGCGGCATCACGCTGGTGGGCGAGAACCGCGAGCAGGAGGCGCGCGACAAGGCGGCCGAGCTGGGCGGGACCTGCGGGATCGCCATGATCGGCCAAATCCAATCGAAAAAGGCCAACGCCGTTGCGCGCTGGGCTCGCGAGGTGCACTCGCTCGACTCGGTCAAACTCGCGGCGGGGCTTGACCGGGGCATGGCGCTGGCGCTCGAGCGCGACGACCGCACGTCGAGCGTGCTGCCGTGCATGCTGCAGGTGTCCTACGATGGCGACACCTCCCGCGGCGGGGTGGCGCGCGAGGGGGTCGACGTACTCGTCGCCGCTGTGGAGGAGGCCGAGCACCTCCACCTCAAAGGATTCATGGTGGTGCCCCCGCTTCACACCGACCCGCGCGAGGTGTTCACAGAGCTTCGGCTGCTTACCGACGCCCACGCCGTATCCCTCGGCCGCCCCTTGCAACTTTCCGCGGGCATGAGCGGCGATTTCGAAGCAGCAATTGCGTGCGGCTCCGATATCGTGCGTGTCGGAACCGCTGTCTTCGGACCCCGGCCCGTAGGCTGATCTCACACCTCGTTTACACCCTAGGAGCAGCACATATGTCTTTTATCGGCACCGCCAAAGAGTTCTTCGGATTCGGCCCGTTCGACGATGCTGAAGACGCCTACTACGACGATCCCCAGTACCGCGAGCCGCGCGAGACCCGCGAGGTTGCCGCTCCGCAGCGAGCCGAGCGCCTTGAGCGTCCGGAACGCGTTGAGCGCCGCGAGCCGATCTCGCGGGCGTTCACCCCGGAGATCGTGACCACAGCGCCGCGCTCCTACAACGACGCGAAGGAGATTGGCGAGCCGTTCCGCGACGGCGACGCGGTCGTGATGGACTTAAGCGACCTCGAGGCCGCCGACGCGAAGCGCGTCGTCGACTTCGCTGCCGGGCTGTGCTTCGCGCTGCGGGGCAGCATGCTGAACCTGACCCGCGGCACCGGCAGCCGCCGCCGCGTCTTCGCCATCGTGCCAGAGAACGCGCGCATCACCACCGACGAGCTCAAGCGCGCCGCTCGCATCTAAGTGCTTTCGGCAGCTGCCTGGTCGCCGGTGTGCTGCGGCGAGATGGGTAGGGTGTGACCCGTGGCTTATTTCGGAGCGATTCTTTACGCCCTTGTCGGGCTGTACATGCTCGTGGTGATCATCCGCATCATCATCGAAATGGTGCAGTCTTTTTCCAAGCGGTTCGACCCGCCGTCGTGGTTCTCGGTGGTGGCTGAGCCGCTGTTCGTGGTGACGGACCCGCCGGTCAAAGCGCTGCGCCGGATGATTCCGCCGCTACGCCTGGGCGGGGGAGTGGGCCTCGACATGAGCGTTATTGTGCTGTTCATCGCGCTTGTGATCGTCCAGAGCCTCATTCAAGTGTTGCTGATCGCCCCGGGTTTGCGCGGATAGCGTTTGGCCTAAAAGGTCAACCTGTAGTGCAAACTGAGGGTATAACGATTACAGTATCTTCTATTCCTGACCTTATTCGACATCGAAGGGAACGTTCATGCCGCTGACTCCAGCAGACGTGCACAATGTGGCTTTTAGCAAGCCGCCGATTGGAAAGCGTGGTTACAACGAGGACGAGGTTGATCAGTTCCTGGATCTCGTCGAGGATACCCTCGCCCAGCTGCAGGACGAGAACGACGAGCTGCGCGCCCGCGTAGAGGAGCTTGGCGAGGGCAAGGGCCAGTCTGCCCCGGCTGCCGCTGCGCCGGCTGCGGCCGCCAACAACAATGTCGATGAGGCAGCGGTGCGCCGCCGCGTCGAGGAGGAGCTGCGCCGCGAGTACGAGGAGCGCCTCCGCAACGCGAAGCAGGCTCAGGAGCAGGCGCAGGCTGAAGCTGCCGCCGCTCGCGAGGACGCCAAGCGCGCTAAGGAGCAAGCCGCAAACGCGGAGAAGGCCGCCAAGGCTTCGCAGAACGCGCCGAAGGCGGACGCGAACCAGTCTCGCCTGGTGGAGCAGAAGCCGGCCGCAGCCCCCGCCGGTGTCGCCACCCCGGACACCCACGTGCAGGCAGCCAAGGTCCTCGGCTTGGCTCAGGAGATGGCAGAGCGCCTCACCTCCGACGCGCAGAACGAGGCGCAGACCATGCTGCAGGAGGCCAAGGCCGCTGCAGAGCGCCAGCTCACCGAGGCGGACACCAAGTCCAAGAAGCAGCTCGAGGACGCGCAGCAGCGCGCGACCCGCTTGGTCTCCGAAGCTGAGAAGAACGCCGAGCAGACCACCAACGAGGCCAACACCCGCGCCACTGAGCAGGTGCGCAAGGCTGAGGAGCAGGCCAAGCAGCTGCAGGCGGAAGCTGAGCGCAAGCACACCGAGATCATGAACACGGTGAAGCAGCAGCAGACCGCTCTCGAATCCCGCATCGCCGAGCTGCGCACCTTCGAGCGCGAGTACCGCACCCGCCTGAAGACGATGCTGACCTCCCAGCTGGAGGAGTTGGAGTCCCGCGACTCCTTCGCGCCGAACGCTGAGAAGTAGGCTTTCGAAGGTCCTACTGCGAACTCCACCTGCCGGATGAAATCTGGCCGGTGGAGTTTTCGCGTGTTCAATGCGCTATAGTTAGCGCTTACACGCGTTGATCCGGCCATCACCGGGGAGTGTTCCGGAAGAACGGTTCCGCGCACGCGGGCTCATTAGAACCGGACGTTCATGGAAGACGTCACTTCCTCCACAATGAAGCGGGGTTCCTCTACGGGGCTCAAGCAGGGTGGTACCGCGGGGCTGAAAGCCGCGTCCCTGCACTGGATATGTGGAGGAGATTTCATGGTAGGCGGCGTGTACCCCAAGGTCGACATGACCGGCGGCAGCAGCAAGTTCCCGGATATGGAACAACACGTGCTGGCGTATTGGAACGAAGACGAAACGTTCAAGGCATCGCTTCAGAACCGGCAGGGTGCCCAAGAGTACGTGTTCAACGACGGCCCGCCGTTCGCCAACGGCTTGCCACACTACGGTCACCTTCTCACCGGCTACGTCAAGGATATCGTCCCGCGCTACCGCACACAGGCCGGCTACCACGTGCCGCGTGTGTTCGGCTGGGACTGCCACGGCTTGCCGGCAGAGCTGGAGGCGGAGAAGCAGCTCGGCATCACCGACAAGGCCCAGATCGAGGACATGGGCCTGGAGAAGTTCAACGAGTACTGCGCAAGCTCGGTCATGCACTACGCGGACGAGTGGGAGGACTACGTCACCCGCCAGGCCCGCTGGGTGGATTTTGAAAACGGCTACAAGACGATGGACCCGGAGTACATGGAGTCCGTTATGTGGGCGTTCAAGACCCTCTACGACAAGGGCCTGATCTACCAGGGCTTCCGCGTTTTGCCGTACTCGTGGGCGGAGCACACCCCGCTGTCGAACCAGGAGACCCGCCTGGACGATTCCTACCGCGAGCGCCAAGACCCGACGGTGACGGTGACAATGCCGTTGACCGGTGCGCGCGCCGGCTTCGCCGCGGAAGCAGCGTGGGCCGAGCACCCGGAGCTGCACGACGCTGCCGCTATCGCCTGGACCACCACACCGTGGACCCTGCCGTCGAACTTGGCGCTGGCCGTTCACCCAGAGATGGAGTACGCGCTGGTGAAGGTGGGCGAGGATGGGGTTGAGGGCCTCGTCGGCAAGCAACTGCTCCTTGCATCGCAGCTGATCGGCGCGTACGCGAAGGAGCTGGGCGAATCGCCGGAGGTTGTGGCGACGTTTACCGGCGCGCAGCTGGAAGGCTTGGAGTACGAGCCGGTCTTCGACTATTTCCGCGACACCGAGAACGCGTTCATGATCCTGAACGCGGACTATGTCACCGCCGAAGACGGTACCGGCGTGGTGCACCAGGCCCCTGCCTTCGGTGAGGACGATATGTTCACCTGCGAGAAGTACGGTATCGGCCTGGTCATCCCGGTCGACGCGGACGGCAAGTTCACCGCGCAAGTGCCGGACTACCAGGGCAAGCTGGTCTTCGACGCCAACCGCGACATCATCCGCGACCTGAAGGCGCGCGGGCGCGTGGTGCAGGACAAGGTCATCGTCCACTCCTACCCGCACTCGTGGCGCTCCGGCGAGCCGCTGATCTACATGGCGCTGCCGGCGTGGTTTGTGAAGGTCACCGACATCCGCGACCGCATGGTCGAGCTGAACCAGGAGATCGACTGGATCCCGTCCCACATGCGCGACGGCCAGTTTGGCAAGTGGCTCGAGGGTGCGCGCGACTGGAACATCTCGCGCACCCGCTACTGGGGTTCGCCGGTGCCGGCGTGGGTCTCCGACAACCCGGAGTACCCGCGCGTGGACGTCTACGGCTCCCTCGACGAGCTGGAGCGCGACTTCGGCGTGCGCCCGGTGTCGCTACACCGCCCGCACATCGACGAACTGACGCGCCCCAACCCGGACGACCCGACGGGCAAGTCGACCATGCGACGCGTGCCGGACGTGCTGGACTGCTGGTTCGAGTCCGGCTCAATGCCGTTCGCGCAGTACCACTACCCGTTTGAAAACGTTGAGGAACACGACGCCCGCCAGCCGGCGGACTTCATCGTGGAGTACTCGGGCCAGTCGCGCGGCTGGTTCTACGTGCAGCACGTGCTCTCCACCGCGTTGTTCGACCGCGTCGCCTTCAAGAAGGTCGTCGCGCACGGCATTGTCCTCGGCAGCGACGGGCTGAAGATGTCGAAGTCGAAGGGTAACTACCCGAACGTGAACGAGGTCTTCGACCGCGACGGCTCCGACGCGATGCGCTGGTTCCTGATGTCCTCGCCGATCCTGCGCGGCGGCAACCTGATCGTGACCGAGCAGGGCATCCGAGAGGGCGTGCGCCAGGCGATCCTGCCGATCTGGAACGCGTACACGTTCCTGCAGCTCTACTCGTCTGAAGATGCGGTGTGGTCGGTGGATTCCACCGACGTGCTCGACCGCTACATCCTGGCCAAGACGCACGACATGGTCGCCGAGGTCGGTGCCGCGCTTGACGACACCCGCATCGCTGACGCCTGCGATGAGCTGCGCCGCTTCGCCGACACGTTGACGAACTGGTACGTGCGCCGCTCCCGCGACCGTTTCTGGGAGGGCCAGGAGGCGCACCCGGAGGCGTTCAACACCCTGTACACGGTTCTGGAGATCACCTGCCGCGCGGCGGCGCCGCTTCTGCCGTACATCACCGAGGTGATCTGGCGAGGGCTCACCGGTGAGCGCTCCGTGCACCTGACGGACTTCCCGCGCGCGGACGAACTGCCGTCGGATGATTCGCTGGTGGCGACGATGGACGCTACCCGCGGGGTGTGCTCCGCGGCGTCGTCAATCCGCAAGGCGCGCAAGCTGCGCAACCGCCTGCCGCTGCCGTCTTTGACCGTTGCGATGCCGAACGCTGAGGCGCTCGAGGAGTTCGCTCCGGTCATCCGCGATGAGGTCAACGTCAAGGACCTCGTGCTGACCAGCGACGTGGACTCCGCGGGCAGCTTCGAGGTCGTGGTGAACGCGAAGGTTGCGGGCCCGACACTGGGCAAGGACGTGCAGCGCGCGATCAAGAACGTTAAGGCCGGCAACTACGTCCACGACGGTGACAACGTGGTCGTCGACGGCGACATCGTGCTCACGCCGGATCTCTACACCGAGCGCCTGGTGGCCGAGAACCCGGATTCCACCGCCCGCGTAGAGGCAGACGGCGTGGTCGGTCTCGTGGTGCTGGACACCAACGTCACCGAGGAGCTGGAGGCCGAGGGCTGGGCCGCGGACGTCATCCGCGGCCTGCAGGACGCCCGCAAGCAGGCGGGCTTCGAGGTCTCCGACCGCATCGCGGTGCGCCTCGTGGTGCCGGCGGAGCGAGTTGAGTGGGCCGAGCGCCACGCCGGTCACATCGCCGGCGAGGTGCTGGCGACCGACTTCGCCGTGGTGCCCGCAGGTGAGGCGGGTGCTGTAGACGGCGCTGTCGACGTGGTGGAGGGCGTGCGCGCCACGGTGGCGAAGAACGCGTAAGCGGGGTTTAGGGGGGCGTCGTCAAGCCAGCTCCAGCTCTGCCACCTGCACCGACGCACCGGTGCTGGTGGCGATGAGCGCCCGGCCCATGCCTACCCAGCCGATGTGGGGCGAGTGGCGCAGCGTGACCGGCTGGTGGACGTGGCCGAGCAGCCACGCGCCGTAGCCTCGGGCATCCAGCTCGTTCACGGTGCACGGCAGGCAGGGGTTGTTGGACCACTCGCCGGTGACGGAGGTGTGGAGCACGCCCAGGTTGGGGCGGCTGTCCACCGCGGCGGGGAACGCAGGCACGAGCTTCCGGGGGTCCTTGTCCACCTCGACGGCCGCGGTGTGCACCGCCCAGTGGCCGAGGTTGTAGGTGGCCGGGGTGGTGCTCGCGTGAGTGACACCCGCCGGTAGATCCAGCGTGTGGTGGGTGTCGTGGTTGCCGGCGGTGAACAGGACCGTGTCGAACAGCTCGAGCCCGCGGGTGAAGAAGCGGTCCACCTCGTCGTAGGTGGCGTCGGTGAAGCGTTTGCGGTCGATGATGTCGCCGAGCATGATCATGTGCCCCGCGCCGGCGTCCGCGCCGCGCTCGAGCGCTGCGAGGGCCCAGTCGATGCCGGGCCCGACTTTCTTGTCGCCGTGCTGTTTGCGTCCAAGGTGAATGTCTGCCAGCGCGAGAATGGGATCCATGGGGCCCAAGGTAGCGTATGGGGCATGCCTCGCTGGGTGCTGCACATTGACATGGATGCGTTCTACGCCTCCTGTGAGCAGCTCACCCGGCCCACGCTGAAGGGCCGCCCGGTCCTGGTGGCGGGGGTATCCGGCCGCGGGGTGGTGGCCGGCGCGAGCTACGAGGCGCGGAAGTACGGCGCGCGTTCCGCAATGCCGACGCACAGGGCGGCGCGCTTGGTTGGCCCGCAGGCGGTGCTGGTCGCTCCAAGGCGCCCGGTGTATTCGGCGGCGTCGCGCCGGGTGTTCGAGATCATCGCCCGCCACGCCGACGTGGTGGAGCAGCTGTCGATCGACGAGGCGTTTTTGGAGCATGCTTCGCTTGCCGACGCCACCGTAAACACCATCACCGCCTTCGCCAACGAACTGCGCGCCGAGATCAAAAAGGAGACTGGGCTGCCGAGCTCGATCGGGGCAGGCAGCGGCAAGCAGTACGCCAAGATCGGCTCCGGCCTCGCGAAACCGGACGGCGTGTTCGTCATCCCGCACGACGAGCAGCTGGAGATCTTGCACCCGCTGCCGGTCAGCGAGCTCTGGGGTGTTGGCCCCGTGACCGGCGCAAAGTTGTCGGCGGCGGGAATTGCGACCATTGGCGATCTCGCGGCGCTGAGCGAGAAGGAGGTCGAGATCGCCCTCGGCGGGGTGGTGGGCAAGCAGTTGTGGCAGCTCGCCCGCGGCATCGACGACCGGCCGGTGGCGCCGCGCGCCGAGTCGAAACAGGTCTCCTCCGAGCACACCTACCCGACGGACCTGATCACGCCCGAGGAGGTCGACGCGGCGCTGCGCCGGGCGGCAGGGGATTCGCATCGCAGGCTGCTTGCCGACGGCCGCGGCGCCCGCACCGTAACCGTCAAGTTAAAGATGGCCGACTTCCACATCGAGTCGCGCTCAGCAACGCTGCCCTACGCCACCGACGACCTGGACACGCTGGTGGCCACCGCCTTCAAGCTGGTTCGCTACCCGGAGGAGGTGGGCCCGATCCGGCTGGTGGGTGTGAGTTATTCCGGTTTGGAGGAGTCGCTGCAGGACGTGCTGTTTCCGGAGCTGGACCAGGCGATTGTAAAGCCGCCGCGGATCAGTTCCGAGTACGAATCGGGGGTGAGCGACCACGCGGGTGGCCCGCCGGTCGAGGTGGTGGCGGAGGCCGCCCCGCAGGCGGGGCAGTGGCAGGCGACCCAGGACGTGTTTCACCCCGACTATGGCCACGGCTGGGTGCAGGGCGCGGGCAAGGGCTGGGTCACCGTGCGTTTTGAGACGCGCGCGACAGGGCCGGGGCGCATCAAGAGCTTGCGTAGCGACGACCCGTTGCTCACCCCCGCCGACCCCCTGGATTCCCTCGCGTGGGACGACTGGTTAGGGTGTTAAGATCGTACCTTAAGTGTGATTTGCGCCACTTTTTGTGAGGCGTTGACCTGGGGTTTTGTTCTTAGTGGGGTGCTTTCGGGCCTGGCCGGTCTGGTTTTGGCCTTGTTTTGGTCCGGGCGTGTTGGGTGCGGTTTCTATAGTTTGGCTCAAACGTTCGATGGGGATCGAAAAGGAGGGATCATGACCGCGGAACTGGCCAAGCTTGTCGACACGATCGGCCACGCCATGCTGCAAATCCGCGACATGTTCACCACCCCTGAGAACGTGGCGTTTATGGACGTGCACGAGTCGATGGAAAAGCTCGAAGGTTTCATCGAAGCCAAAGCGCTGATCGACGCCTCGTTCGCCCACATCTGCGACCGCGACGACGCCGGCCGCCTCGCCGGCTCCCCGCACGCCAGCACCTACTTGAAGCAGCACCTGGGCTGCACCCCGCGCGAGGCTTTCGACCGCCTCGCGCGCGGACGCGACCTGTTCGGCGAGCCGCCCGTGGATAACCCCGCTCCGGGCCCGGATTCCGGTTCTGACGGCGCCGGTGGTGAGGAGGGACTGTTTGATACTGGCGCTGATGCTGCCGCTGCTGCCGATGCTGCTGCCGCGCGGGAGCAGGCACGTAGGGATCAGGAAGCCGCCCGCAAACATGCCGCCGCCGTCAATACTGCAAAGCAGGAAGCCATCCGACAGGAGCTGGACAGGCTTGTCGACGCCGCCGCTTCCCAGCGCCCCCGCCTCCTCGCAGCAGCCATGAAGGAAGCACCGGACCGCGACGTCAAGGATTTGCGACGCCTCGTGCGCAAATGGGTCGACATCGAAAACAGGAAGGTGCGCCGTAAGAACCCCAATGCGGGCATGGAGCACCGCGCCGTGCACGAAGGCAAGCGCCGCTCTGACGGTAACTACGACTTCCATGCAGTGCTCACGCCCGACGGGATGGCGCTTGTAAAGGCGCTTTTGGATAAGGGCATGGCGCCGAACATGAACCTGCCGGAAGGCGTGGAGGAATACCGCACCCCTGCCCAGCGCCGGTACGACCAGCTGATGCGCCTTCTGAAGCACGTCGAGCACTGCGAGAAGCACCCGAGCGACGACGGCTGCGCATCCGTGGTCGTGACCGTTACCGTGGACGACCTAGCCGACGCGGACGCCGACAGCCTCTTCCAGACCAACACCGGGGTCGAGCTCGGCCCGATCGACTTGGTGCGCCTGGGTCTTGGCGGCACGCCGGACTACATCCTCACCGTCGATGAGATGTGTACCCGCCCGCTGCACTTGGGTCGCGGGGCACGTATCGCGTCGATTGACCAGCGCATCACCCTGCTCGCGCTGCAGGGGGTGTGCGCGTGGGCCGGCTGCAACGCGCCGCTGACCGAGTGCGAGGCCCACCACGTGGTGAGCTGGCTCCGCGGCGGCAACACCGACATCGGCAACCTGGCCGGGTTGTGCAGGCACCACCACCGGCACAACAACGACTTCTGGGACCACAAACACAACACATCACACATAGAACCCGACCCCGAAACCGGGCGGATGGGTTTAAGACGAAGCCCCGGCGCCGCGCTAGAGTTCAATACCTCCACCGGTGCCACGGAATCTGCTGCCAACCGGCTCAAGCAACGGCGCGCGACCAACACCGACCCACCACCAGGACAAGATCCATGCCCACCCTTCTGATAGGGCGAGGCGGCTGTAGGGGCGCGCTTAAAAGAAGTGGGACGGGTCCGTTCCCGTCGCGATGGCGGTGGCGAGCGCGATGCGCGCCTGCCCCGGAGACAGTGCCCCTGACGCGATAGCGCCAGCGGCACCGAGGGTGGCACCGCCGCCCGCGCCGCCGTACGCGAACTCGACGCCTCCGTCCGGGACAGAAGTGGCTACCACGACCGGGATCCCAGCGTCGACCGCGCGCCGCAAAGCCCCACCCATCCGATCCGAGACGTTGCCCGAGCCGAGCGCCTCCACCACAATGCCGTCGGGCCCCGTTGACGCCACGTAATCCACCAAAGCGCCGTCCGCGCCGGGCCACGCGCGGAGGATGGGGACGTTGACACCGGCCAGGGGCGCGCGGGGCACGGGCGCGGGGCGCGGCGAGGGCTCACCGGTGGTGAGGCCGAAGGGAGTCAAGGAGGTTGTGGAAGACTTGTACAACCCGCGGGCGGGCAATGTTTTCCCGCCGAAGTGGACTAAGACTCCCTGGGAGGAGTTGGCTGGGTCGGCAGCTGCCTCGATTGCACCGCGGAGGTTGCCGGGGCCGTCGGCGCGGTCGTGGTCGGCAGGCAGCTGGGCTCCGGTCAGCACGACGGGTTTCGCTGACGCGTGCATAAGGTCGAGGGCGAGGGCGGTTTCGGCCAGGGAGTCGGTGCCGTGGGTGATGGTGATGGCGGGGGCGCAATCAAGCAGCTGCTCCACGAGCGAAGCGAGTGCGTCGATGTCGGCGAGCGTCATCGAGGAGGAGTCGAGGCTGGCCGCGTCCACCGCTCGCACGCCGACGCCGGTGCCGCAGCGGGCGACAAGCTCGGCGGTGGTGAGTGTTGGCACCCGCGCGCCCTGGGAATTCGTGGTTGAGGCGATCGTGCCGCCGGTGCCTACGACGATGACTTCGTTGCGCATGTGATTAGAGTGCCAGATGGTTCATGGGTACGCTGACATGTATGAACGCATCCAAGATTGTCGCCGCCTCCGTCTCGCTCGGCCTCGCCCTCGGCCTTGCGGGATGCGGAAACGAAGACGCTGCGGTGGAGGAGACCACCGCCGCTACCTCCGCAGCCCCCGTCGAGACGCAGGCCGCTCCCGCCGCGCAGCTGCCCACCGCCGAGGAACTCAACGAGGTGCTGCAGCGCGCCGCGGACCCGAACCTGCCGATCGAGGAGCGCATGCACACCGTCCAGGGCGGCGAAACGGTGCCGGAGCTGTTCGACGTCATGTCGCAGTCCCAGGCCGAGTCCGGCGCGAACTTCCAGGTGGTCAAGCCGGTGCTGCCGGACTTCGAGCCGAACCAGGTGCTCGCGTCCGTGAACCTCACCGCGCCGGACACCGAGCCGACGCTGATTAACGACGTCACCTTTGTCTTTGAGGACGGCCAGTGGAAGCTGTCCCAGCAGTGGGCCTGCAACCTGGTCTCGTCCACGCTGCCGCCGGAGCAGGTACCGCAGATGTGCACGGCGAACGCGCCGGTCGCCCCGGCCCCGGTCGACCCGGCGCAGCCGCCGGCGGACGCGCCAGTTGAGGCCCCGGCCGAGAACTACCAGCCGGCACCGGGCCTGTAACGAGGCGAAAGCCCTAGATCTCGCCCTCGCGCCACACCTCGTTCGTCCACAAGGTGGCGAGGGTCACCACGCGAGCGCGGGTGTCGCCCTGCTGGATGCGGCGGCGCCACTGGCGCCTGATCCAACGGTCGTGGCTGGTGATGATCACCGTGCCGGCGAAATCGGTCAGTGCTTGCTCGAGCTCCTCGGCGAGGGCGAGCGAGAGGTGGTTTGTGGGCTCGTCGAGCAGCAGCAGGTCCGGGGGAGCGGCGAGGATGATGCCGAGGGAGACGCGCCGGCGCTGCCCCAGCGAGAGGTCGCTGAGCGGCTTCGCTACCTGCTCTTTTGAAAGCAGTCCCATCTCAGAGAGCGTGGGCGCGCCAGCGGGAGTCCGCTCCGCAAAGACCTCCTCCGCAGTGCGAGCCAGATCGCGCCAATCGTCGTCTTGGGCGAGGCGGGCAACGCTGAGCTCCTCCGGGATGATGAGCTCGCCCTCGTATCCGGTCAGCTCCCCGTCGATGATTTTCAGAAGCGTTGATTTCCCGGAGCCGTTCGGCCCCTCCACCAACAGCTGCTGACCAGGCTGCACCTTGATCGAGAGCGGCTGCAGCCTGTCAGTAACGCGCAAGTTGCGCGCCGTGACCGCGGGCACACCGATTGAGGTGGTGACGTGCGGCGGCAGCCCGCTGAACCGCAAGCGCTCTGGCGGGGCTGGGATGGCGGCGCGCTCGAGGGCATCCAGGCGCTGCTCCGCCCCGCGGCGCCTAGCACCGACGGTCTTGGCGGCGCGGTCGGCGTAGAACTTCGCCGCTGCTCGAGTCTCAGTCTTGTTCTCGTGGGAGTGGAAGACGTCCGCCTCGCCCACCGCCGCGGCCTTCTCCAACCGAGCCCGCTCGTGCTCTTGGGCGGCGAAGTCGGTTTCCCAGCGTCGCCGGCGCGCCTCGCGGGCGGCGAGGTAGTCGGAGAAGGCGCCGCTGAACCGCGACCCTTGCCGGGTCTCCTCCCCGTAGCCGCCCTCGGGGCCGAGGCCCGGGTCGAGGTCAACGATGCTGTCGCAGGCGGTGTCGAGGAAGTAACGGTCGTGGGAGGCGGCCAGCACCGGGCCTTTGAACGACTCCACCTCGCTGATGAGGAAGTCGACGGCTTCGTCGTCGAGGTGGTTGGTCGGCTCATCCAGCACCATCGCGTCCACGGGGCGCAAAAACAGCGTGGCGAGCGCAAAGCGGCGGCGTTGGCCGCCCGACATGTCGCCGAGGCGGGTGGTAAGCGGCACGTTGGCTAGACCAAGGCCCGCGAGCACGGTGCTGATGCGGGCGTCGAGCTCCCACACCCCGGAATTCTCTGCGCGGGCGAGCGCGCGGTCGAAGGTATTCGCGAGCGCCACGTTGTCGGGTTCTTCCGCCATGCGTTCGGAGACGGTGGCGATGGTCTCTTCGATGGCGCGGAGTTCGGAAACGGCTGCGTCGACAAGCACCTGCGCCGGCTCGCTAAACGGCAGTGAGGTTTCCTGCGCGATGAAGCCGGTGACCTCCGGGGTGATCAGCCGCCCGGCGTCGGGGGTGAGCTCGCCCGAGATGACGCCCAACAGCGTGGATTTGCCGGCGCCGTTTTCGCCGATCAAGCCTGTGACCGAGCCCGACGGCACCGCAAATGAGATGTCGGTGAGCACCCGGTTGCCGCCGGGGTAGGAAAACGAGATGCCGTCGAGCCCGATGTGCAGCGGTGCGACCACGGGGCTACTCCTTTCCGAACGTGACGGCGGAGGTCACGTCCTGCACCACGCTGAACTTCGCCGCATCGCCTTCGTAGACGAGGCGGGTCGTGGCCGCTACACGCCCTGCGGTGGGCAGCGGCTTCGTCAAATCCACGGTGAGGCGGCCGTCCGAAGTGGTGGAGGTGGACGCAACGTTCAGGCTCTGGCCGTCGAGCTCGCCCGCGGCCGAGTTGTCGATGCGCAGCGACGCCTGCGTGGGCCGTTCCTCAACATCCACGTCGAGCTCCACCACATCGCCGTCCATCGAAGCAACCGTGTAGGTGGTTGTGCGCAGCATGGTGGCGTCGCCGGTCACGCGCGACTCCACGGTCCAAGATCCGCCGACGCCGACCGGCTCGGACGGGAAGACCACCACGGTCGACATCAGCTGCAGCAGGGAGCGCTCGACCACCTCGCGGCCGGCCTCCGGAGAGTCCACCGGCGGCAACATCTTGACCGTCTGCACCTGGCCCGAATCCGCCGCCCGCCAGCGCATGATGAAGCCTTCGTTGTCCGCGACCTCGAGCCCCAGCTGTAGCTCGGAGTGCTCGCCGCCGCGGGTAGTCAGCGAGACTGCGCGGGCCGCCACCCCTTCACCTTCGCCCGGTTCGCCGGCGGCG
The DNA here is from genome assembly GCF_036881695.1 of Corynebacterium sp. Marseille-Q4381. Lineage (NCBI taxonomy): Bacteria > Bacillati > Actinomycetota > Actinomycetes > Mycobacteriales > Corynebacteriaceae > Corynebacterium > Corynebacterium sp. Marseille-Q4381. The sequence goes on along the minus strand of NZ_JBAJNR010000008.1, from coordinate 28,711 downwards.
TCAACAACCACAGTTAGAGGCAGGGTGGTGGTCATAACGTCGCCGCCAGCCGGGGCAATAGGGTCGACATCCTCGGCCCCGTCGGCCACCGACTGGGCAATGCCCCCGGCGACCTCGACGCCGGTCTCCCAGGCCTCACCACCGGAACCCGAGCCCGAACCAGAACCCTCATCGCGGTAGGCGAGCACCTGCGGATCCTCGCCCGCCTCAACCACCCGCACGCGCGCGGCATCCACCGGGAATGAGGGGATGCCCTCCAGCGGGTCTGGCTCACCCGCGCAGGCGCTTAAGCCGAGCGCCAGCGCCGCCGCCGCGACCGCAGCAAACGAACGGCCCGCGCGCCGGGAGGGGAAAGAACGATAACCAGCAGACGTTTCGTGCACTCCTCGAACCTACCCCACGCCTCACACACCCCCAGACCACAGCGACTAGCATGTTGCGGTGATGAAGGAGATGGACGGGCGCGGTTACCTGAAAGCGGTTGCCGCGATCATGGTGTTGGTGGCGGCGGTTGACCAGGGTGTGAAGCAGCTCATGCTGTCGTGGCTCGAGCCGGGCCAGCCGCAGCCGGTGATCGGGGACTGGTTCCGCTTCTACCTCCTGTTCAACCCGGGCGCGGCGTTTTCCATGGGCCAGAACATGACTTGGTTGTTCACCGCGTTCCAACTCGCGTTCGTGGTTGGCGCACTGATCTACGCGCCACGGATCGCTAACCGGTGGGAACTTGTAGGCATTGCGCTCATCGCGGGCGGTGCGCTGGGTAACCTGTGCGACCGGCTGTTCCGCGATCCCGGCTTTTGGTTCGGCCACGTGGTGGACTACATCTCCGTGGGCAACTTCGCCGTGTTCAACATCGCCGACGCCTGCATCACCGTGGGCGTTGTGGTCTTCATCGCGTCCATGCTCCTCCACCCGGACCACGAAACCCCCGCGGAGGCGAAGCAATGAGCGGCAAGTTCCGCTCGCTGCCGGTACCCGAGGGGCTTGCAGGCATGCGCGTCGACGCCGCGCTGGCCAAGCTCTTCGGCGTCTCCCGAGCCACGGCCGCAGAGATGGTGGAATCGGGCGATGTGCTTATCGACGCCACCCCAGTCCCCAAATCCCACCGCGTCACCGCCGGCGCGATGCTCGAGGCGACCCTGCCCGAGCCGAAGAAGGCGCCGGAGCCGGTCGCCGAAATCGTCGACGGGTTGACCATCCTCTACCAAGATGACGACGTCATCGCCGTGGACAAGCCGGTCGGCGTGGCTGCACACCCCACCCTGGGTTGGGACGGTCCGACGGTGGTCGGGGGTCTAAAGGCGATGGGCTTCACGCTTCCCGACGCCGGCCCGCCCGAACGCAAAGGCATCGTTCAGCGTTTGGATGTCGGCACCTCCGGCGTGATGGTCGTCGCCGCGAGCATCCCCGGGTACTCGGTGCTCAAACGCGCGTTCAAGGAGCGCACCGTGGACAAGACCTACCACGCGCTGGTGCAGGGGCTGCCGGATCCCATCGTGGGCACCATCGACGCGCCGATTGGGCGCCACCCGTCGTCGGGGTGGAAGTTCGCGGTGACTGAGGACGGACGCGCCAGCGTCACCCACTACGAGGTGATGGAAGCCTTCCGCCACGCGAGCCTGCTGGACGTCCACCTAGAAACCGGCCGCACCCACCAGATCCGCGTGCACATGTCGGCGCTCGGTCACCCGTGCGTGGGCGACCCAATGTACGGCTGCGACCCAAACCTGGCCAAGGCTCTCAAGCTCAACCGCCAGTGGCTGCACGCCACCTCGCTGGGATTCACGCACCCGCGCACCGGCGACTACATGGAGGTGCATTCCCCGTACCCGGCGGATCTGGAGCACGCGCTCGACACGATTCGGCAGATGTGACATGCGTCGCACGCACGCGCTCGCGGGGGTGGTTGGGCTGGCGGTCGCCTGCGCCGGTGTCTACGCCGTCGGGCTCGCTACGCCGGCCGCCCCGCCCGCTATCCAGGGCGACACGCTGGGCCCGCAGCGCGGGGAAACGTGGGGGGAGTACGGGGAGAGAAGCGCGGCGTCGTTAAGCATGAGCTCCGGTGCCGCGTTCGCGCTGGTGAGCTTCACCCACCCGCTCACCCCGGCAGAAGCTGCGCGTGCGGTGGCTCCCGCAGGCAGGGTCAACGGGCTGCTGCTTATCGACGCCCCCCTCCAACCCACCCCCGAACCAACCTCAACCACGACCCGCGCCGACGTCTTCGCGCGCGAGCTCGAGCGGCTGGCGGCGCGGGCGCGCGCAAACGGCGTGGAGGTGGATCCGCAGAGAATCGCCGCCGCCGTTGTCCACGACCAGGCTGAAACCCTGCGCGCCATCGCCGCAGACGATGCAGTCGCCGCTGTCGAGGTGCTGCCCGCCGACGCCTCGTGGGGGTCCTTCGCCGTCACCGCTTGGCAGGGGGATCACCCTGCCCGCGGTGTATAGTCACCGTGAGTTCAACGCACCCGTTCATGGAGGAATCACCTTGGTCAAGCGCCGCGATCCCAAGCGCACCGCCGCCGCCGTCATCGTCGCCGCCAGCCTCTTCGCCGCATCGTGCAGCGCCGGCGGGCTCGGCGGCGGAGACAACGCCGACGGCGACGGCCTCGCTCCGGGCGACTACACCATCGTGAACGCCGACGGGGTGTCCAGCAGTGTGGTGGTCAACGGCAAGATCGCCCCGGTGCGCGCCGTGTCGATCACCACGCCGCTGCAATCCGAGGTGCGCACGGTCGCTGTGGCGCCGGGCGACCGGGTGCAGGTCGAGCAGCTCCTCGCCGCGATGGACACCGACCAGCTCGAGCGCCAGCTCGCCGTCCAAGAGCAGCAGCAGGCGAACGCGCAGGCGGAGGCCATGGCGGGCGTTGAGCAGGCCCAGGCCCAGCTGAATTCGCTCAACGAGATGGTCAACAACGGCACCCACCCGACGATCCGCTCCGCGCAGTCCCAGGTGAACCAGGCGCAGGCGGCCTACAACGCCGCGGTGGCCGCGAACGGCGGCGCCCGCGCGGTGCGCGTGGCCAACGAGATGGCTGGCCAAATCTCTTCCAAGGTCCACAGTGTGGTGGGCGGCTACAACGAGCCGCAACTGCCCGCGAACCCGTTCCAGCCGGCGAACCCGGCGCAGCCCGCGGACCCGGCCGCGCCGGCACCAGCCAACCCGGCCCCCAACCCGGCGCAACCCGCGAACCCGGCCGCGCCCGGCGTGAGCGAAGCCGACATCGCGCAGCTGACCGGTGCCGGGGCTGGCGCGGGTGTGAGCGTCGACGAGGCGTACGCCGCGCTGCAGGACGCGAAGGCGAACCTCGCGGCGGCGCAGGCGCAGGTCGCGCAGGAGCGCAGCCAGCTGCAGGCGCAGGTGGATTCTGCGTGGCGCTCCGCTGAGGCCGCCAAGCTCGATTCGTCCGACGGCACCCTGGAGTACCAGGTGCAGGAGGCGACGATCTACTCGCCGATCAACGGCATTGTCACCAGCGTCGACGTCCAGGAGGGCGACATTCCCCAGGGCCGCGTGCTCAGCCTTGCCGACGATTCCAGCCTGCTCATCCGCGCCGACGTGCGCGAGGCGGACGTGCCCAGCATCGCCAAGGGCAACAAGGTGACGTTCACGTCCACGGCGACGGGGAAGAAGGAGTACACCGGCCGCGTGGTTCGTATCTCGCCGGCCGCGGCGCAGCCAACTGACCCGCAGGCTGCCCTCCAAGGCGGCGGCGACGCATCCAGCGTTGTGTTCCCGGTTGAAATCGAGGTCACCGGCGACACGGAGGGCCTGCTGCTCGGCGGCAGCGTGCGCGCCGAGATCATCACGCAGCAGGAGGACGACGCGCTCAACGTGCCGTTGGACGCCGTGTACGACAACGAGGGTGCGAAGAAAGTCCTCGTCCTCGCCACCGATGGCGACGGTGCTCGCTCCGGGCGCATCGAGGAGCGCACCGTGGAAACCGGCGCGTCCAACGACGTGGACATCGCGATTACCGGCGGCGACCTGCAGGCCGGCGACATCGTTGTGAACTGGCCGGAGGAGTACACCGACCGCATCGGCGAGACAGTGAAGATCACCGACTCCGGCTTCGACCCCGAGGATGTCGTCGCGGCCCGCGAGGGCGGCGAGAAGGAAGAAAAGGGCCGCACCACCGCCACGGTGACCGTGACCAGTACGCGAACCCACGCCCCTGAGGAGGCCCCGGAAGAGGCTCCGGCGTCGTGAGTACCCCGTTTTCGCGCTTCCGCCGCGGCAAGCACGCCGCCGAGCCGGAGGCAGAGGCACAACAGCTTAACGACGACCCGTTTTTCTTCGGCGCCGAGCCCGCGACGGATGAGCAGCCGCAGGTTGAAGAGCCCGTCGTCAAGCAACCAGCTCCCGCGGAGCCTGCGGGCCTCGCTGATTCCGGGCGCCTGATTGACATCCGCAACGTGGTCAAGACGTACAACCTCGGCGAACCCAGCGAGCTGACGGTGCTCCACGGCGTGGACTTCTACGCCGACCACAACGAGTTCGTGTCCATCGTCGGCCCCTCCGGCGGCGGCAAGTCGACGCTGATGAACATCATCGGCATGCTGGACCGGCCCACCGAGGGCGCCTACGCGTTCAACGGGGAACCGGTCTACGCCAAGACCGACCGCGAGCTTGCCGGCTACCGCAGCCGCAACATCGGCTTCATCTTCCAGAACTTCAACCTCATCGGGCGCATGGACGCGCTGCAGAATGTGGCGATGCCGATGATGTACGCGGGCGTCGACAAGAAAGCCCGGGAGGCCCGCGCCGAGGAGCTGCTGGGCATGATGGGGATGGGGGACCGCATCCACCACAACCCGAACGAGCTGTCCGGCGGCCAGAAGCAGCGTGTCGCCATCGCGCGCGCCTTGGCGAACGACCCTGACCTGCTGCTCGCCGACGAGCCGACCGGCGCCCTCGACTCCAAGACGGGCCGCCTTGTCATGGACCTGTTCCACCAGCTGCATGAGGAGATGGGCAAGGCCATCGTGTTCATTACACACAACCCGGAACTGGCCGAGGAAACCCAGCGCATCGTCGAAATCATGGATGGCCGCATCGCGGGGGTCCGCACACCGTGAACATCAGCGAATCAATCAGGCTCGCCGCGTCGAGCCTGAACACCAACAAGCTGCGCTCCCTGTTGACCCTGCTCGGCATCATCATCGGCATCATGGCCGTGATCGTCATCATGACCCTCGGCCGGGGCCTGGAAAACCAGGTGCTCAAAGGCCTTGAAGGTGTGGGCACCACAACCCACCCCGTGATGATCCACGAGCGGCCGGACGAGGAAGCGGAATCGGACGACCCGTTCGCGGCGTTTTCATACATGCCGCCGACCGACGAGGAAGACGGCATGACGCTCGACGACTTGCGCGAGCTGCAGGAGCACTTCGGAGGCCGGGTCCGCGCCGTCGACATTGATAACAGCGGCGAGGGCGAGGTCACCCGCGGCGACACCACCGCAAGCACCAGCGTGAACGCGGTGCTTGCTGGCTCACTCGATATGCGCGGGTTGAACGTGCAGTACGGGCGCGGGATCACGCAGGCAGACATGGACGGCGAGCGCCCCGTCGCGGTCGTGTCTCCGGAGTTCGTCGAGGCGCTCTTCGATTCGGATCCGGCCAAGGCGCTCGGGCAGCGTTTCGACGTCACCGTAGGCGGCACTCCTGCCGTCTACACCGTCGTTGGCGTGTTGGAACCGCACAACGCGGGCGGCGCGCTGGGCGGCCTGCAATCCTTCGCCGAGATCTACGTCCCGTCCACGTCGATGGATAGGTTGGGGCAGGAGTCGAACTGGGTGTCGTCGTTTAGCGTGCAATCAGCCCCCGACGAGGACTCCGCAGTGTTCCAAGCCGACTTGCAGAAGTACCTCGACCGGCTCTACGCGGGCAACGACGAGTTCGTCGCCGAGGTGCTCGACCTGTCGTCGTCCCTTGAACAGCTGACCGGCGTGTTCCGAATCATGTCGAGTGTGCTGTCCGCGATTGGCGGCATTTCGCTGCTGGTCGGCGGCATTGGCGTGATGAACATCATGCTGATCACCGTTACCGAGCGCACCCGCGAGATCGGCGTGCGTAAGGCCCTTGGCGCGACGCAGGCTGATATCCGTGTGCAGTTTATTGTCGAGGCGATGATGGTCTGCCTGCTCGGCGGCGTGATCGGCGTGATTCTGGGCGGCATCGCCGGCATGATCGGCACCGCAGCCTTCGACGCGTTCACGTGGCCGCCGCTCAGCGCCGTGCTGTTTGCGTTGCTGTTCTCCCTGGCCACAGGCGTGTTTTTCGGCGCTTACCCCGCGTCGCGGGCGGCGAAGATGCAGCCTGTGGACGCGCTGCGCTACGAGTAGGCCGGGCGAGCTTCACACTTGTAATTCGAGTTGCGGCCGCGGATATGATGATCGGCATGGCCAAGCATTCCTCGTTCGTGCACCTGCATAACCACACGGAGTTCTCCATGCTCGACGGCATGGCCAAGGTGGACTTGCTGGCCGAGGAAGTGGCGCGCCAAGGGATGCCGGCCGTAGGCATGACAGACCACGGCAACATGTTCGGCTCCAACGCGTTCTACCGCCGCATGGTGGACGCCGGGATCAAGCCGATTATCGGCATCGAGGCGTACATGGCGCCGGGATCGCGCTTCGACAAGAAACGCCAGCTGTGGGGAACACCGGACCAGAAGTCAGACGACGTGTCAGCCTCCGGCGCCTATCTGCACCAGACCATGTTGGCGGAGAATGCGACGGGGCTGCGCAACCTGTTCAAGCTGTCGTCGCTCGCGTCATACGAGGGCCAGCTGGGCAAGTGGCCGCGCATGGACGCGGAACTCATCGCCGAGCACGCGGACGGCATCATCGCGACGACGGGGTGCCCGTCGGGCGACGTGCAGACGCGCCTGCGCCTCGGACAGTACGACGCGGCGCTGGAGGCCGCGGCAATGTGGCAGGACATCTACGGCCGCGACAACTACTTCCTGGAGTTGATGGACCACGGTCTGCACATCGAGCGCCGGGTGCGCGACGATCTGCTGCGGATCGGCCAGGCGCTGGATCTGCCGCCGCTGGTGACTAACGACTGCCACTACGTCCTCGAGTCGCAGGCGCCGTCGCACGAGGCGATGCTGTGCGTGCAGACCGGTAAGACCCTGCTTGACCCTGACCGGTTCAAATTCGACGGCACGGGGTACTACATCAAGTCGGCCGAGCAGATGCGCGAGCTGTGGGATTCCACTGTGCCGGACGGGTGCGATAACACGCTGTGGATCGCCGAGCGCGTCGGCGATTACGGGGAGCTGTGGGAGGAGCACCCGCACGACCGTATGCCGATCGCCGATGTGCCGGAGGGGCACACACCGACCTCGTGGTTGATGGAGGAAGTCCTGCGGGGCTTGAGCGACCGGTTCGACGGGGCAGAAGTGCCGGAAGAGTACCTCGAGCGCGCGCGCTACGAGGTCGAGGTCATCGACATGAAGGGCTACCCGTCGTACTTCCTGATCGTCGCGGAGCTGATTAAGCATGCGCGCGAGATCGGCATCCGCGTCGGACCCGGCCGCGGCTCAGCCGCCGGCTCGCTCGTGGCGTACGCGCTGACGATCACCAACATCGACCCGATGGAACACGGCCTGCTCTTCGAGCGATTCCTGAACCCGGAGCGCCCGTCCGCCCCCGATATCGATATCGACTTCGACGACCGCCGCCGCGGCGAGATGATCACCTACGCCGCCCAGCGCTGGGGCGAGGACAAGATCGCCCAGGTGATCACCTTCGGCACGGTGAAGACGAAACAGGCGATCAAGGACTCGGCGAAGGTGAACTTCGGCCAGCCCGGCTTCCAGATGGCGGACCGCATCAACGCGGCCCTGCCGCCCGCCATCATGGCGAAGGACATCCCGCTGGCCGGCATCACCGACCCTGGGCACGCCCGCTACGCCGAGGCTGCGGAAGTGCGATCGCTGATCGAGACCGACCCGGATGTGGCCAAGATCTACGAGACGGCCCGGGGTCTCGAGGGTGTGGTGCGTCAAGCAGGTGTGCACGCCTGCGCCGTGATTATGGCGTCGGTGCCACTGATGGACCACATCCCGATGTGGAAACGGCCCGCCGACGGCGCGCTGATCACCGGCTGGGACTACCCGGCATGCGAGGCCATCGGGCTGTTGAAAATGGACTTTCTGGGCCTGCGAAACCTCACGGTGCTCGGCGACGCGCTGGAGAACGTGGAGAAGAACCGCGGGGAAACCATCGACCTCGAGGGGTTGGAGACCGACGACCCGGCTGTGTACGAGCTGCTCGGACGCGGCGACACCCTGGGTGTGTTCCAGCTGGACTCCGGCGGCATGCAAGAGCTGCTGAAGCGCATGAAGCCGACCGGGTTCAACGACATTGTCGCGTCGCTCGCGCTCTACCGCCCCGGTCCGATGGGTGTGAACGCGCACTGGGACTACGCTGACCGCAAAAACGGGCGCAAGCCAATCACCCCGATCCACCCGGAGCTCGAAGAACCGCTCAAGGAGATCCTGGACGAGACATACGGTCTGATTGTCTACCAAGAGCAGATCATGAACATCTCCCAGAAGGTGGCCAACTACTCAGCAGGCCAAGCGGACGGCTTCCGCAAAGCCATGGGTAAGAAGAAGCCCGAGGTGCTGGCCAAGGAGTACGAGACGTTCTCGGCGGGCATGTTCGCCAACGGCTACTCCAAGTCAGCAGTCGACGCGCTGTGGGGCACGATCGAGCCGTTCGCCTCCTACGCGTTCAACAAGTCGCATGCCGCGGGCTACGCGCTCGTGTCGTACTGGACCGCGTACATGAAGGCGAACTACACCGCCGAGTACATGGCCGCGCTTCTGACCTCGGTGGGCGACAAAAAGGACAAGTCGGCTATCTACCTCGCCGACTGCCGCCACATGGGTGTGTCCGTGCTGCAGCCGGACATTAACGAGTCGGAGGAGAACTTCATCGCTGTGGGCGAGGACGTCCGCTACGGCCTCGCCGCGATCCGCAACGTCGGTGTGGAGGTGGTGGAATCGATCAAGGAAACACGGCGCACCAAGGGCAATTTCACCAGCTTCTCGGACTACCTGGACAAGATTGACCTTGTGGCGTGCAACAAGCGCATCACCGAATCCTTGATCAAGGCTGGCGCGTTCGACTCGCTGGGCCACCCGCGCAAGGGGCTCATGCTGATTCAGGAGGACGCGGTCGACTCAGTGCTTTCCACAAAAAAGGCCGCCGACAAGGGGCAGTTCGACCTCTTCGCTGCGCTCGGCGGGGAGGACGAGGCGGCGGCCGCGGCGTTCGCGATCGAGGTGCCGGACGACGAGTGGGAGCGCAAGCACCGCCTCGCGCTCGAGCGGGAGATGCTCGGTCTCTACGTTTCTGGGCACCCGCTCGACGGGTTCGAGGAGGCCATCGACGCCCAAACGGACACGGAGCTGACCACCATCCTCGGAGGCGAGCTGCGCCACGGTGCGGAGGTGACCATTGGCGGGTTGATCTCGTCGGTGGACCGCCGCTTCTCCAAGAAGGACGGCTCGCCCTGGGCGATCGTGACACTCGAGGACCACCACGGCGCGCAGGTCGAGGTGCTGCTGTTCAACAAGGTCTACGCCCTCGTTGCTCCGCAGATCGTCGAGGACAATATCATCTTGGTCAAGGCGCACATCTCGATTCGGGACGAACGGATGAGCCTGTTCGGCGACGACGTGAAGGTGCCAGAACTCGGACCCGGCAACGGCGCCGGCTTGCCGCTGAGGCTGACGATGCGCACCGACCAGTGCACCATCGACAACATTGCCAAACTCAAAGGCGTCCTAGTGAACAACCCCGGCGACACGGACGTCTACTTGAACCTCGTCAACGGGGATCAGAGCCAGCTGCTGGTGCTCGGCGACCACCTGCGCGTTGACCGCTCCGCCAACCTGATGGGCGACCTCAAAGCCTCAATGGGGCCCGGCATTCTCGGGTAGCCGGAGGTTTCGCTGGCGGAGCGGGGGCGTACCCTTTGTGTTGGACGTATCACCTACATACGCATTGGAGTGAATGCCCACATGGCAACCCAGAAGATCCGCACCACACACGTCGGCTCCCTGCCGCGCACCGACGCTCTGCTTGAGGCGAACGAGCGACGCGCGAACAACGAGATCAGCGACGAGGAATTTTTCGGTGTTCTCGAGACCGCCGTCGACGAGGTGGTGAAGCGCCAGGTCGATATGGGCATCGACATTGTCAACGAGGGCGAGTACGGCCACATCACCTCGGGTGCCGTGGACTACGGCGCGTGGTGGAACTACTCCTTCTCCCGCCTCGGCGGCCTGACCATGACGGACGAGGACCGTTGGGCGAGCCAGGAGGTCAAGCGCTCGACCCCGGGCAACATCCAGCTGACGAGCTTCCCGGACCGCCGCGACCGCGCCCTGTTCGCTGACGCCTACAACGACCCCAACTCCGGCATCTTCACCGGCCGCGCCAAGGTGGGTAACCCGAAGTTCACCGGACCGATCACCTACATCGGCCAGGACCAGGTGGAGACCGACGTAAAGCTGATGCGTGCCGCGATGGAGAAGGCCGGCGCGACCGACGGCTTCGTCGCCGCGCTGTCCCCGGGCTCCGCCGCGCGCCTGAAGGACGAGCACTACGGCAGCGACGCAGAGCTGGTGCAGGCGTGCGCCGACGCGATGGCGCACGAGTACAAGGCGATCACCGACGCCGGTTTCACCGTGCAGCTCGACGCGCCGGACCTGGCCGAGTCGTGGGACCAGATCAACCCCGAGCCGTCTATCGAGGACTACCGCGCATGGCTGCGCATCCGCATCGACGCGATCAACTCCGCGCTTGAAGGCCTGCCGAAGGAGCAGACTCGCCTGCACATTTGCTGGGGCTCTTGGCACGGCCCGCACGTCACCGATGTGCCGTTCGAGGACATCATCGACGAGATCCTGCGCGCCGAGGTCGGCGGCTACTCCTTCGAGGGTGCGTCGCCGCGCCACGCCCACGAGTGGCGCGTGTGGGAGAACCGCGAGCTGCCGGAGAACACCTTCATCTACCCGGGTGTGATTTCCCACAACACCAACGCGGTCGAGCACCCGCGCCTGGTGGCAGACCGCATCCTGAAGTTCGCTGAGGCGGCAGGTCCTGAGCACGTCATCGCGTCCTCCGACTGTGGTCTGGGCGGCCGCCTGAACCGCCAGATTGCCTGGGCGAAGCTCGAGTCCCTCGTTGAGGGCGCCCGCATCGCTTCCGAGGAGCTGTTCGGCTAGAAGGCGAAAGGCGAAGCCCCCGCTTCTCCGGCGCCGTCGGCGGCCGGGGAAGCGGGGGCTTTCAGTCTTCTGCGGCTGAGCTGCTGGAGCCGGTTAAATATCTAGGCTCTCCAGCCAGGCGCGCAGTTGGTCGACCATCTCGGGGTTCGACGCCAGCACGGCCGTCGCCACCTGGATCGCGATGCCGAGGACAGTGAGCACGGCGTTGATGACCATGAAGATGGTCTGGCCGCGCTCAGAAAGCGTGCTCAGCTCCATCATCTTGGAGCTCGCGTCTGTGGGCTTCGGCGGGGTGTAGGTGACGGTGGTGGGCTCGGCTGTCACCGACTCGACGACCGTGGTGACGCCGTCAGAGCCCACCACCGTGGACGTCGCCGTGACCGGGTAGGTTGTCGTCGGCGTGGCGATGGGGGTCGTGGTTGGGGTTGCGGTGACGGTGGCGGACGCAACCCCGTTCGAGCTGGAGCTGCCGTTGGCCGCGTTGGCCGCGTTGGCCGAGGCGACACCGGTCAGGCCGAGGCCCGCCGCAGTGAGCAGCGCGATGGCGGTACGAGATTTCATAACTGTAGTTTCTACTCCACTGGGCCGGCTATCGGAAGCACTCGGTTACGCGTGATTAAAACAGGGTGAAGTGAGGAAGGCCCAGGCCGAAGTTCGCGTTCAGCAGGTCGACCGCCTTGTTGATGCCGGCCGGGTTGGAGAACACGATGATCGCGGTGGTGAGCACTGCGGAGGTGATGCCAGTCGCTGCGGCGACCAGCTTGCCCGTGGAGGAACCGCTGTTCTTCGCCGGCTTGGAAGGTTTCTTGTCGCCTGGGTTCTGGCTATCAGCCTTGTCGGTGCCGGTCTTGTCTTCGCCAGTAGGCTGGCCCTCGGCAGCGCCGTTGGTGGTGGCGGTGACTCCGGTCTCCGGCTGCGGTGCGGCGGTCTCGGCGCCGGCCGGGGTCAGGGCGAGGCCGGTGGCAACGGTGGCCGCAACAAGAGCGGTAGAAATGCGCTTCATCTGAGGTCTCCTAAGAAAGCGAAGGAAAGGGAAAATACCGGGTAAAAACCTAGCAGGTTTGCCTGCAAATGACAGCCCGTGATCAGCCTGCGCCCACACGGAACGCAGAGCGCGCCCCGGCGGGGGATAGGATGTAACACCATGACTTCCGCGAAGTTCCAGCCCGTGCACGCCGCCGATATTCAGGCCGCGCAGGCCCGCATCTCGTCGGTGATTGATCCGACGCCGCTGCAGTACTGCCCGCGCCTGTCGGAGCAGTATTCGGCGAATATTTATCTGAAGCGCGAAGATCTTCAAGACGTGCGCTCGTACAAGATCCGCGGCGCCTACTTCGGTATCTCAGGGCTCAGCCACGAGGACCGGGCCAAAGGTGTGGTCGCGGCGTCGGCTGGCAACCACGCGCAGGGTGTGGCGTACGCGTGCCGCACGCTTGGCATCCAAGGCAAGATCTTTGTGCCGAAGCCGACGCCGAAGCAGAAGCGCGATCGCATCCGGGTGCACGGCGGGGACGCCATCGAGCTCGTGGTCACCGGAAACACCTTCGACGAGGCGGCGCAAGCCGCGCGCGAGGACGCTTCCGCCCGCGGCGCGAAGATGATTGAGCCGTTCGACTCCCGCGACACGGTCATTGGGCAGGGCACAGTTGCAGCAGAGGTACTCGCGCAGCTGACAGGACTGGGGCATGAGGTGGACACGATTGTGGTTCCAGTCGGCGGCGGCGGCCTGATCGCGGGTGTGACGTCCTACTTCGCAGACATGTCGCCGCGCACTGCTGTGGTGGGGGTGGAGCCGAGGGGCGCGGCGTCGTTAAGCGAAGCCCTGAAACAGGGTGAGCCGGTGACGCTCACCGACATCGACCCGTTCGTCGACGGCGCGGCGGTGAAGCGCATCGGGGCGTTCCCGTTCGAGGTCGTTGAGCGAAACCAGGGCCGCACGCACCTGCTTGCCGTGGACGAGGGCGCTGTGTGCACCGAAATGCTGGCGCTGTACCAGAATGAGGGCATCATTGCGGAACCCGCCGGCGCGCTCGCCGTGACCGGCCTGAACGCGATGACGATCCAGCCGGGCTCGACCGTGGTGTGCATTATCTCCGGCGGCAACAACGATGTGCTGCGCTACGCCGAGGTGATGGAGCGCTCCCTGGTGCACCGGGGTCTGCGCCACTACTTCCTGGTGAACTTCCCGCAGGAGCCGGGACAGCTGCGGACGTTCCTCACAGAGATCTTGGGCCCGGACGACGACATCGTGCTGTTCGAGTACTTAAAGAAGAACAACCGCGAAACTGGCGCGGCGCTGGTCGGTTTGGAGCTCACGCGCGCCAGCGATCTTGATCCGTTGCTCGAGCGGATGGCGGACTCGCCGATTGAGTGCCGCCGCCTCGAGCCGGGGACCCCGGAGTACGAATACATCGTCTCCGGGTAGACGGCCGTGCCTCGGCGTCGACTTACCGCTGCTTGATCAGGGCGAAGCCCCACGGGTCGAGCACGGTCTCGTTCTCACCCACCTCAGGCGAGGTAAACGAGTAGAGCAGCTCGCCGCCGGCTGGGACGGTGGCGGGCTCGGCGCTGAAGTTCGCGGCGAAGATGACGTCGCCGCCGCGCTCGCCCATGAGCAGCCAGCCGCCGCTCGTTTCGCCGTCGCCGGCCCTGCCGTGTTCGACGGAGAGTTCGCGGAGATCGTCGCGCGCGGGGGCGTGGGTGCGCCGGAAAGCAAGAAGCTGCTTGTACGCGGCCAAGATCTCCGCCTGCTGGGCGGTGTGATCCCACTCGAGGCGCGCCGAGTCGAACGTCGACTGCTCCGCGGGGTCCGGCACCTCGGCCTGGTTCCAGCCCTGGCGGGAGAATTCCTGCATGCGGCCCTCGCGCGTCATGCGCACCAGCTCGGGGTCGGAGTGCGAGACAAAAAATGCGAACGGCGTGTCAGCGCCGAACTCCTCGCCCATGAACAGCATCGGGGTGAACGGGGACATAAGGATCGTCGCCGCGCGCAGCACAAGCTGCTGGGGCGTGTGGGTTGCGGTCGGGCGGTCGCCGGCGGCGCGGTTGCCGGTCTGGTCGTGGTTGGTGGTGTAGGTGATCATCCGCCACGGGGCCACGTGCGCTAGATCCAGCGGGCGGCCGTGGGTGCGCTGGCGGTACTCGGACCAAGTGTCGCGGAAGCGGTAGGCGTTGCTGAGCGTGGCGGCGAGCTGCTCGATCGAGCCGTAGTCCACGTAGTAGCCCTGGCGCTCGCCGGTAATCAGCGAGTGCACGCAGTGGTGGAGGTCGTCGCACCACTGGGCCGACAGACCGTAGCCGCCGCGGGTTTCGTCGTTGACAATGCGCGGGTCGTTCTGGTCAGTCTCGCCGATGATGGTGCGGGGGATCCCGGTGCGCTCGGCGATGTCGTCTGCCACCCAACGGATTTCCTCCATGATGGAGTACGCGCGACGGTCGTCGTACGCCTGCACAGCGTCGAGGCGCAAACCGTCGACGTGGAACTCGCCCAGCCACTGGCGCACCGCGTCCAGGATGTAAGCGCGCACTTCGTCTGAGCCCGGGCCGGAGATGTTGACTACGTCGCCCCAGCTCGTGTGGCCCGCGGTGATGTAGGGGCCGAAGCACGGGTTGTAGTTGCCCTCGGGGCCGAAGTGGTTGTAGACCACGTCCATGATGACGGCGATGCCGCGGTTGTGGGCCGCGTCGACAAGCTTCTTCAGCCCCTGCGGGCCGCCGTAGGACTGCTGCACGGCGAACCAGTCGACGCCGTCGTATCCCCAGTTGCGCTCGCCGGCGAACGGCTGGACGGGGAGCAGCTCAATCGAGTTCACACCCAGGTCGGCGAGGTAGTCCAGCTTGCTGATCACCCCGTCGAAGGTTCCCTCAGGCGTGAAAGTACCCACGTGAAGCTCGTAGAGCACCTGGTCCTTCAGATGCAGGCCCGACCAGTCGCTGTCGGTCCACTCGAAGTCCGCCGGCACGACCTCGGAGGGGCCGTGCACGCCGTCGGGTTGGAGGCGGGTGCGCGGGTCGGGGAGGGGTTTGGACCATGATGTGCCGTCGAAAAGCGAAAAAGCGTAGCGCTGCCCCTCGCGCGGTTCTTCGTCGGAGTCCCACCAGCCGCGCCCGCGCTCGGCCATGGGGTGCTCGGATCCGTCGATCACCACTTTCACGTCTCGTGCGTACGGAGCCCAAACCTCAAAACCAGACATACCGCCACCGTACTATCTTGGAAACGATGCGTACCTCCTACGAACGCCCAGCGACAAGGCTGGTGACCCACGAGTTCGAGATCAAACGCTCCCGGTTCATCACGTGGGTCAACCGCGCAGCCACCGAGGACGAAGCACGTGAGCTGATTGCTAAGGCGCGCGAGGCGTACCCGGACGCGCGCCACCACTGCTCCGCGTTCATCGTCCACGTCGACGGCGCGCAGCCCATCGAGCGCTCCTCGGACGACGGCGAGCCCTCGGGCACTGCTGGCAAACCCATGCTGGAGGTGCTGAAAGGCTCCGGCATGCTCGACGTCGCCGCGGTGGTGATCCGCTACTTCGGCGGGGTGAAGCTTGGCACCGGCGGGCTGGTCAGCGCGTACACGAACTCCGTGTCCGAGGCGCTGGAGCAGGTCACCCGCACCACTCGGGCGGTCAAGGAGCTGGTCACCGTCGACCTGCCGCACGCGGAGGCGGGACGCATCGAGGCCGAGCTGCGCAACGCCGGCACCGAGGTGGTGGGGGTGGAGTACGGCTCGCTGGCGCGCTACACGCTCGGCTTTGCGCCGGGGGAGCGCTCGCTTATCGACGCCCACCTAGCCTCCCTCACCCAAGGCACCGCCACCGTCAAAGCAGCAGGGCAGACGTGGGTAGAATTAACCCCATGACAATGCAGCCGCGACCCAACAACCCCATCGAGCAGCGCAAGCAGGCCATGCGCAAGCACATGAACGCGGCCGCTGCCTGGACCGGCGGCGGCGTAGCCGGCGGCGTGGTGCTGCTGCTTCTGACCGGCCAGTGGAGCCTGCTTGTCCTCGGTTTCGTCGTCGCCGTCGTGGGCGGGTACGTGAACTGGAACAAGGCCCAAAAGATTGTCAACCACGTCGACGAGTACTAAGACCTGCCGTTTATGACCCAACCCGATGGTTCCGCCGTCCGCATCGACGCATGGCTGTGGGCGGTGCGGATCTTTAAAACGCGCAGCCAGGCCGCCGAAGCAGTGCGCGCCGGCCACGTGAAGCTGAACGAGGAGACCGTGAAGGCCGCGACCCAGGTTGTCCCGGGCGATCACGTCCGCGTGTGGAAGGACCACCGTTACCTCGAGTTCGAGGTCACGGCTACGGTGCGCAGGCGCGTCGGTGCTCCGGTCGCCCGCCAGTGCTACATCGACATCTCCCCGCCGCCGCCCCCGATGGACATCTTCGCCACGTTGCCGAAGCGCGACCGGGGAGCGGGTCGCCCGACAAAGAAGGAGCGCCGCCAGACCGACCGGTTGCTGGGGCGAGAGCGCTAGTGGTTGTTGGGGGTTAGGCGCTAGGCGCCTCGCAGCAGGGCGAGGCGCCGCGTGAGACGTTCCCTGCGCTCCTTCGGCCGGTTTCCGGCGTCCCAGGTTTTATCGATGTGCTCCGATCCGAAGCGGTTGAGTAGCAGGTCGTCCACGATACGCACCTGGCCCGGGACGAACGGGTGGGCGAGAGCGTTCTTGACCGCCTCGACGTCCGCTGGATTGGTGAGCTCAGACAACTGCCCCACCTGCTCGATGCCGTGGGTGCGCAGCAGCTCGTTGAGGAAGCGGTAATCGTTCGCCCGCGAGAGCGGGAAGTGCGAACCGAGCATGATAGTCAGCAATCCGGGGAGCGTCTCCGGTGAGATCTCAGCGTCCTCGGCGCCCACGGTGTGAGCCTTCTGTGGCCCTGCGATGCCTGCGATCTGGTCAAACTGCTGGTCAGCTAACTCAATCAACCCGGCGGCGAGGGTGAAGGCGCGGTCAATCTCGGGATCGAGGCGCACGCCCGCGGACCGTTTGTAGCGGATGTCGTGCTCAAACTCCGCCCACGCGTGCTGGAGCACGGTGCGCACCTGCACCTCGAAGACGGTGCCGACGTAGCGCTCGAGGCCTTCCGATTCTTCGGTGACGCGCACCTGCAGGTGGTGGGAGCCGTAGCCGAATCCGCCGGCCACCCGCGTCTCCTGCGCCTTGTCTACGCTGCGCAGCACCTCAAACTGGTCCGCCAGCAGCCGCTGCACGGCCGGGATCTCCGTCGAGTGCAGCACCGTGATGCGCGCGCCGATGATGTCGCGGATGTCGTTCCACGGATCGGGGTAGAGCGGCTCGCCGTCCGCCCCCAGCTTGCGGGCCTTCGCTTTTAACGACGGCCACGTTTTCACCCGCACTTCGACCCGGTCGAAGTTCACGCCGGCGTCGCGCATCAGCTCGTTGAGCGCGTCGCGGAACACCGCCGCAACGCCCTCGTTTGCACGGACCCACTCCGCGTAGGTGGAGCCGAGGCGCGAGATCGTCTCGTCAGAAACCTTCTTCTGTTTGCCCACCGGCTACCTCTCGCTCGTTTTCAGCAGCAAAGCACAAGGTAGCTCGGTGAGCACGTCCGCCACCTTCACGGTGCCGGAAAAGGTTCGGCCGCTAAACCGGTCGCGCCACGCGCCGTCGGGCAGCTGCACCGTTGTCGCGCCCCAGCCCCCGCGGGCTTCCAACCCCAGCGGCAGGCGGGTGGCGAGCGCAATTGCTTGGTCGGCGCGGGCGATGCCGACCAAATGGTCCTTCGCCTCTCCGACAGCGAACACCGCCTGGTGGCTGCCTTCGAGGAAGACCTCGGGGTGCTCGCGCCGGGCGTTGAGGCCCTCGCTAACTACGATCTGTTTGGCCACGCTGGCGCCTGCGCCGGTGAGATCGCCACCGAGATAACCGGTGAGCCTCTCCTCGACATCGCGTTCGCGGTACTGCGCCAATGTCTGAGCGCGGGCGGTGTAATCGACAAATCGGCGGTTATCGGGGTCGACCAGGGAGAGGTCGAAGTACTCCTGGCCCTGGTACGTGTCGGGGACACCGGCGCCGGCGATCTGCATCAGCTTCCTGCCAAGCGAAACAGTCACTGCGCCGCGGTGCAGGCGGGCCACAAACTGCGTGATCGGTCCAGCCACAGGGCCGAACAACACCGCGTCGATCCAGTCCGTCACCGCAGCCTCGTACTCCGGTTCCTGGTGGAACCAGGTCGTGTTCACACCGGCCTCGCGCACCGCCTTGATCGCGTAGGCGTGGAGGCGCTCCTGCAGGGTCTCGGTCACCTCGCCGTCGGCGGGCCACACACCAACGATGTTCTGCAGCAGGAAATGCCCGGTGGCCGTGTCCGGCGGCGCAACAATGGCGAAGATCTGGCGGGTCAGCTCAGCGTACTCGTCGGCAACCTCGGCGATCTCGCCGATGCGGGCGCGCGTGTCCTCGGTGCGCTTCGTGTCGTGCGTTGTGAGCGAGGTCATCGCGTGCGGCCACAACTGCGCGCGCTCCTGCTGGAGGAGATGGAACTCGGCTGCGCCGACACCGAAACGCCCCGGCGCGCCGCCGACCTCCTGCAGCGAAACGAGGCGGTTCGCCCGGTAAAACAGCGTGTCTTCCACGCCCTTCGCCATCACCGCGCCGCAAACCTGGGCAAAGCGCATCTTGGCCTCGCCCTCGGCGAGCATTGCCGCGGCGATGAGGTCCAAAGCGTCGCGCCTCGCCGGCTGCTTCCGCGCCATTTCCGCAACCACCGTCGAGGTGATGCGGGACAAAGAACGGTAGTCGGCGCGGTAGACAGGTATCGAGGCCAACAGCTCGACCATCGTGTCTGTGAGGTCGCCCTCACTCACGTCTTGGCCCGCGGTGGAAAAGTTGTCCCGGCGCATGGCGCGCACGAGGCGCTGCAGCTCGGCGCCGAGCTCATTTTGTGCGACGTCGCGTTTGAGCTGGTGCTCCGCCGCCTCAATCGCGGCCTCGTCCCAGGTGGAGCCGCATTGCTGCAACGCGAGCATGGACATCGTGTCCTCGGCGTCGGGGTTGATGAAGATGCCGTCGAGTTCTCGCAGGGCGTCGTAGCCGGTGGTGCCGTCGACGTTGAGGCGCGGGTCCAGCGGCTCGTTGACGGCGAGGATCTTCTCGATAACTAGCCACCGGTCCTGGCCGATGAGTTTGCGCAGGCGGGTGAGGTAGCCGAACGGGTCGGTGAGGCCGTCTGGGTGGTCGACGCGGATGCCGTCGATCAAGTCTTCGTCGACCAGCTGCCGCAGGGCTCGGTGGCTGTGCTCGAACACTGCCTCGTCCTCCTGGCGGATGCCGGCGAGCCCGTTGACAGAGAAGAAGCGGCGGTAGGAGATCACGCCGTCGCGCCAGTACATCAGCTTGTAGGACTGTTTGGCGTAGACCTCCACGGGGTCGTCGGCAAGCGAGCCGAAGGTGCCCGGGCGCACCGGGAAGTAAGAGTCGAAGTACTTCAGCACCACCTCGCCGCCGGGGGCGGCGCCGGCGGGGAACTCCTCGGGCCCGAGCTGGACGAGCTCAAGCTTTTCCTCGTCGCCCTCAACCGCAAGGACGGGCAGACCGAGCTTGCCGCCGGCGCCGTTGTCCTCGTGCCAGTCGATGTCGAAGTAGGGCTCGAACTCGGAATCGCGCCCGTGTTTGAGCACATCCCACCACCAAGCGTTCGTGCGCGGGGTCTCCACACCGAGGTGGTTCGGGACAATGTCCAGCACGAGACCCATGCCCGCGTCGTGCGCCACCCGCGCGAGCTCCCGCAAACCTTCGATGCCTCCCAGCTCCGGGTTGATCTCGGTCGGGTCGATCACGTCGTAGTTGTGGTTCGACTCGCGTACCGCGGCGAAGATGGGGGAGAGGTAGATATGGCTGACCCCGAGATCGCGCAGATAAAGCACCTGCTCTGCAGCTTCTGCGAACCCGAACTTGCGGCCGGACGGGTCAGCGTTGGGTCCGCGCAGCTGGAGGCGGTAGGTGGACGTGATGGGCCGGCGCATGGTTCAACTTTCTTCTTGGCTTGCAGCCGCGTTGAGGTTGCGGCAGACGTGTTCAACCATAGTGATTGGCCGCGCCCGCCGGCGCTAGCGCAAGAGCAGCGGGAAACCCAGCGAGTAGCGCATGAGCGCAACCGGGCCCAACGCGCGCGTGATGTCGTCGCGGTGCGCGTCGAAAATGAACAGCTCCCGCTGGTCGCGCGAGAAGTAGCTAAGTTCGCCCGTGGGGGCCAGCACGGTGGAGAAATGTCTGTGGATGACTTCAAAGGTTCTCGGGTGGGCGAGCCACGCCGCCGCCGTGTGCGTCCCGCCGCGGATCTCGACCCCGGGCGGCGCGCCGTCGCCCAGCGCAACGGTGGCGGGGCGCGACCAAAACTCCACGTCTCCCTCCGTCACAGCGGTAGCGCGCAGCGTCTCGGCGGCCGCGTTCCACGCCTGGTGCGCCGTGAGCCCCAGGGAGCCGATCTGCTGGTGGGTTAAGGCCTCGCCGTGACCGGCCGCGGCAATCCCGTCGAACACGCAGACCAGCCCGGGCGATAAGGAGATAAACGCCGTGGAAGCGCTAAACCCCGGGGTAATCCACGCTTTTGCACCGCCCGCGGTGATCTCCTCGCGGCGAGCGAGGCGGGGGTGAAGCTGCTGGTGCGGAAACGGCGCCGGAGCAAAGGGCGAAACGGGGTAAGCGAGGGCGTGCGTCATGTGTATTAGACGCGCGGGGGAGGGCGGCGGTTCCGTCGCCAAGCAAAAATCTTTTTGCCCTACCGCTCGTAGCCGAGGGCGTCGAGCAGCTGCTCCGCGGTCCAGATCTGGATCTCCTGGCCCTTGTCCTGCAGCTCGCGGGCGCGTTTCTCCTTGGACGTCATAGTGGCCCACTCGCCGGTGACGAGGATGGTGGTCTTCTTCGTCACGTTCTTGCCCACCTGGCCGCCGTGGTGCGCGATACCCGCCCATAGCTCGCCCTTGTCGTAGGGCTCGAAATCGCCGGTCAACGTGACGTTCTCACCGTAGAGCGCGGAATCCGGGTCAGCCTTCGGGTTCGGGTCCGGGATGGTGTCCGGGGTCGCGACAGCCTGCCACGGCGGGGCGCTGCGCTTCGCCTTACCCCCGCTCGCCGGCTCGGACGCGGCCGGAGCGGTATCCGAAGCCTGCTCCGCCCCGCGCGATGGGCCGTCGCCCTGGTTGTTGCCCTGCGGCTGCGAGACCGCGTCGACCGCAGCAGACATGCCGCCGCCTTGCACCTTCTGCACCTGCAGCGCGCGCATGGCACCGGAACGGTCCCGCAGCACCGGGGTGACGCGGTCGGCGTCGATGGAACCGAGCGCGAAACCCGCGTCGTGGACGAAGCCCATCAGCGACCCCTCGTACGCAGCTTGGCGCGCGAGACCGACCATGATGCCGGCGCACGCGAAGGCGTCTGCACCAGCGTCGTGGTGGTTATCCAGCGCCACGCCGAAGTGCTCGGCGAGCGTCGGCAGTTTGTGGTTCACCACGTCGAGCTTGGTGGCACGGGCCTGCGCCAGGGTGCAGGCGAACATCAGCTTCGGCACCGCAACACCGGAGGCAACGGCCGCGTCGCGCAGCGCGGATGCGTCGAACTGGGCGTTGTGCGCAACTAGGGGCAAATCGCCGACGAACTCTTCAACCGACGCGATGAGCTCGCCCACGCCCGGGCAATCGGCCACCGATTCCTGGGTGATGCCGTGGATGCCCACGTTGAACGGGTCGAAGGCGTCGATGCCCTTCGGCGGGCAGCACTTCCACATCACGCGGTCGACTTCCTCGCCGTCGACGATCTTCACCATGCCGATCTGGCAGATGGAACCCCAGTTCTGGTTCGCCGTCTCCACGTCGAACGCGACGAAGTCGAACCCGGGGATACCAGCCTGCCCGTCCGCCGCGGCCGCGTCCGGGGCGTCGCCGCGCAGCGCCTTGTCCACCATCGCTTTCAACGCGTCCGGGCCGTCGCTGTCGCCGGGGCTGAACTCGATTACCTCGGTCCCGCGGGCCGTGGCAAGCTCCACGCGGCCTTCATCCCACGCGTCGCCGGGGTGGACGGTGACGTTTGTGATAGCGGCCAGCTCCACCAGGGTGTCGGAGGAGCTCGCCTGCAACGACGCCGCCAGGGCGGTGGGGGTCACCACCACTTCACTCGCCGTGACAGAAATCCGCGCGCGCTTAGCGGTAATCATTCTGGCCCTCCTTGAGATACCAATCCGGTGAAAGCGTCTAGCGTACCGGCGGCTCGACCTGCTTCAGAACCAGCGTGGAGCGCGCAGGCACCGTGGTGGTGTCGCCGGCCTTGAGCACCGACTTCTCCGCCGGGTAGCCGAGCGGCTCGGTGGTGTCGATCAGCACCTCCCAGCTCGCACCGTACTGCTCCGGCGGGGCTGTGAAGTCGATGGCCTCGTAGTGCGCGTTGAACATGAGCACGAAAGAGTCGTCGCTGACCTTGCGGCCGCGGCGGTCCTGCTCGGTGATGCCGTCGCCGTTGAGGTAGACCATCAGCGACTTGCCGAAGGCGTAGTCCCAGTCGTCCTGCGTCATCAGTTTGCCGTCCGGCACCAGCCAGGCGATTTCGCGGTCCACCACGTCCTCGCCCAGCGCGCCGCCAGAGAGGAAGCGCCGGCGGCGGAACACCGGGTGCGCTTTTCGGATGGCGATGAGGCGTTTGGTGAACCCGTGGAGATCCTCGGCCTCTTCCAGCCGGTCCCAGTTCATCCACGCGATCTCGTTGTCCTGGCAGTACACGTTGTTGTTGCCGCCCTGGGTGCGCGCGAACTCGTCGCCGTGGGCGATCATCGGCGTGCCCTGGGACAAAAGCAGGGTGGTCAGGAAGTTGCGGCGCTGCTGCGCGCGGAGCTGCTGGATCTCCGGGTTGTCGGTCGGGCCTTCCTCACCGCAGTTCCAGGAGCGGTTGTGGCTCTCGCCGTCGCGGTTGTCCTCGCCGTTTTCCTCGTTGTGCTTCTCGTTGTAGCTCACCAGGTCGTTCAGCGTGAACCCGTCGTGGGCGGTGATGAAGTTGATCGAGTGCGAAGGGCGGCGGCCGTTGTGCTGGTAGAGGTCCGACGAGCCGGTCAGGCGGGACGCGAACTCGCCGAGGGTGGAGGCTTCGCCGCGCCAGAAGTCGCGCATGGTGTCGCGGTACTTGCCGTTCCACTCGCTCCACAGCGAGGGGAAGTTGCCCACCTGGTAACCGTTCTCGCCCACGTCCCACGGCTCGGCGATCAGCTTGACCTGTGAGACGATCGGGTCCTGCTGCACGAGATCGAAGAAGGTCGCCAAACGGTCCACGTCGGAAAACTCGCGCGCCAGGGTGGAGGCGAGGTCGAAGCGGAAGCCGTCGACGTGCATCTCGGTGACCCAGTAACGAAGCGAGTCCATGATCAGCTGCAGCGAGTGAGGGTCGCGCACGTTCAGCGAGTTGCCGGTGCCGGTGTAGTCCATGTAGTGGAACTTGTCGCCGTCAACTAGACGGTAGTACGCCTCGTTGTCGATGCCGCGGAACGCAATAGTCGGGCCCATGTGGTTGCCCTCGGCCGTGTGGTTGTACACCACATCGAGGATGACCTCCATGCCCGCCTCGTGGTAGGCGCGCACCATCTGCTTGAACTCCGCCACCGCGTCGCCGGGGCGGTCGGTGGAGGCGTAGTTGTTCTCCGGGGCGAAGAAACCGAAGGTGTTGTAGCCCCAGTAGTTGCGCAGCCCCAAGTCGCGCAGGCGGTCGTCCTGCAGGAACTGGTGGACGGGCAGCAGCTCGATGGACGTCACGCCGAGGTCCTGCAGGTAGTCGATCATCACCGGGTGCGCCATGCCGGCGTAGGTGCCGCGGAGGTTCTCCGGGATGTCCGGGTGCGTCATCGTCATGCCTTTGACGTGGCACTCGTAGATCACGCTCTCCTCGTCCGGGATATTCGGGCTGCGGTCGTCACCCCAGTCGAAGAACGGGTTGATCACCACGCTGAGCATGGTGTGTCCCAGCGAATCCTCCTCGTTGCGGCCGGTGCCCGGCTCCTCGGCGTGGATGTCGTAGGAGAACAGCGAGGAGTGCTGGTCGAAGTCGCCGTCGAACGCGCGCGCGTACGGGTCGACGAGAAGTTTGTTCGGGTCGCAGCGCTTGCCGTTGGCCGGGTCCCACGGGCCGTGAACGCGGTAGCCGTAGCGCTGCCCGGGGGCGACACCCGGCAGGTACGCGTGCCAGACGTAGTTGTCCACTTCGTCGAGCTCGACCCGGGTCTCGTTCATGTCCTCGTCGATCAGGCAGAGCTCGACCTTGTCGGCGGCGTTCGAGAACAACGCGAAGTTGGTTCCTGCGCCGTCGTAGGTGGAGCCGAGGGGGTAGGCGGTACCCGGCCACGTTTCCGGTGCGGGAGTCGCGGCGGGCTGCTCGTGAGTGGCTTCAGTCATGCCGACTGATCGTAGTCGAGACCCCCTACACGCCTTCGCCAACCGCGCCCAGGCCGCGCAGGAGCAGCTGCACAGCGGTTCGGTGTTGAGCCTCCGCCTCGACGGGGGAGAGCTCCGCCGCTGTCTCGCTCCCGGTCGCCGCAGCAAGCTGAGCGCCAGACTGCTCCACGGACGCAGCACCAAGGGTCAGGTGCAGCAGCCCGTTGGCTGCGGCGAGCTGCTCGCTTGCCGACGCCCGCCTAGTCCCACCTACCCACCCCGCCACAGCAGCCGCGAACGCGTCCACCAATTTCCCCCGCAGGGCGGTGCCCGGCTGCCCGATCGCGGCGACCGCAACTTCCGCACCGTCGCGCACGCTCAACAGCGACCGGCGCAAAAGCGCGCTGAGCTCTGCAGGGTCCCCTGGAGCGCCGTGCTCGAGCACCGGGCGGACTATCTCCGCGGCCATGTTGGAGATGAGCTCCTGCTTGCTTTCGATGTGCCAGTACAGCGCGCCGGGGGCCACGCCGAGGGAGGTGGCGAGTCTGCGCATCGACACATCCGCCAGGCCGTACTGGCGCAATATATTCATCGCGGCCTGCGTAATTGCGTCCTGGCTGAGTTGCATGGTCGTACACAGTACTCACAGACAACGTTCAGAGCCTTGGCTAGTTCGATGCACGGATGCGCCAGAAACCCGTTGGTAGAATGCTCAAAGAACTTTCAACCGCGAGGAGATGTTGCAGTGACCCTTTCCACCGCCTCAATGTCGGCAGCGAAGTCCGCGGCGGGTGCAATCGCCGCCGCCGCGCTTTCGCTCACCCTGGTGTCGTGCGGCTCCGACACCGAAACGACCGGCGGCGGGTTGTCCACCGCGGCGACGGCGCCGGGCGAGGCCACGGTTGCTGACGCAGCGCAGGACGCTGCCACATCCGCGGCGGCCGAGCCAGCGACGCCGGGGGACAACGGCGACGCGGCCAGGCCGGGGGACGGCAAGCCGAACGATGGGGAGAAGCCGGCGGATGACGCCGCGGCTCCTGCGCCGAACCAGCAGGGCGACCAGGCCATCCCAACCATCATCAACCCGCTGGAGGAGGGCTTCGAGGTGCCGACCTACGAGCCGGTTGCCGGCGGGCGCGAAGGCACGGCGGCGGAGCGCCGCGAGATCGAGGAGGTCGTGCGGAAGGTCACCAACCCCGAGTCCTTCGCAAAGTGGACCCGCGTCATCCTCGACAACTCCTGCGCCGCGGTGCGCGAACCGGCGCTCGAGGAGTTTGAGAAGCAGGGCTTGACCCTCGACATGGTCGAGCAGATCATGGCGGCCCAAGAGGAGCAAGGCTCCGCGATCGAGATGCCGAAGACCGAGGTGTCAGTAGCGGACGTGCGCGTCGATGGTGATCGCGCCTCCGCCACCGTGACCTCGAAGGCTGCGGGCAACACCTCCGAAAACGTCCAGCTGTTTGCCAAGGAGGATGGCCGCTGGAAGGTCTGCAACAGCTAAACTCGCCGGCTGTGACCGAGCCACAACTCATTCAAGCCCCGACCCCGGTGCGCCGACGACTGCCCCGCGCAATCGGCGCCGGGGCAGGGCTTTTGGCCGCCGCGCTCCTCCTCGGCATTGTCGGCGGCGCAGTGTGGGGGTTCGCCCGCCCCGCGTTTGTCATTGAGGTGGTCGACGGCGTGCCCATCGTCGACCAAGACGCCAGCTCCCCCAACGCCGCGTTTGCTGGTGTTGGTTGGTTCTGTCTCGCTGCCGCGGTGATCGGGGCGGTGCTCGCCGCGGTTGCGTGGGCGCAGGTGCGCCGCGGCAAGGCTCGCGGGGGCCCGCTGTATCTCCTGTGGCTGGCGGTGTGCGGTGTTGCGGCCACGTTCGCAGCGCTCGCCACCGGGGACGTGGCCGCCGGTCTGCTCCACCGCAGCGACCCGTCCCGGGTTGCCCCGCCGGTGACGGAGCCAGTGGTCTGGCTGGTCGCCCCGTTTATCGCGGCGTTTACGTTTTGGATACGCAGCGTCATGGCTTACGCGGCGGAAGGCCGGTAAGCGGCGGCGACCCCTGATCTGCAACGACCACTGAAGTGTGCGCGCAGCCCCTGTTTCTGCCTGCGCGCGGCGGTTAACGTTTCGCCCAGACCGCTCACCTGTTAAAAGTCACCCGGGGGAATTCATGGGCTCAAACGTTTCGATCGACACCGACGCACTCCACATCGCGACCAAGCTCTTGCGCGCCGAAGCGCGTTCGTTGCTCGCCGACAACCTCGGCGGCTTCCGCCCAGGCCTGGCGGGGTACTCCCAGGCGTCGGGTTTTCGCGAAGCCGGCCGATCCCTAGGCAAGGTTTCCAGCTTTCACGCGCCCGAGGCGTTCCGCGTGATGGCGGCGCAGCTCAACGACACGGCGCACGCCGCCGAAGTCAACCTCGCCAACATGGAGCGAACCGACGGCACGTTGGCAGGGGCGTTTCGCAGCATTGAAGCGGGAGGGCAGCATGCGCTTGGCGGCGCTACGGGTTCCCTCCAACCCGCCCACCTTCCCGCCCACGCCGCGTCTACCCCGATCACCGCACTTCCGCCAGTCGCCGTCGCGCCCCCAAATCTGCGGCTGCTCGAGCGCCTGATGTCAACCTCCCGAGTTTCCGCCGCCTCAAGCGAAGCCGCTTACTGGGGCCACGTCGCGGGTCGGCTCGACGCTGCCGTCCATTCCCTTTTCGGGGTGCGGCAGAAGCTCGCGACGTCGCTTGACACGGCGTGGGTGCGCCGCGCGGATGAGCGGGTAAATAAGATCCAGCGCGCGGCGAGCATGTACGCCATGCGAGCCCGCGCCATGTCCGCGCACAACACCTCGCTGGCTACCACCACTTCGGCGGAAACGGCCCTGGCCGCGGCAGCAGCGGCGGTGGCGGCAGCGCTGCCGCTGCACATCCGCCCCGTCTACGAGGCGACGTTTCTTTCCGCCTTCGGCCCGCGCGCGAGCGCGTCGCTGACAACAACGGTGCCGGCGTTCAGCAAGCTCTACCCGGATTTGGACCGCATTTCGGGCAACCCATTCCGCATCGGCGAGATGCCGCAGCCTGCTGCGCCCTCCTTCGAGCGCTCGCCGCTGCCGGAGATGGTCCGCGATTCCTTCGTGGCCATCGGACACGCCGATTTGGCGCACGCCGTGACCCCGGACGACGTGGTGCACGCCTACGGCCAAGTGACGCCGGACGTCGTGGAGGCGATCAGGGCGGGCGCAACCCAGACGCAGGTGGCGTCGGCCGCCTCGCCCACCATGCCCCCGAGCCTGCACCCGGGACTGAACTCGGGCGCTGCGGCGCTGCGTGTGTCAGGCATCGGCACCGCCGCGGCTGGAGTTGTAAGCAGCGCCGCATCCGCAGGGTTGGCTCTGCCGGCGCTGGCCGCCCCGCGGGCGCACAACGCGCCGGGCCAGCGTGCGCCAAGCGCCTTGTCCCCGGCTGGCGCCGCGGGAAATCCGAGCGCGGCAGTGGCCACGCACGGTGGGCAGACGGCAGCGCCGCCGGCGGTGGCCGGCGCCCCGGGAACGGCGGGAGCGAGGACTAAGGCGCTTCCTGCGCCCGCACTACTCGGCGGCGGGGCTGCCGGGCCGTTACCGGCAGGCTTCGGCCCCGCGGTCCCGGGCGCTCCGGGACGCGTGGTCGCGCACACCGACGCGTTGTCGCGAGGGGCGCGCACCGCAGGAGCGCTTGGCCGCTCGGCTGACGCTGCAGCTCAGCTCGCGAACATCGCGTCCGCGCCGGCGAACGCAGTTGGTTTCGGCGGGGGCGCGGTGCCGAGGCCGAACGGGGTGAACCGCAGCGGCGCGGTTCCGGCCGGTGCGGGGGCACACGTGGGAGAGCTAGGCGTACACGCCGCGCCGGGTTCGGCTTCAGGGGCAGCCGCGCCGATGGGGTCCATGGGGGTGCCCGGCGCGCCGGGCGGGGGAGCCGGCGCTACCCCTCACGGCACCCACGGCACCTACGGCGGCGCTGGTACAGCTGGCTCCGCTGCCGGTGGCGCTCACGCAGCGGGCGCGAACGGGGGAATCCGCCCGGTGATCGCGGGCGGTGCACCGGTTGCTGGCGGCCGGGCG